>SLBZ01000075.1 GCA_007126095.1 Aquisalimonas sp.
AGCCCAGTGAGCCCAGTGAGCCGGGCACTCAGGCTTGGGTCTCCGCGGCGCCGGTGCGCTCGTTGTCCGCGACCTGCGCGCCGGGCAACGCGCGCACATGGGGCGCGTGATGATAACCGGGAACCCAGCGCGCCATCCACGCGGCACCGTGCAGCAGGCGGGACAGCCGGGCGCGGGTTGCGCTTGCACCGTCGCTGGCGTCGGTCAGCCAGCCGCTGAAGGTGGTAATGAAGATGCTGGTCAGAACAGTTTCTTCCAATCCGCGGTGCATGCCCGCCGCATCCCGGCGGGCGGCCTCGCGCAACCATTGCACCGTGCGGCTGATGCGCAGCACGGCGGGAATCTGCACATGCAGATGGCCCGGCTCCAGCTTGCCCTTGATCATCTCGCGCGTCACCCGGCGATGGGGTGACAGCACGTCCAGCCACGCCATGATCAGATAGTGCAGGCGCTCACTGGAGGGCAGCGCCTGCACCCCGGGCTGCGAGGCCGCCGCCACCATCGCCGCATCGGCCCGGTCGAACCAGGCATCCGCCACCTCTTCCTTTTCGCGGAAATGTGCCTGAATGGCCGCAAGGTCGGTACCGAGATGGTCCGCCACGTCGTACAGACGCACCGCCTCCCAACTGCTCTGCTCGGCCACCGCAAGGGCCGCATCCACAATGGCATCTCTGCTTACCGGCATGACGTTCCTCCCTGTCGGACGGTGTCCGCATGGCTGAAGGATCTCTCCGCGCCCCGGGGCGCCTGTCCGGTGTTGACTCCGGGCGGCGCCGGCCTGTTCCCGGGCGGTTTCGCCAACCTTCTCAGAGGAGGCGCTATCCTCATGATAGGGTGATCGCCGGCCCGGACGCGAGGACAGAACCATGACCACCACGGTGTGTTTCGCCCACGGCAAGGAGAGCGGCCCCTGGGGCCGCAAGATCTCGGCACTGGCGGATGTCGCCCGCCGGCGGGGGCTGGCGGTGATGAGCCCGGACTACCAATTCACCATGGACCCGGACGAACGGGTGGGTCATCTGCTGGAACAATCGCTGCCAGGGGGCGATCAACTGGTTCTCGTCGGCTCGAGCATGGGCGGCTACGTCTCCGCCGTGGCGAGCGGCAGCCTGCAACCACGCGGGCTGTTCCTGCTGGCGCCGGCCGTGGACATCCCCGGCTACACCGGCGACACCACGCCGAGAGCGGGCCTCACGGAGGTGGTCCACGGGTGGCACGACACCATCATCCCGCCGCAGATCGTGGTGGGCTGGGCGCAGCGGCATGCCGTGCGGCTGCACCTGGTGGACAGCGAACATACGCTCACGGACCACATCGAGTGGCTGTGCAGGGCCTTCGATACGTTTCTCACCGAAACGGGGGCAGGCGATACGGCGCCACGCCTCAACGCTGGGTGAGGCGGATCTCGATACGGCGATTGCGCCGCAGGGATTCCGGGTCCGTGCCCTCTGCAACCGGGTGATATTCACCGAAACCGGCGGCCGCCAGGCGCTCGGGCGGCACGCCCCGGTCGATGAGGTAATCCACGATCGCCTGCGCCCGGGCCGACGAGAGCTGCCAGTTGGACGGGAACTGCTGCGTGGCGATGGGCCGCTGGTCGGTATGGCCCTCCACCTGGAGCACCCAAGGAATCCCCTCGGGGATGTTGTCCTGCAGCTCGATCATCGTGTCGGCGACATTGTCGAGCTGGTCACGGCCTTCGTCACCGAGTTCGGCCGACGCCGTCGCGAAGAACAGCTCCGACTGGAACAGGAAACGATCTCCTTCGATGCGGATGTCCTCGCGATCCCCGAGCACCTCGCGGAGGCGGCCGAAGAACTCGGAGCGGTAACGGCTGAGCTCCTGGACCTGTTCGATGAGCGCCAGATTCAGCCTGCGGCCGAGGTCCTGGATTTCTTCCTCCTGCTCCGCCACGGTCTCCTCGGAGAGCGCCAGGGCCTGGGAGACCCGCTGCAGCTGCTCCCGCAGCGCTTCCACCTGGCGGTTGAGCCGGTCGATGCGGGACTGCTGCGCCGTGGTCAACTGCGCCTCCTGCTCCAGCGCCCGCTGCTGCTCTTCCACGAGAGCCTGGAGGTCCTGTACGCGGATCTCTTCACGCTCCAGTTCGCGCTGGGCGAGATGCGTGCGTTCTTCGGCCTCGGCCAGCTCCGCCTCCAGGGCCCGGGTGCGGTCGCGGGCGACCGCGGCCTCCTCTTCGGTCTCTTCCTGCCGGGTGGCCAGCTCCCCCACTTCCTCTTCGAGTTCGTCGCGCAGGGTCCGCAGGGCCATGAGATCCTGCTGCAGGCTGGCGATCTCCGCGGCCTGGCGCTCCCGGGTTTCCGCATCCGCTGCCATGGTGGCCTCGGCGTCGGCCAGCTCGTCCTCAAGGCCCGCCACGCGCGTCTGCGCATCGCCGAGGGCCTCACGCAGCGCCTCACGCTCGGCGATGGATACCACCAGGTCCGCCTCCAGCTCCTCGCGGAGCTCGCGCTCCATGGCCAGCTCGTCGCCCAGGTCGGCAATCTCCGCCTCCAGGCGCGCCAGTGCTGCCTCGCGGCCGGCCAGGGTGTCGGTGAGGTAGTACTGGGCCACCATGAACAGGCTGAGGACGAACACGAACAACAGCAGCAGCGTGGCCAGGACGTCCACGTAGCCGGGCCAGATATTCACACCGTTGCGATTGCGCCGCTCGGGAAACACGTCTGTCGCTCGCCTACCGCTCGCCGTGGTCGTTACCCGTGGATCGCGCCACGGTCCGGGTCAATAGCCGGATCTCGTCACGCAGCTCCGCGGCCAGGTCGGTTCGCTCGGTCTGCATCTCCTCCACCAGACGGTGCAGGGTATGGTCCAGGGAGCGCAGACGCTCCTCCATACCCTCGGAATCATCGGAACGCTCGCCCAGGCTCTCCGCGAGACGCTGCAACACAGGCTGCAGTTCCATCTGTCCCCGGGCCTGGCTGAGCATGCGCTTGTGCTCGCTGCGGATCTGCTCGGCCAGCTCGCCGACCTGCTCGGTTATGGTGGCCACACTCTCCTCGGCGCTGCGGCGCTCTTCCTCACGCCGCGCGACCAGGCGCTGCAGCCGGTCGAGGCTTTCCGCCGTCTGCTCCAGCAGGGCCTGGATATAGGACGGCACGCTGTGCTCGGTATCGACGTTAGCCAGGGCGCCGGAGCTGAACCGCGTGAGACCGGAGAGCTGCTCCTCGAGATCGTTGTAGAACCGATTCTGGGCGTGGCCGGCCTGCAGGTCGACGAAACCGAGCACCAGGGCGCCGGCAAGGCCGAACAGGGACGAACTGAATGCCGTGCCCATGCCGGCCAGGGGCTCCTCGAGCCCGGTGCGAAGCTGCTCGAACAGTTCGGTGGCGTCACCGCCACCCACGCTCAACCCGCTGATCACACGGCCAATGCCACCAAGAGTATCCAGCAGCCCCCAGAACGTGCCGAGCAGCCCGAGGAAGATCAACAGTCCGATAAAGTAGCGGGAGAGATCCCGGGCCTCGTCCAGTCGCGAACGGATGCCGTCGAGAATGGCACGCATGCTCATGGTGGATAGCTGCACGCGCTCGCCGCGCTCCTGCAACATCCGCCCCAGCGACCCGAGCATGCCGCGTCTGGGCGGTGGCGGCAGCTGTTCCGCCCCGCGCTGCCAGGCCCGCAGCCACCCGGCATCCGGCCCCAGTACCACCACCTGGCGGACGTTGATGATGATGCCCACCAGGAGCACGGCAACGATCATGCCGTTGAACACCGGGTTGGCCAGGAATGCGTCCGCCAGGGGCACGTGAAGCAAGCCGGCGACGGCCGCCACGGCCAGAAGAAAGACCACGATCCAGATCAGCACACGGCCTGGTTGTCTCACGCCAGCCTCCCACTTGTGCCCCAGACAAACTGTCGTTATTCGAAGCGTTCGGCGGCGCCCCTGCCCGCCGCATGGCCCTACCATACAACGAAATGCCAGTTTCGCATTCCATCCTAGACCATTCGTTGTGATGTAACGCCGGGGACGGTACCGGAAACTCCCCATGAAACCGGGCCGGGGGCGCCTGTCCGCAACGGTGGACGCCGACCACGGGTTGCGTCTATGGTCGACGTGCCGCTGGCGCGAGCGGTCCTATAACAATTACATCTAACAATCACATCAACCCAATCGGGGGAGTATCCATGTTCAAAGGCCTAACCAACGCATCCGTGCGTCTCGTTGAGCGCTATCTGCCCGATCCCTTCGTCATTGTCCTGCTGCTGAGCCTGGTGGTGTTCGCCCTGGGCATGGGCATCGAACGGCAGAGCCCTGTCGCCATGGTCGAGTTCTGGGGCAGTGGCTTCTGGGACCTGCTGACCTTCGGCATGCAGATGGTGCTGGTCCTGGTCACGGGCTTCGTGCTCGCCAGCACGCCCTTCTTCAAGAAGATTCTCGCATCGCTGGCGCAGATGGCGAAGACACCAGGGCAGGCCATCGTCCTGGTGACGGTGGTCTCCATCTTCGCCGCCTGGATCAACTGGGGCTTCGGCCTCGTCATCGGGGCGCTGTTCGCCCGGCAGCTGGCGCAGGCCGTGCCTCGGGTGGACTACCGGCTGCTGGTTGCCAGCGCCTACAGCGGCTTCATTGTCTGGCACGGCGGGCTGGCCAGTTCCATCGGCCTGGTGATTGCCACCGACGGCCATTTCATGGAGGACAAGATCGGCATCATCTCCACCAGCGAAACCATTTTCGCCGGGTTCAACCTGATCCTGGTTCTGCTGATGCTGATCGTCATCCCGCTGGTCAACCGCCTGATGATGGGTCGCCCGGAGGACGCCGTCACCGTCGACCCGGACAAGCTGGCAGAGGAGGAGAAGTCGCCGGAGCTGAAATGGGAACGCCCGGCGGACAAGGTTGAGAACAGCGTCACCCTGTCCCAGGCGACCGGTGTCATGGGGCTGGTCTTCCTGGGGTACTACTTCCTGGTGCAGAGCGGCAGCCTCAACCTGAACATCGTCAACTTCACGTTCCTGTTCCTCGGCATCATGCTGCACGGCCGGCCGCGGCACTTCCTGAACTCCATGCAGGAAGCCATCAAGGGGGCGGGCGGCATCGTCATCCAGTTCCCGTTCTACGCCGGCATCATGGGCATGATGATCGAATCCGGACTGGCGGCGACCTTCTCGCAGTGGTTCGTGGCCATTTCCAATGAAACCACCTACCCATTGTTCGCTTTCCTGAGCGCCGGCATCGTCAACATATTCGTGCCATCCGGCGGCGGCCAGTGGGCCGTGCAGGCGGACATCATGCTTGAAGCGGGTGCCGCCCTCGGGGTCGACCACGCCCGCACCGCCATGGCCGTGGCCTGGGGTGACGCCTGGACCAACCTGATCCAGCCGTTCTGGGCCCTGCCCGCCCTGGCCATCGCCGGCCTCAAGGCGAAGGACATCATGGGCTTCTGCCTGATCAACCTGCTGGTGACCGGTGTCATCATCGGTCTGGGTCTGATGTTCCTGCCGTAAAGGGTCTGCGTGCCGCCGGGGTGCTTCCCCGGCGGCACGCCCCTACATCAATTGCCGCACCGCCCCGGTCTCTCCATCAGGCCAACCCCTGTTAGACTTGTATACAAATACGTCAAACAGGAGAGCACCGTGCGCGATTTCATCCAGGCACTGCCGAAAGTGGAGCTGCACGTCCATCTGGAGGGCACACTGGAGCCAGAACTGATGTTCCAGCTGGCCGAGCGCAACGGCGTAGCGCTGCCCTACCCGGACGTGGCAAGCGTCCGTGCCGCCTACGAGTTCGACGATCTGCAGTCGTTTCTCAACCTCTACTACAACGGCGCCTGCGTGCTGCTGGAAGAGCAGGACTTCTACGACCTCACGCGCGCCTACCTTGACCGGATCGCCGCGGAGAACGTTGTACACACCGAGATGTTCTTCGACCCGCAGACCCACACCGAACGGGGTGTGCCCTTCGATGCGGTCATCGGCGGCATCCTGCGCGCCTGCCGGGACGCCGAGGCTGCCCACGGCATGAGCACGGGGCTCATCCTGTGCTTCCTGCGCGATCTGTCCGAAGCGTCGGCGTTCGAGACGCTGGAGGCGGCCATGCACTGGCGCGAGCAGATCGTCGCCATTGGCCTCGACTCCGCCGAAACCGGCCACCCGCCGGAGAAGTTCGCCCGGGTCTTCGAGGAAGTGCACAGCCGCGGCTTCCATGTGGTGGCGCACGCTGGCGAGGAAGGACCGCCGGACTACATCCGCCAGGCCCTGGATATTCTGCGCGTGGAGCGCGTCGACCACGGCGTGCAATGCACCGGCGACCCGGAACTGGTGGAGCGGCTGGCCGACAGCGGCATCTGCCTGACCGTGTGCCCGCTGGCCAACGTCAAGCTGCGGGTATTCGATACCATCGACGACCACAACCTTCCGCGGCTGCTGGAGGCGGGCCTCAACGTCACCGTGAACTCGGACGATCCCGCCTACTTCGGCGGCTACATGACCGCCAACATGACCGCCGTGGCCGAAGCCTTTGACCTGAGCCGGGACACCCTGTGCGGATTCACCCGCAACGCCATCGACGCGGCGTTCATCGGCGATGATCGACGGCGGGAGCTGCACGGCATACTGGATCGGGCAGCGTGAGGCGCTGGCTAGCGGATCCTCGGCCATGGTGGACCTGAAGGTCCACCCT
>SLBZ01000005.1 GCA_007126095.1 Aquisalimonas sp.
CTCCTGGGGGCTGCCCTGGAGAATCAGCGCCGGGTTGAGAACGAACAGGAACGGAATGAAGTAGATCACGCTGCCCAGGCGCATGGCCTGCAGCCCGGTCTCCATGGAGCGAGAGCCGGCGATGGTGGCGGCGGCGAAGGCCCCAAGGGCCACCGGCGGCGTGATGAAGCTGAGCATCCCCCAGTAGAGAATGAACAGGTGCACGGCCATGGGGTTCATGCCGCCGCCCTGGATCAGCGCCGGGGCGAGCGCGACGGCCAGGAAGATGTAGGCCGCCGTCACGGTCATGCCGATGCCCATGATGAAGCTGGTGAGTGCGCCCATGAGCAGCAGCACCAGCGTGCTGCCGCCAGCCAGGTAGATGAGGTCGTTGGCGATGGTGCCCGAGAGCCCGGTCATGGACAGTGCGCCGATCAGCAGCCCGACACCCGTGAGAATGGCGATCAGTTCGGCAAACAGCTTCGCGGCTGACGAAAAGAAATTGAGTACGTCCTGCCAGCCCCAGCGCTGGTAGGGCAGCACCTGGTTGATGAACAGCAGCAGCGCCGTGGCATAGAAGGGCGCGATTGCCTCCCGGCGCAGGAAGAAGAGCATCCAGATCAGCAGCACGAACACGAAAATGAAATACCAGCCTTCCTTGAGCGTGCGCTTCAGCGACGGCAGTTCCGGTTTCGGCAGCCCCTTGAGGCCGTAGCGCGCGGCGTAGGCGTCGATCTGGATGAACAGCCCCAGGAAATAGAGCACCGAGGGCACCACCGCCGCCAGGGCGATCTGTCCATAGGGCACGTTCAGGAACGTGGCCATGATAAACGCCGTGGCGCCCATGACCGGGGGCATCAGTACACCCCCGGTGGAGGCGCAGGCCTCGACACCGCCGGCATAAGAACGGCTGAAACCCACCCGCCGCATGGCCGGGATCGAGAGCACACCGGTGGTCATCACGTTGGTGATGACGCTGCCACTCATGGAGCCCATGAGCCCGCTGGAGAAGATGGCCACCTTGGCGGGGCCGCCGCGCACGTGACCGAGCAGGCCAAAGGCGAGGTTGATGAAGAACTTCCCGCCGCCGGTATGCTGCAGGGCCACGCCGAACAGTAGAAACCCGATCACCAGGTTGGCGAATGCCTGCAGCGGGATGCCCATGACGCTCTCGCGGCTCATGGCGTGGTAGATGGCCGTCTCCGTCGGGCTGGCCGGAAAGCCCTGGATGGGGCCGGGCATGGTGTCGGCCACCAGGGGATAGAGGCTGGCGAGCGCCACGATAATGGCGATGGTCAGGCCGCCCGCGCGCCGGGTGGCCTCGAGGATTACCCCCCAGAACAGGAACGACATGACCACGGCGTGGTCCGGGGCGGCGTACTCCCAGCCGCGGTCGAGGATCTGTTCGGCGTTGTAGACGAAATAGCCGCACACCCCCAGGGCGAACAGGAACAGCACCACGTCGTACCAGGGCACGCGGGTGCGGCTCGCGCCGGGCCACATGGGCCAGAGGATGTAGACCAGCGGCAGCATCAGCGCCACCACCGTGTAGAAGAACTGGCTTTCCACCCGGGTGATCACCGAGAGGTAACCGAGGTTGAGTAGGTAATCCAGCGCCGTGAGGCTCAGCATCAGCGCCGCCAGCCGTGGCAGCCACGCCCAGGGGCCGTGAAGCGTGCGGATGCCGGAGATCTGTTCCGGCTCGGGCGGGTTGGTCGCGGCGTTCGGAGTGCTCATGGCCGAAGTGCCCTGTGCAGTGTGGTGGAGGCGGTGAAGTCAAGGTGGCGGACACCTCGGGGTGCCCGCCACACGCCAGAGCAGATGTGGATGACGATCAGCGGAAAATCGGATCCATGCCCTTTTCCTCGAGCGCCGCGGCGCGGGCTTCCATCCAGCCTTCCTTGAACGCGTCTTCGTCACTGGGCGGGTTGTCGGAGACGTACTGGCCCCAGGCGATGCGGATGGTGCGGTGCCGGTCCACCAGCATGTCCTGGTGCTCCTGCATCGCATCGGTCCAGTGGCCGATTTCCTTGTAGTACTCCACCACCGCATCGTGGAACGGGATGACCCACTCCATGTTCTGGTTGTCCAGCGACCAGCCGGCGAGACCGGGTGCGGCGTCCTTGTACTGGTCATTGTCCTCGATCAGCACGCGCAGAAGGCCCCGCACCGTTTCGTCATCCAAGTCCCGGTTGGCCACCAGGATGGGATAGGGATAGCTGGAGCCGACCCAGGGGTTGTCGTCGTCATAGCCACCGGCCGCAAGGGTGACCGTATGGGGCTGGAAGTAGGGGGCGACCTCCTGGAAACGCGCCCACCCCTCGGTGTCATCCGGATCCAGCCGGGGCCAGGTGATGCCGCGGGGGCTGGCGTCGAGCTGCTGCGCCGGTGGGGCCACGGTCATGGTGAAAGCGGCGTCCGCCTGGTTGGCGATGATGCCCTCGAAGGAGCGGCCGTAGCCTGGGAACTCGACCCGTTCCACGTCGTCCCACGTCAGGCCGCCGAAGGCGAGAAAGGCCTCGGCACCCACGTTGAGTGCGTCATCGCCGCGGATGTAGGCAATGCGCTTGCCTTCCAGATCGGCCGGCGTTTCCACGCCGATGTCACCGGCCACAGCGAGCCCGAGACCGAAGTTGGCGATGGATGTGCCGACCACGCGGATGTCCTGCGGGCCCCAGTCCGGGCCGGAGAACATGAACACACCCTCGGCCCCGTAGAAGCTGGCGATGCCGCAGGAGCACAGCGGCACCCGGCCCGTTTTTAGAGGCGTCATGCGGGCCACGTCGTTCTCACCGGGGAGAATGCGCACGGACGTGCCGTAGTTGTTCTGCAGGTGATTGCCCAGGGCAGCCATCTGCGTGTAGCCGGCCGACCCGGTGCCGTAGGCGGTCATGGCGATGCTGCCGGGAAGTTTGATGTCGTCGGCGCCGGCCGAACCGGCCCAAGCCAGTACGGCGCCCAGGGCGCCTGCGGTCAGGTTTTTTCTGCTGATACTCATGTCTTGCTCCTCCATCATCACACGTGGTGTTGTTATTCTCTCGTTTCTCAATTTATGCCGATTGGTAAACCGGCGCCAGCCTTGTCAGTTGACCAGCTCGCGTCGGAAGGCCAGATAGGCGTCGATGGTTTCCGGGTTGGCGCAGGCGTCGCGGCTGACTGCCTTCTCTTCCGGATACCCCAGCAACAGCTTCTTCACCGGCACTTCCATCTTCTTGCCACTGAGCGTGCGCGGCACGCCGTCCACGGCCACGATGGCGTCGGGCACGTGGCGCGGTGACAGATCGCGGCGCACCTTGTCGCGGATCGCCTTCTCAAGTGCTTCATCCAGGGCGGTGCCGTCGGCCAGCACCACGAACAGCGGCATGTACAACTGGCCGTCGCCGCGCTCGATGTTCACCACCAGGCTGTCCTGCACCGCGTCCAGGTCCTCGACCACGCGGTAGATCTCCGCCGTGCCCATGCGCACGCCGTAGCGGTTGAGCGTCGAGTCGGAGCGGCCGTAGATGATGCACGTGCCGCGGGAGGTGATCTTGATGAAGTCCCCGTGGCGCCAGATGCCCGGGAACATCTCGAAATAGCTCTCCCGGTAGCGACTGCCGTCGTCATCCCCCCAGAAGAACAGCGGCATCGACGGCATGGGCCGGGTGATCACCATCTCGCCCACGGCGTCGATCAGCGCGTGGCCGTCGTCGTCCCAGCTCTCGACGCTGGCGCCGAGCAGCCGCGCCTGCATCTCGCCGGCGCGCACGGGCAGGGTGGAGACCCCGCCCACGAAACCGGCACACACGTCCGTGCCGCCGCTGCTGGAGGCGAGGTGCACGTCCGGGTTGACCGCGTCGTACACCCACTGGAAGCCTTCCGGCGGCAGGGGCGAGCCGGTGGCGCCCATGCCGCGGATGTGGGTGAGATCGTAGTGATCCCGCGGGCGGCGGCCCGCCTTCATGCAGGCGGTGAGAAACGCCGCGCTGATGCCCATCTGCGTGATCTTCACCTCTTCGCACAGACGCCACAGGCGGTCCATGTCCGGGTAGGCGGGGTTGCCGTCGTAGAGCACCAGCGTGCCCCCGTTGAGCAGCATGCCGGTCAGGGCGTTCCACATCATCCAGCCGGTGGTGGTGAACCAGAAGCACACATCACCGGGAGAGACGTTGCTGTGCAGGTGGCCCGCCAGGGTGTGCTGGACGGTAATGCCGCCGTGGCCGTGCACAATGGCCTTGGGCATGCCGGTGGTGCCGGAAGAGTAGAGCACCCACAGCGGATGATCGAACGGGACCGGCTCGAAGCGCAGTGCCGCGCCGGCGCCGCGCGCGAGGAACTGATCCCAGGTTTCCGTGCGGGTCAGGCGGGACGGATCGGCGTTGCCGTCCAGGTAGGGCAGCAGCACCGTGTGCTCCACGCTGGGCAGGGTGCTCTGCAGGTGCTCCACCACCGCCATGCGGTCGAACGCCTTGCCGTTGTACCGATAGCCGTCCACGGCCAGCAGCACTTTGGGCTCGATCTGCGAGAAGCGGTCGACCACGCTGGGCGTGCCGAAATCGGGCGAGCAGGACGACCAGATCGCGCCGATGCTGGCGGTGGCGAGGACGCCGACGATGGCCTCCGGGATGTTCGGCATGTAGGCGACCACGCGATCCCCGCGCTCGACACCGAGCTGCCGCAGGGCCTCGGCGGCTGCCGCTACCTGCTCCTGCAGCTCGCGCCAGGTCACCGTGCCGGTGGTCTCGCGGACCTCCGAGCAGTGGTAAAGCGCCGGCTTGTTACCGTCGGCGTGGCGCAGGGCATGCTCCGCCCAGTTGAGCCGGCTGCCCGTGAACCACTCGGCGCCGGGCATCTCGCGGGTGGTGAGCACCTGCTCGTACGGTGTGGCCTTGAAGTCGAAATACTCCCAGGCGGCGGCCCAGAAGTCCTCCAGGTGCTCCGTGGACCAGCGCCACAGGGCGTCGTAGTCGGACAGGTCGAGGCCGCGCGTGTCGTTCAGCCAGCGCATGAAGCGGGTGATGTTCGCCTCGTCAATGCGCCGGGCATCGGGCTCCCAGAGCAGAGTGCCTTCTTCGATCATCGTGTCGTCTCGCATGTGCGCCAGTGGCGCGAGTTGGTGTTGATGTTGAATATCGCGTTCGGGGTGGTGGACCTGAAGGTCCACCAAGAAGGGTACACGCAACGCCCGGCATGCCGCGGACCGCCCTAAGGCGTAGGGTGGACCTTCAGGTCCACCAGACAAGCCCCTAATCCACCAGCAGACTCCCGTCCACCTCCGCGAACCGCGCCTTGCCCGCCAGCGCCATGGTGAGGTCCACATCCGCCAGCACGCGCTTGATCACCTCCCGCACCCCGTCTTCCCCGTCCAGCGCCAGGCCCCAGATGTACGGCCGGCCAAGGAGCACCGCGTCGGCGCCAAGGGCCTTGGCCTTGAGCACGTCCGAACCGGTGCGAATGCCGCTGTCGAACAGCACCGGCACGCGGCCGTTGACCATGGTGGCGACACCGGGCAGGGCGTCGATGGCGGCGATGCTGCCGTCCACCTGACGGCCGCCGTGGTTGGAGACCACGATGCCGTCCACCCCGTGCTCCAGCGCCAGGCGGGCGTCTTCCGGGTGCAGTACGCCCTTGACCAGAATGGGCAGGTTGGTCGCCTCCCGCAGTGCGGCCAGGTCCTTCCAGGTCTTGAAGGGCGCCGCGAACTCTTCCGACCAGCGCTTCACCGACGGGCGGATGTCTTCCTCCGGGGGGCATTCCAGCGTGCTGCGGAACCACGGGTCCGAGGTGTAGTTGGAGAGCCCCTGGCCATTGAGGAACGGCAGGAAGGCGTTCTGCAGGTCGCGCGCCCGCCACGCCATCATCTTCGTGTCCAGAGTGACCACTACCGCCTCGTAACCGGCCTGCTCGGCGCGCTGCACGAAACTGGCGGCCAGCTCCGGGCTACGTGGCCAGTAGAGCTGGAACCAGCGCGGCGCGTCGCCCATGGTCTCGGCCACGCGCTCCATGTTGTGGGCAGAGACCGTGGACAGAATCATCGGCACGTTGGTCGCCGCTGCGGCCTTTGCCACGGCCAGCTCCGCTTCCGGGCGGATGATGCTCTGCACGCCGATGGGAGCCAGTAGCAGGGGCGAGGGCAGGGTGCGGTCGAACAGCGTCACGGACAGGTCGCGCTCGGAGACGTCGGTGAGCATGCGCGGGTGGATCCGGTACTTGTCGAAGGCCGTGCGGTTGGCGTCCATTGTGATCTCGCCGGCGCCACCGGCCACGTACCAGTACGACTCCTTGGACAGCACGGCGTGGGCGGCTTCTTCCAGATCCTCCATGCGCATGGGCAGCCGCGGGCGTGCGCCTTTCAGCCCTGCCTGATAGATCTGCAGCTGGTGGTCGCCGTAGTGGGCCATGGGCTCCTCCGTGTCGAACGTGTTCTTGATGGGGGTCGCGGCTGAAGCCGCTCCCACAGCAGGTGGCACTCCATCCC
>SLBZ01000013.1 GCA_007126095.1 Aquisalimonas sp.
GCAGCCACATGTAGTCGCCGGCCTCCACTTCCACCCAGTCCTGATTCAGGTGGTAGACGCCCTTGCCTTCCAGCACGTAGAGCCCGTGTTCCATGACGTGCATCTCGTCAAAGGGAATCACCCCGCCCGGCTGGAACGTCACGATGGTGACGTGCATGTCGTGACGCAGGTCGGCCGGGTCCACGAACCGGGTGGTCGCCCAGCGGCCGTCCGTGTCCGGCATGGGGGTGGGCTCGATGTCGTTCTCGTTGGTAACGAACCCCTCGGGCACATCCAGGCCATCGACGTACTCGTATGCCTTGCGAATCCAGTGAAACCGGACATGCTCCGAGCCGTGATTGCGCACCGACCAGTTGCTGCCCGGCGGAATGAAGGCATACCCCCCGGGCCGCATCGCATGCGTGACCCCCTCCAGGGTCAGGGTGAGTTCGCCTTCCACCACGAACAAAACGCCCTCGACACCGGCCTGCAGCTCGGGCCGGTCGCTGCCGCCACCGGGGCCCACTTCCATGATGTACTGGGAGAAGGTTTCGGCGAATCCCGACAGCGGCCGGGAGAGCACCCACAAGCGTGTCTCCTCCCAGAACGGCAGGTAACTGGCGACGATGTCGCGCAACACGCCCTTGGGAATGACGGCATACGCCTCGGTGAACACCGCGCGATCGGAGAGTAGCTGGGTCTGCGGCGGCAGCCCGCCTTTCGGGGCGTAGTAGCTTCGCTCTACCATCATGGCTCCTCTGGCTCAGCGTGGCAGCCGTGCCGGCGACTGACGTCCGGCACGCCGGGTCATGGGGCCATTGTATACCATATTGAACACAACCCGGAATCAGTGGCCCGGTTCGCCCGCTCCAGTGTCATCATAAGCAGCGAGATCGTCCATGAGTTTGGCACCCTGGCCTTCGGGGTGCACCACATCGACTTCAACGCCGTTACGGCGCAGCTTGCCGACGACCTTGTCCACCGCACCCACGGCGGAGCTGTCCCAGAGGGTCGCACCGGTCAGGTCGATGGTCACTCTCGGCACCGCCGCAGCGTAATCGAAACCTGCTATGAAATTGTCCACGGCCACGAAGAACAGCACACCCCGCACGCGATACGTCCGGTGGTGGCCATCGTCGCTGTCCTCCGGCGTCACGCGGATCTGGCGGGCCAGTTTGCGCACGAAGAAGATCGCGCTCAGCAGCACGCCGGCGAACACGCCCTTGGCAAGATCGTGAGTCACCACCACGGTCACCACGGTGACGATCAGTACGAAGGCGTCAGTGCGCGGCATCTTCCGCAGCATGCCGATGGAGGTCCAGTCGAAGGTACCGATGGAGACCATGATCATCACTGCCACCAGGGCCGGCATGGGAATCATGGAAACCAGGTCGCCGAGCACCATGATGAAGAACAGCAGGTACACACCGGCCGCCAGGGTCGACAACCGCCCCAGCCCCCCGGACTTCACGTTGATCACGGACTGGCCGATCATGGCGCAACCCGCCATGCCGCCGAAGAAACCGGAGGTGATGTTGGCAATACCCTGCCCCCGGCACTCCACGTTCTTCTTGCTGGGTGTGTCGGTGAGATCATCGACGATGGACGCGGTGAGCAGCGACTCGAGCAACCCGACAATCGTCAGCGTCAGGGCAACCGGCAGAATGATCTGCAGGGTCTCGAAGGTGAGCGGGACCATGGGAATGCTCAGGAAAGGCATCCCGTCCGGCAGATCCCCCATGTCGCCAACGGTATTCAGCGGCATGTTGAAATAGATGGCCGCACCGGTCAGCACCACGATGGCGATGAGCGGGGGCGGAATGGTCCGGTTGATGTAGGGGAAGCCGTAGAGAATTGCCAGGCCGGCGGCCACCATCAGGTACGTGGGTATTCCATGACCGACGAAATGCGGGATCTGCGCCATGAAGATCAGAATGGCCAGCGCATTCACGAAGCCCAGCATCACCGTGCGCGGGATGAACATCATGTAGCGCGCAAGCTTGAGCCAGCCGAAGATGATCTGCAGGACGCCCGTCAGTATGGTCGCCGCAAACAGGTACTCAACACCGTGATCCGCCACGATGGTGATCATCAACAGCGCCATCGCCCCGGTTGCGGCCGAGATCATCCCGGGTCTACCGCCGGTGAACGCGATCACCACGGCAATGCAGAACGACGCGTAGAGCCCGACTTTCGGATCCACGCCGGCGATGATGGAGAACGCGATCGCTTCGGGGATAAGGGCGAGCGCGACCACGATTCCGGCGATCAGATCACCGCGGACATTGAACAACCACGTGCGGCGGAATGAACCCGCGCCCCGCTTCATTACATCAGACAGCATTAACGGTCCTTTCCCCGCGGGCACACAGCCGGCGAGCTCTCATCAGATTTCGGATTTCGCACCGGCGAAGGGTGCACAGTTTTCGAACGGCTTGACTGGAAAACGCTGATAAGCCGCGTTACGGAGTGCGGGATGCCAAGCATCTGACTCCTCAGGGAGAGGGCCGCGGCGACCATGTTGCCAGGCTCTGAATATGGAGGATGATACGGGGATTGCGCTCTTTCCTCAAGAAGAATGCTGCACAACAGCATTGCTGATCTTTTCGGAAGCAAACGCTGTCTGCAGGGCAACACGATCGGTTACTCTGAGCGTCGACTGGAACAAACACCTGAAAACTCGGAGGCAGGCCGACTCTCTATGCTGAAACGTATCCTGGTGCCCGTGAACTTCTCGACTGCTTCGGCGCGTGCCGTGGCCGTGGCCCGCGACTTCCGACCCGAGACCGCAACCCTGCGCCTGCTTTACGTGGTCGGCCCCAGCGAGATCGCCCAGGCCACCGCCGACCCGTCAATCAACCCCATGCACGCCAGAGACGAGCGCAGCAAAGCAGAAGCCGCCGCCCGCGAGAAACTGAACGAATGGGTCCGCGAGGGTGAAGAGGTCGCCGTGGAAGTGGGCAGTGCCGCCGAGAAGATCAGCGCCCACGCCGACCAGTGGGGCGCCGATCTGATCGCCATGGGCACCCGCGGGCGCAGCGGCCTGCAGCAGTTCCTGCACGGTTCGGCCACGGAGTGGCTGGTGCGCCATGCCAAGCAGCCCGTTCTAGTGGTGCACGACGTGGACCTGGACCCCGAACAAGCCGCTCACCTGCCCCCCATGGACTGACCCCGCCGGCGGCGGACCGTCCGCCACGGATGCAATGTCGCGCACGTGCGACATACTGTCCCTGTGGCGTGGTGGTGTCATCCGGCTGTGACCGGCCCTGCCCCTCCGCGCCGTGGAACCCGTGTGCCGCCAACAGAGGGCAACGCCATGACAACCGCCGATGTCTCCGCCCAGCTGCGCCAGCAGCCGTTTTTTGCCGACCTGGATGAATACGTCATTCAGCAACTGAGCCGTTGCGCCACGCCGCGCACGCTGCCCCGGGGAGACGTCCTGTTCCGGCAGGGCGAGGTCTCGGACGCGTTCTATCTAGTCACCCAGGGTGAGATTCTCATCGAGATCCCGGCCATCTCGGGCCCGGCGCTCGAGATCCAGCGGCTGACCGAGGGCCAGATTCTCGGCTGGTCGTGGCTGATCCCGCCCTACAAGTGGACGTTCCAGGCGCGGGCCGAAGCAGACACGGAACTCCTCGCCTTCGACGGCGCCGCCATTCTCGCGCACTGCGAAGAAGAGCCCGCCTTCGGCTATGCCGTGCTCAAGAAGTTCTCGGCGCTGATGTCGGAGCGACTGGAAGCCGCACGCCGTCGCATGATGGACGAGTGGAATCCGCCGGGATTCGCTTAGGCATGCCCTGCCCCAGGATGGTTATCGAGCGACCGTGACTGGTGGACCTGAAGGTCCACCCTACTCGTCCGGGCGTAGGGTGGTCCTTACATCCACCATTGATGTACCGATTCCACAACGAAAAAGGGGCACCCTGACGGGTACCCCTTTTCGTTATATGGCGCGCCCGGAAGGATTCGAACCTCCGACCGCCTGGTTCGTAGCCAGGTGCTCTATCCAGCTGAGCTACGGGCGCTGTGTTGTGAGGCGCAGATTATGGCGAAGGGCCGGCTCTGCGTCAATGCAACGTTGGTCGAACCCAATTGCCCACATCAAGGGTTCGAGCCCGTCGCTTCATGATTTTCATCTAAGCAGTACCTGCGGCACTGCTTAGATGAAAATGGCGGAGAGGGAGGGATTCGAACCCTCGATGGGCAGTACCCATACTCCCTTAGCAGGGGAGCGCCTTCAGCCACTCGGCCACCTCTCCGGGATCGCGGATGGCGGGTTTCCCGCGCCATCGTTGAAGCGCCGTAGACTACGGGATTTGGCCTCTCAGGTAAACCCGTGGGAGGCCATCACCCCTGTCACACCACCGGTCAGTTGTTCCCCGGGGCGCCCTCCTCTCCTTCGTTCTCGTGCTGGATCCGCTCATAGATCTCCTCACGATGCACGGAGACGTTCCGGGGCGCATTGACGCCAATACGCACCTGGTTGCCCTTCACGCCGAGAACGGTCACGGTTACTTCGTCCCCGATCATCAGCGTTTCACCAACTCGCCTGGTCAGAATCAGCATTTGCCTCTCTCCTAAATCCACTGGCCCCCGCTACGCCGGTTACCCAACCAGACGCTTCCACGTCGATGCACACCCATGCCACGGGGCTTGGTCATTTCTCCGGACCAGCCTCCGAGCTTCCCTGTAGAACGTGGACCCGCGGTTCCTCTCGAGAGTTTCAACGACCGGCATCCTGCGCAGCCGTCACCTTCAGCTAAGAATCAATCATCCCGGAGACCATCGTCAGCCGATGGTTGTCACCTCCCGGGCCCTGCTTGCGGGGTAGTCACGTCAACCACCCCACGAACGCCACCGACGCCGCATGGTGCCGGTTCAGTCGTTCGATTTCCCTTCGATACTCACACTCGCGTCTTCGTCGTCCAGCTCGAACGCGGTGTGCAGGGCGCGCACGCCCAGTTCGAGATACTTCTCATCAATCACCACGGAGATCTTGATCTCGGACGTGGAGATCATCTGGATGTTGATGCCCTCCTTCGCCAGGGCCTCGAACATGGTGCTCGCCACGCCGGCATGGGAGCGCATGCCGACCCCGACCAGCGAGAGCTTGACGATCTTTGTGTCGCCGTAGACCTCCCGGGCACCCAGCTCGTCGTTGATGCCCTGGAGAATCTTCAGGGTCTTCTCGTAGTCGTTGCGGTGCACCGTAAAGGTAAAATCGGTCAGGCCGCTCTGGCTGATGTTCTGGACAATCATGTCCACTTCGATGTTCGCCTCGGACACGGGGCCGAGAATACGCCCGGCGATACCCGGCTGGTCCGGAACACCCAGGACGGTCAGTTTGGCTTCGTCGCGGTTGAACGCGATTCCGGAGATCAGCGGTTCTTCCATGTTCTCGTCCTCATACGTAATCAGTGTGCCCGGCCCGTCATCGAACGTTGACCGCACGCGCAGCGGCACGTGGTACTTGCCCGCGAACTCCACGGCCCGGATCTGCAGAATCTTGGAGCCCAGGCTCGCCATCTCCAGCATCTCCTCGAAGGTGATGCGATCGAGGCGGCGTGCCTTGGACGCGACCCGCGGATCAGTGGTGTAGACACCATCCACGTCGGTATAGATCTCGCACTCGTCGGCACCCAGGGCGGCGGCCAGGGCTACGGCGGTGGTGTCGGATCCGCCGCGCCCCAGGGTCGTGATGGCACCGGTGGAGTCCATCCCTTGGAAGCCGGCCACCACGACGATGCGTCCTTCCTTGAGGTCCTCGGTGACGACCTTGGCGTCGATCTCCTGAATCCGCGCCTTGCTGTGCACGCTGTCGGTCAGGATGCGCACCTGAGCGCCCGTGTAACAGCGCGCGGCGTGTCCCTGCTTCTCCAGCGCCATGGTCAACAACGCGATAGTGACCTGCTCGCCGGTGGAGAGCATCATGTCCAGCTCCCGCGCCGGCGGGTTGGGATTCATCTGCCGGGCAAGCTCCGTCAGCCGGTTGGTCTCACCGCTCATGGCGGAGACAACCACGACCACGTTATTACCGGCTTCCTTGGTCTTGATCACCTTGCGGGCGACATCCTCGATGCGCTCGATGGAGCCCACGGAAGTTCCGCCGTATTTCTGTACGATCAGGGGCATCAGTCCGTATACCTGTTTCCGGGTGCTACGGCCTTCACCGCAGACACCGTGCATGTGGATTCACCAGCCGCCATCGGGCCGCCCGTTCAGTGCAACTGCTGTCGGACCCACTCGGGCACCGACTGCATGGCATCCGGCAGCCGATCGGGCTGGCTGCCGCCAGCCTGCGCCATGTCGGCACGGCCACCGCCGCGGCCGCCGACCTGCTCCGCCACGGCGTTGACCAGGTCGCCCGCCTTGAC
>SLBZ01000059.1 GCA_007126095.1 Aquisalimonas sp.
AAGCCAAGGGCGAGTACCGGCCCAACAACTGGAGCATCGGGCTGACTGAAGGGGGCCAGAGTCAACCGGTTGCCCAGGGACTCGAGGATGGTCCGCTGGTCGATCGGTTCTCGTTCTCGCTGTCTCTCGTGGACGACGTTCTCAACTTCGCCGTCGAGGGCATTGGTTTCAACGACTCGGTGTCGCACGATGGTTTCGAG
Source organism: Aquisalimonas sp. (assembly GCA_007126095.1). Taxonomy (GTDB): domain Bacteria; phylum Pseudomonadota; class Gammaproteobacteria; order Nitrococcales; family Aquisalimonadaceae; genus Aquisalimonas. The sequence continues at coordinate 201 of SLBZ01000059.1, forward strand.
CTGGATAGCGCTGCTGACATCCTGCTCCGGGTGGCAGGTTCGGCAGAGGAGAACTCGACCATCCAGCTGGGGGGCGAGACGCTCACTGGTCCGATCGACGGGGCAAACTACTGGTGGCTCTCCAACATCGACTATGAGCAGGGTATCTCCGGGACCGGATTCTTCCCGGAAGGCACGGCTGACACCAGGCCTTCATTCCAGATGAAGATCACCGATTACACCAGCGTACCGGAGCCAGCCACACTGGGGATGCTGGGGCTCGGCCTGTTGGCCCTGACGGCCTTCGCCCGACGCCGCAGTGCCTGAAGCGGAAGCAATGGCTGTACACACAGAAGCCCCGGGTGCGGCGGCCCGGGGCTTTTCTCCGTCATCAGGCATCATCCGGGTGTAGGCAACCCCGGGAGAGGCCCATACACTACAGATCATGACCTCAAGGAACCGTACCGCCTGATGGCCGATCTCATTCATGACCTGATTCTACGCTCTGCCGAACGGGCCCCGGAGAACCCGGCGCTCAGCCACAAGGACCATCGTCAAAATTTCGGACAGTTGGCGGGCAACATCCGCACCGTCGCTCACGAACTGAATGGACTGGGGCTGACGCGCGATGAGCGGGTAGCGGTGTATCTGGAGAAACGTCCGGAGGCCGTTATCGGGCTGTTTAGCGCAGCCGCTGCCGGCGGCGTGTTCGTGCCGGTCAATCCGCTGCTGAAACCGCCACAGGTTGGCTATATCCTGCGTGACTGCAACGTGCGCGTGCTGATCACCTCCGCGAGCCGACTCAGCCAACTTGGCGAGGAGCTGCGCCGCTGTCATGACCTGCATACGGTGATCGTGACTGACGGCGTGCCCGCCGAAACGCCACAAGGCTTGCACACGGTTGCCTGGGGCGACTGGACGGCCGACAGCGGGCAGCGACCATGCCGCCGTATCGATACGGACATGGCAGCCATTCTTTACACCTCGGGCAGCACCGGGCAGCCCAAAGGCGTGGTGCTCTCACACCGCAACATGGTGGCAGGGGCCCGCAGCGTGGCGAGCTATCTCGATAATCGCGAAGATGACCGCCTGCTGGCCGCCCTCCCCCTGAGTTTCGACTATGGGCTGAGCCAGCTGACTACGGCCTTTCACTCTGGCGCCAGCGTCTCGCTCATGAACTATCTGTTACCGCGGGATGTGCTCCGTGCCGTCGAGCGCGAACAGATCACCGGCCTGGCGGCGGTCCCGCCACTGTGGATCCAGCTTGCACAGCTCGACTGGCCCGGGCACGTGACCGACCACCTGCGCTATATCACCAACTCCGGCGGTGCCATGCCGCGGACCACAGTACAGGCCCTGCGGGCGTCACTCCCGCGAACGCAGGTCTACCTGATGTACGGTCTCACGGAGGCGTTCCGATCGACTTACCTCCCACCCGAGGAGGTGGACCGTCGCCCCGACTCCATGGGCAAGGCCATCCCCAATGCGGAGATCATGGTGCTGCGGGAGGACGGCTCCCCGTGTGCGCCGAACGAACCGGGGGAGCTTGTCCACCGGGGCGCTCTCGTCTCCATGGGTTACTGGAACGCCCCGGAAAAGACCGCGGAGCGATTCCGGCCATTGCCACCACGCAGCCAGGGCATCACCACCCCTGAGCTCGCGGTGTGGTCCGGGGACACCGTACGCATGGATGACGACGGCTTTCTCTATTTCGTCGGCCGGCGGGACGAAATGATCAAGACGTCAGGCTATCGGGTCAGCCCCAGCGAGGTCGAAGAAGTGGTCTATGCCACTGGACTGGTTGCCGAAGCGGTGGCCCTGGGTGTGCCACACCCGACGCTGGGCGAGGCCATCGTGCTCGTCGCCCAGGGCCGCGACCAGGCCACCCTGGACACCGAGGCGCTGATCGCTGCCTGTAAACGCGACCTCCCCACGTTCATGGTGCCGGCGCACGTGGAGGCCTGGCGGGACCCACTGCCACGCAACGCCAATGGCAAGATCGACCGCAAGGGGTTGAGGGAGCCGCTGAAAGCACTGTTCGCAGGAGACCGGCCATGACGAGGGAGCGCCCGACACATATCCCCATGACGCAGTTCCCGGCTGTGGACGGCGTGCTGCAGGTGGGCGGGGTGCCGCTGACCACGCTCGCCACACGCGTTGGGGGCACACCGTTCTACGCCTACGACCGCCAGCTCATCAGCAACCGGATTGCGGAGCTGCGCGCCCAGCTGCCGGGAGCGATCGAGCTGCACTACGCCATGAAGGCGAACCCGATGCCGGCCGTGGTTCACCATCTGGCCGGGCTCGTTGATGGCATTGATGTCGCTTCGGCCGGAGAGCTGCAGGTGGCCCTGGACACCGGCACGCCGCCATCGGAAATCAGCTTCGCCGGCCCGGGCAAACGCGATGGAGAGTTGGCACAGGCACTCACCGCCGGCATCACCATCAATCTCGAGTCGTTCGGCGAAATGGAGCGCCTGGCAAGACTCGGCGAGCAGCATGGGCATAGGCCCAGGGTCGCCGTGCGGGTCAATCCGGACTTCGAGCTGAAGGCGTCGGGGATGAAGATGGGCGGCGGGCCCAAGGTGTTCGGCGTGGATGCGGAACTGGTTCCCGACATGCTCGGCCGCATCCGCGAGCTGGATCTGGCGTTCCAGGGCTTCCATATCTTCACCGGATCCCAGAACCTGCGCGCCGAGTCGCTGTTCGAGGCGCACGACAAGACGTTCGACCTGGCCTACCGCCTGGCCGAAGAGGCGCGGGAACCCCTGACCTTTCTGAACATCGGCGGCGGCCTTGGCATCCCCTATTTCCCGGGAGACCAGCCCATCGACCTGGCCGCTGTGGGCGAACACCTGCACGATCACGTCGAAACCGCTCACCGGCGCCTGGGCAAGGCAAAGCTGGTGATGGAGCTCGGGCGCTACATGGTCGGTGAGGCCGGCGTCTACGTTACCCGGGTCATTGACCGCAAAGTCTCCCGCGGCCACACCTATCTCATCACCGACGGCGGCCTGCACCACCACCTGGCGGCCTCGGGAAATTTCGGCCAGGTCATCCGCAAGAACTACCCGGTCGCCATCGGCAACCGCATGGATGTGCCCCCGCAGGAGAACGCCACCGTAACCGGACCACTGTGCACGCCACTGGACATGCTCGCCGACCGCATGGATCTACCGCGGGCGAACGTGGGGGATCTGGTGGTGGTGTTTCAGTCGGGTGCCTACGGGCTAACGGCGAGTCCGTTGGGATTTCTGAGCCATCCGGGGCCGGGGGAGGTGCTGGTTTGAGTTCGCCGTTATCCGTTGCCACGAAGGAGCAGTTCCCGGGAGCACGAGAATGGACACACAGACAGTACAGGAGAGAGTGAAGCGCCACCGCTTCTATCAGACCATCGACCTGGGAGAAGGGCTGAGTACTCCCGGCACCCCCACCGGCCCCAAGCAACGGCTGGTTCTTGAGCGCATACGCACGCTGGGTCTGCACGGCAAGCGCGCCGTCGACCTGGGATGTGCCAATGGTCTGTTCGCTCTGGAGGCGGAGTCCCGAGCCGCTCAAGAGGTGCTGGCCGTGGACAACACCAAGGCCAATATTGACTCGATGCACGATGTGATCCTGCCGGCGCGAGGATCGAAAGTCCGCCCCGTGCACCTCAATGTGCTGGACTTCGATGCAGAGCAATACGGGCAGTTCGATCTCGTCATTTTCGCCGGTCTGCTCTACCACCTCAGATACCCGTTTCTGGCCCTGAAACTCATCCGCGACCTGGTCCCGGATGGCGGAGACCTCATTCTCGAGACCGGCATCATCGAGGATTTCAACATCAATAGTGTTCTGTACTGCCCGTCAGCGGTGGACTCGCCCCAGAAAACCCGCGGAGGCAATGCCTGCTCGTTTTTCAACGAGAGAGCCCTACTGGAGAGCTTGCGGCAGTTCGGCTTCAAACCGCTCTGGAAGCAGACGACGGCGAGCCCGGTACGCCGGCTGATCAAGAAGATCTACCGGAAATCCCTGACACGTTACCGAATCAGCAACATCGTCGTTCACTGCAGACGCGACCATGGCCTGGATGACGAGAAACTGCAGGGTTTCTACGAAGCAAGAACGCACTAGGGAAACGCAGAAGCATGCGGGATTTGTTCAGTGTTTCCCCGGGACTGACAGTTGAGGAATTTTACAGGCCGCTTGGCGCCCCCCCCCCCATTACGGCAACCAGTGCAATGTGCAGCACCGAACGGCCCGATCGGTCCAGGTTTTGCATACGCATTGACATCAACTTCGCCCAAGGGGACCTCATTATGGGTAGGCGTCACATCGCCACAGGCGTCCTGGCTGTGGCACTGGGATCCGGAAGCGTGTTTGCAGACCCTGTCTCTATTCTCGACACGATGCCTGATGATCACGAATTCGGATCGAGTTATGAGGTGCTGCACCCATTCCACTTGTCGGACGACGTCCAGGAACTTGCTATCCCCTTCACCGTACCGGAGGGCGGCGGCCACATTACCCGAATCGATACCGGCCTCTACTTCCAGGACCTTTATCAGCCATACCCACCCGCTCTCGGAATCGTACCCCTGGGAGACCAGGGGCCGCAGGTGGATCCGTTGTCCCCTCCGGATCCGCTGGTGGAGGATCCTCGGTTCCAGCACGTCTGTTCTCGGCCCATGTATGAGGCCGACAAGATGTCACAAGAGGGTTGTGCATATCCCGGGCGGGAGTATCCAATTTTTGAAGTGGGCGAGCACATCGTCCTTGACGTCCACATCCCTGTGGGGCCGGGAGATTATGTCCTTTGGGCAGGTGGCGCGCCCGCTCCCATGTCCTGGGCGTCGAATCCGTACACCATATCTGAGGACTGGTGGCGATGGGGATATCCAGACCAGGAACCCTTCTGGCCGCGGGAATGGGCTCCGATCGGCGAGCGCGGACCGGGAACTTCACCCGGGCAAGCAGAGCCAGGTGGTGCGTACGCCGTCCCTGCTGCCCAGATCCTGTTCGAGCCCGTGGCAGTAAGCGAGCCCCCGGTGGTGTGGTTATTCGGGTTTGGCGTGTTGCTGATCCTCACCGTTCGCCAAGTAAAGCCCGGACTCGGCGACGAATGCACTGATCGGCCAGCGACTGGCGGGAATGCGTCAGTGTCACTCTAACGTTGTTTCCCACAGACGGTCACCCACGCGATCGACCGACGGCGCCCAGACACGCCGGCCTTCATCATTTCCGGCACTGGGGCTCCAGTCCTGTGGCTTAAACAGCCAGAGATTGGTGGAGTTCTTTTCCAGGCCCAAATAGACGTCCCATCCCCGGTCGTAGTGAAAGTGCCCGAGCACGAACCGGGTGCGACCCGAGACCACCGGGTTGACCGGGAATTGACCATCTGCGGCGAGGGGGTCCGTAACGTAGTCGGCCAGTTCCCAACCCGTGGTGGCCAGGGTCTGTGGCGGGATGAGCTCGTAAAGCCGTTTTGAACCATTCCACAGGACCAGCTTCCTGCGATACGTATCCCAGGCCATCCCGGGGTTGCTACCTTCTTCGCTGGCGTGCGGCCCATCCGGCCAGTCCGGACGGTCGCCGTCTGCGTGGGTGTAGTGCTGTGAGCTGATATGCACATCCGCCGCGTTGACCACCTGACTACCGTAGGTAGTCGGGAAATCGGTGATGTCCCAGTACTTGAGCAGATGACTGATGAGACCGCTGCTCGACGGATGGCGGCCCGTGAACTGGACAAATGCACGCCGGTCGCCCACGTCGATGATCTCGGCGACGTGCATGCCAGTATGTCCCTGCAGAAACGAGCCCGCGGAGTTCATTGAGATGACCGCCCCGCTGGTATCGATCTCGATGCGCTGGAGACTGGTGCGACTGTGATAGATCACGTCCCGTCCGTTCTCCACCCGGACCACCGTGCTGCGGTCCGGGGACGACCATGCGGGCAGCGCATCCATCCAGTCCGGATTGGACCACGCCTCGGCACCCTGCACCCCGCTGTTGTCGCAACCGCTGGGCTCGACTGCGGTCCCCGCGTGACCACCGAGCCGGGAGGGGTCACGTCGTTCGTAGTCGTAGAGGAACGGGCCGGTGCGCGGTGCATCGGTCACTGATCCGGTGTCGGGATCGAACGTTGGTTCGCCATTCTCATCGAC
>SLBZ01000034.1 GCA_007126095.1 Aquisalimonas sp.
AGGCAGGGCGACCAGTCGCAGTCGGCGCAGAATGGCCATGGGTATACCTCCAGACGTTCAAGGATCCGGACCAGCCGCCCCGACCGGGGACGGCCTCACTCTCGCTCGTCGAACAGTGCCTTGAGCCGCTCCGAGTCCTCGTCACTCCAGTTGTCGGGCTCGGTCAAAGCGACCCACGCTTCAATGTAGTGGGCTTCGGCGTACTCGTGGCCGTAGCCGGTGGGCGCGCGCCCTGCCGCCATGTCGGCGAGCAGCTGCAGCATGGTCACCACCGGAAACCAGCGCAGATCGTCGGACACGTCCGGCCCCCGCGGCTCGCGCATCCAGTCCGGTTCGCTGTAGAACGACATGGGGTCGAAGAACGTCACCGGGTCGCTGGCGTATTGGAGTATGGCGATGCGGAACTGGCCCCAGTCCGTGTCGAAATCATCGAGCCCGCCGTCCTGATTCATGAAGCGCACCACGGAGCCGTCCCGGAAACGGGGCAGCCAGGCGGGGGAGCCGGCATCGCGGCCCGCCGTTACCGTCCGCCACGTCTCGCTACGGAACGGCGGCCCACTCCACAGGGCGCCATGGAATGGGTCGTCAATGATGTCGTAGACGTCGAAGGAGCGGTCGGAGTTCAGCGCACCGAGGCTCAGGCCGTGGAGGTAGAGGTCGGGCCGGTCATCCTCCGGGAGGTCGCTCCAGTACCCATAGACGCGATTGAACAGCGCCCGGGCGGTCTCCTGGCCGTACTCGCCTTCCACCATCAGCGACAACGGGCTGGGGAGATAGGAATACTGTGCAGTCACCGTCGCCACATCGCCGCGGAGGATGTACTCCACCGGGTTCTGCGCCGCATTGTCGACCCAGCCGCGCCCGGTCGGCGTGGCCAGCAGCAGCACCGAGCGTTCAAAGGCGTCGACACGCAGGAGCTCCTGCAGCGCCAGATCAGCGTGCTCCTCCGGGGTATCGGCCGCATTGAGACCCACGTACACCCGGATCGGATCCGGCGCCCGTTCACCAAGAAAGTCACCGATCTCGTCGCCCGTCGGCCCCGAGGTGACGAAGCGCCGCCCCCGCCCCCCGAGTTCCTCCCAGGTGATCAGGGACTCTGGCCCGCCGGTGCTGACCGGGTCATCGGGCCGCGCCACGTCATCCTGCATCAACACGTCCAGCTGTTGATAGGAGTTGTCCGCGGCCCGCAACCCCAGGGTGAAGATCACGCCGTCCACCACCGACCAGAACAACGCCAGTGCGGCAAACACGCCAACCACGTGAGACACACGCCGGGGCACGTAGCGCTCGAGGCGCCGGGACAGGATCTGGAACGTCCACAGAAACAGCCGGGCCAGCAGCACCAGCACGACGAACACCAGCATGGCAATAGCGGCAACGGTAAGCGGCTGCACACCACCGGCAGGCTCCGTTTCCATGAGTGCGCGCACGGTGTTTTGCCACTCGGAGGCCTGCCACAGAAAGCCGATGGCGAAGAGCATGCAGACCACCGCGGCGCCGATCCGCGCCAGGCGATCGAGGCGAACGCTGGGGACCGGCAGTTCCAGATAGTTCCACAGCCAGCGGGCCATGACACCCAGGGTGTAGCCGGCAGTGAACGACACGCCGGAGATCACGCCCTGAATGACGGAGGGCCGCGGAATGAGGCTGGGGGTGAGCGAGAAAGCGAAGAACAGCGTTCCGAGTAGCAGTCCTGTCGTGCAGAACTGGCGCAACCACCGCCAAACCCACTGCATGCCGTGCAACTCCCGTTGAACCGAACGGGCCCGAGTCTACTAGGATTCGCCTCGATCGTCCCAGGTGCCCGAACGCGCGGCAGTGTCCGCCGACAGGCTCGGGTGGTCCGCCACCGGGGAATCCAGGTGATAGCCCTGCACGAGATCCACGCCGATGGAGCGCAACATCTGCAGGGTGTCCTCGTTCTCCACGAACTCGGCCACCGTCCGTTTTCCCAGCCCCTGGGACACATCGATCATGGCACGCACGAACGCCTGATTGTCCGGATTGTTGGGCAGATCCTGCACGAACATGCCGTCGATCTTGAGCACACGAACCGCCAAATACTTGAGGTAGGCGAACGTGGAGAAACCCGACCCGAAGTCATCAAGGCACACGGCGCAGCCGGTCTGGTGCATCTGCTCGATGAAACGCTGGGCATTCTGCATCTCCGCGACCGCCGCCGTTTCCGTGATCTCGATGATGAGCCGCCCGGGGTCGACGCCGTGCTGCTCGAGCGACTCCCTGATGAAGTGCGGCAGGCCGGGTTCGTCGATGCTTCGCCCGGAGACGTTCACCGCCAACGCTGGCACCGAGGGGTGCCGCTGCAGCGTTTCGATCCCGCAACGCAGCACCCAGCGATCAATCTCCATGATCTGACCGGTTTTCTCGGCTAGCGGAATGAACTGCCCCGGCATCAGCAGATCCCCGTGCGGGGATTCGTTCTGCATTCGCACCAGCGCTTCCAGGTGGCTCAGGGTCCGGTCTGCGGCATGATAGACCCCCTGGAAGTGCAGCTCGAATCGCCCGTGGTCCAGCGCCTGAGCGATTCGCTGGCTCCACGACATGCGCTCCAGCATGGCCTCGGTATCACTGCGCTCCGGGTCGTAGACCGCCCAGGTGTTCTTGCCCTGATTCTTGGCCTGGTACATGGCAGCGTCCGCGTGCGCCACCAGATCGTCGGCCTCGGTGCCATGGGCCGGAAAGAGCGCAATGCCCAAGCTGGCCGTCAGCCGCAGGTTACTGCCCCGAAAACGCAGCGGGATGGCGGTAATGGCATGCAGGATCCGCTTTGCCAGATGGGTTGGTTCATCGTCGCTTGAGATCTCGGCGAGAATGGCGAACTCGTCGCCACCGAGCCGCGCAAACACCTCGCCACCGCGCACCAGACTGGACACCTCCCCCGCCGCACGCACCAGCACGGTGTCGCCGGCGCGGTGGCCGAAGTTGTCATTGATGTGCTTGAAGTCATCCAGGTCGAAGTACATCAGTGCGAACCTGGATTCGAGGCGCCGCGCCGTCTTCAGCATGCGATCCAGATGTTCCTGGAAGCGGTGGCGATTGTGGAGTCCGGTGAGCGGGTCGTGCTCTGCCAGGTAAACGAGCTGCTGGGCGGTCTGGCGCTCGTGCGTCACGTCTTCGTAGATCCACAGCCGCCCGATCAGCCGACCTTCTGTATCCGACACCGGATAAGAGACCTGGGTGAGAATCCGGCCGTCGTAGAGATCCAGCTCGAAGCGCTCGCTGATTTCGTGGGTGTCCAGCACCTGCAGCACGTGCTTGGAGGCGTGGTCGGGCCGTGAGAATCGGTGCGTGGAGTGCTCCAGCACCTCCGTGGTGGGCCGCCCGACGAGATTCAGCTCCACATCGATGGACCAGATCCGCTTGAACGCGGGATTCACGTACTCCACCAGCCCTGTCCGGTCCTCGAACAGAATGCCGATACTCATCCCCGATAGCAGGGCAGCCATCCGCCCCTGCTCCCGCTGCGCGACCTGCCGCAGCTGCGTCTGTTGCCGCTCGGACTGTCGCAGCTCCTCCATCATCCGGTGCTGCCCGGTCACGTCCTGCACGGTGCCGGAGAAGCGGTCGGGCAACCCGGATCCATTGCTCATCAAGCGGTAGGTCGGCGCCAGATAACGCACCGGGCCCACCTCGGGGCTGGTTCGGAACACCTCGCCGACGGGGTATCCGTCCGCCGGCATGGAGGTCCAGACGTGGCGCACGGCGTCGCGGTCCTCATGATGGACATGCTCGAGGAATCGCTCCAGCGAGGGAACGCGCGCATGCTCTTCAAACCCCATGAGACGGTACATCTCCTGCGACCAGTAGGTGCCGCCGGTGCGCAGATCCACCTCCCAGTGACCGAGGCGCGCGTGCTGTTCCGCCTGCTCGAGGCGATCGTTGGCCTCCTTGAGGATGCGCTCCGCCTCCAGGCGCTCGGAGATGTCGTGGGCGATGGCGACGAAACGGGCGTCGCCATCGCCGGGGGCGACACACTGCAGAAACACCTCCACCGGCACCCGGCCACCATCACGGGTCAGGTGCTCCGTCTCGAACCGGATCACCTCTTTGTCTCCCGACAGCAGGGGCTCAACCAGCTCGCTGAGGTAGCGGGACTCCGGATAGTGCATGGTCAGTTCATAAGGGTGCCGGGCCAGCAATTCGTCACGGGAATACCCGGTCTGCCGCTGCGCTCCCTCGTTCACGTAGGTAAACCGCAACGACTCGGCCTCGAAGATGAAAACGGCGTCCAGCGTCCGGTCCAGCGTCGCCCGGAACCGCTCAAGCCGCGTCCGGGCCACGCGCAGGGGCGTCACGTCGATGGTATGGCCTTCCAGGAAACGCAGCTCTCCCTTGTCGTCGAAAACACCCCGACCGCGGTCGTAGAACCAGCGGCCTTTGCCGGCTCCCAGCACGCAACGGTATTCAACGCCAAACTCCCGACGCTCGGCCATCGCCTCCTGGACCGAACGCCACACCAGGTCCTTGTCATCGGGGTGCACCAGATCATCAAGAACGACGTCCTTGCCGTCGAGGAAGTCCGCGGCATCGTAGCCGGTCATCTCCTTGATATTCCCAGCGAGGTAGGAGACAGGCCACTCCGGTTTGTTATCACAGCGGTAAATGAAACCACTGATGGTGCCAAGCAGACGGTTATGGTCCTCGCTGCTCTCGGCACTGACCCGGCGCACGAGTCCGACCAGAGCGACCGCCATTGTCACCGTCGCCAGGGCACGGCTCAGGCGGATGGGGACACCAGTCTGGGCCAGGAAACCGTCCTGCGTCGGCAACCACTCGGGAAGACCCGGCACGGGGGTGCTCAGGACCGGGATCATGAGGCCGTAGCCGGCCATGGCCACGGCCGCGAGACGCAGCCACGATCTATGGGGCGTGACGGCGGCATGGACGGGCCGCACCGCGCTCGCGGCCCAGAGCGCCCAGGCGGCCAACAATGCGGCAGGTAGCCCGAGGCCGATTCTGGACGCGGCGAACAGTGCGTCGGGAGTCGTACCCGCCATCAGGACCACCGCCAGCACCACCAGCGTCAGCGGCGGGTAAACGGTGGGTGAAGGTAGCCGTACGCGGTTCGGCAGATGATTGAGCGTACGGCGGCCGAACTCCAGCAGCGCCAGGTACGACGTCGGCAGGACGACGGCATTGACCGCCAGCAGCCAGGCCGCCGGTTCTCGGGCGATCTCCCACCCGATGAACACCGCGAGCCCGTGCAACAGCGCGAAGGCCGCCAGCAGCCAAAGGGTCCGCGCCAGGTGGAGTGCGCCTCCACGCCTGGGAAGAATCAACGCCACGACGCCAAGGGCGATGAACGCAAGCCCCTGCAACTGGTAGATCAAACCAGTGTGGGTTTCCAGCAACTCAGTCAATCACGCCACCCAATCACTCAGTGCCCGATGCGTCTCCGGCGAAGCGCCGAGGACACCGGCTCAGCCGGCCGGCTTGTTTTCGTTATCCCCTTTGGGTTGCACGAGGATATGGGATCCTTGGCTCGAGCGCGAATCCGGCGTGCCTGCTCACAGGCGCAATTCAGCCAGCATGGGCTCCAGGAACACGCCGAGGACAAAGGCCACCACCGCGGCACCACCGCCCATGAGCAGCGTCTCGACGCCCGCCCTTAAGCGCGGCGTATCAAGCACCCGCCCCTTGACCCAACCGATCGCGAAAAGCGCCACGCCCGCCACCGCGCCACTCGCGAGAAAATACGCCTGCCCCTGCATCAGCGGTATCAGAAACGGCAGCAACGGAGCGGCACCCACGAGCAGGAACATGGCAAAGGTGGCGGCTCCGGCCTTCAACGGTGACGGGCCCTGCAGAGCCATGCCGTGCTCTTCCTGAATCATGGTGTCGATCCAGAGGCGATCATCCGCCGTCAAGGTCTCCACGATCCGCTCAAGGGTGTCTCCGTCGAACCCCTTGCTTCGAAATATCTGCCGGATCTCCTCCCGCTCTCCCCGGGGATCGAGCCGTATGTGCCGATCTTCCTGTTCCCGCAGTCGCGCCCGCGCATCGTGGTCGCTCTTCACCGCCTGATAGTTGCTCACAGCCATGCTGAAACCATCAGCGACCAGGCTGGAGAGACCGAGCACGAAGGCAACCACCCCGGGAAGCCCGGCGCCGGCGACACTCGCGACCACCGCAATGGTGGTCACGCAGCCGTCGATACCGCCGAGAATCGAGTCGCGCAGGTAGCTCGGCGCAGGCGATACTGCCAGACGACGTCGGATCGCGTCCGGGTCGTGGCTGTGCTCAAGCTCCCTGCTCATGCCTCACCTCTGCCGTCTCGGCCACATCCCGGTCACGCAAAGGAGGTATGGCCTCCGGCACGTCCAGGGTGACGAAGTGGCTGACGCCGCCAACCACTGCGATGCGCGCGCCACCGGCTTCGGCACTGCGGCGCATGGCGGCCGGATCCAGAATGCGATCATGCTCCGGCACCAGTACGAGGCGGTCCGGCAGGTGGCGCAGATCGTCGATCGGCCGTTCGCGCACCCACCTGGCTATATCGGCGAGATTCCGGCGCATGATCACCGCCCGGCGGGGGTTGAACGGCAACGACCGGATCAGGTGCCGTTTCCGGGCGTCAGACAGATCCCCCCAAAGCCGTTCGTTGCGCGGATTGACCGGTTGCAGGCGCCACAACGGCAGCAACAGCGGCAGGAGCAGCAGAACGACGCCGGGGAGTTCCCGGGGCTGGCGCGCCCGGGGCAACACCGGCGCCTCCAGCACGGCTTCCGCACCGGCAAACAGATCCGGCCGGCGCCGCGCCGCCTCCACCAGGACCGCGCCACCGCGGGAGTGCCCGTGAACCCGCACCAGGGGAGCCCGGGCCAGATGTTCTGCCGCCTGGATCACCACCTCGGCTTCGTAACCGATAGTGCCCAGTGGCGATTCCGGCGCCCTCGACCACGGCGGCGCTCCACGGTCGGTCGCCGATAGGGCCGGGTGATAATCGCCGTTGCCGACCAGAATCAGCTCCAGTTGCGGATCTTTGTAGAGAGCCGTGAAATACGCGGGACTCTCGCAGAATCCGTGCACGGCGATCACGGCCCGGTCAGCGTCCGGCGCGCCGCGTCGATACACTCTCGCCGCACCGATCGCAAAGCTCTGGCCGTCAAACGGTTCGACCGCGGGTGCGGACCCGGCACGCCGGTCCAGCCAGAACCACAGAGCCACGACCAGCGCAACGATGATCAGGAGCACCCAGGTCATCCACAACCTCCCTGCAGGCATGAGCGCGATTGCTGTTCCGGGGATAGTAACCCGACTTACCAACCTTCTCAGAAGTGTTGTCAGGTATCATGGTGATCCACCCGAACGGAGGACCCATGGCGAAGCTCCTGCTCAACCTGCGCAACGTCCCCGAGGACGAAGCCGACGACGTGCGCGCCATGCTGCGTGAGCATGCAATGGACTTCTACGAGACACCGCCGAACCGGTGGGGCCTATCCATGGGCGCCATCTGGCTGCGGGATAACGATGATTATCCGCGCGCCAAGGCATTGCTGGACAACTATCAGCAAGAGCGCGCCCGGCAGGCGCGGGCGGATTACGAACAGCAACGGCGGGAAGGCACCCAGGAGACGTTCACGACCCTGTTCCTGCGGGACCCGGTCAAGCACGTGCTCTATCTGTGCATCGTGCTTGCGATTCTGTACTTCTCGATCACACCGTTCCTTGGGCTTATCGGCTGAGTCGCGGGCAAAAAAAACCGCCACCCTCCGGGAGAGGATGGCGGTCATTGTGGAGCGGAAGCCGGTTACTTGGCCTTGCTCACCGCGGCGGACGCGCTCGTGGCGCTGTCCTGGGCCACCTTCTGCGCCTTCTCCACGAAGGCCTGGTTCAGGGAAACCACCTTTTCGGCGTCACCCTTCACGCGCTCACCCAGTTCCTGAGCAACCTTCTGCTGGTTCTCGACATAGGCGCGTACGTCGGACGGATCCTTCACGTCCAGCGCCGTGCGGACCTGCTTGAACGCGGTGTCGGCGTAGGCTTTGGCCGCATCGGACTGCACCTTGGCGATCTGCTCGAAGTGATCCAGAACCAGGCTCGCGTAGGTGCGCACCGGGGCGCCGACCACACTGTCGAACTGCTTCTGTACCTGGGCAACAGTTTCATTACTCATAGCAACGTCTCCTTTTCATGGGGCAAAGGCAACGTGCCTTTGTTGCGGTGCAATATAGCAAAGCTTATGACGCGCCGCAACATTTCTCCGGTATATTTTCTCGCTGGCCGAACCCGGGTCCTCAGGACCAGTCCGACAGCTTGCCCATGTCATTCCGCGGCAGTACGTCGCCGAACGTCACGGCAGCCGGCCGCTCCGGCGCCGTAAGCTGCGCATGCAGCCAGGCGGCAATCCGCTCGCGGGTCGCCTCGTCATCGGTACGGGGCACTACGAATGCCTTGAGACGCTGGCCATGCGCAGTCTGGCGTGTTCGCACGGCACAGGCCTCGATGTCCGGGCACTGCTGCATGCGCTCGCGCACCGCCGACGGAACCACATTGACGCCGGCAATCTGGACGGCTTTATCTCGTCGACCGGAGGGCCGGAGACGTGCGTCGCCCTCCCAGATCACATGGTCGGGAAGATCCACAGGGAACCCGTCCGGGCGTACCAGGGCTGCGTTCCCGTGGGGCCGCCAGTGACCGAACAGATGAAACGGCTCCCCGGGCGCGTCCCGCCACCCGATTCCGCCCGTCTCGGACGAGCCGTAAATCTCGAGCAACCGGGTGAGGCCCGCGCCGGCAAGTGTGGGCCACAGGTGCTCCGGACAGGGCGCCGTTGACGTCACACCGACAACGCCTCGCGGGAACGGTCCGAGGCTCGCAGCCAGGTACTCCCAGCGCTCGGGGAACGCGACCACCAGATCGCCCGCCTGCAAGCCACCGTGAACGGCTGCGTCTGCTTCCGGGCCTGAGAGCAGAGGCACCTGCAACCGGGACGCCAGCAAGGGCCCCCAGATGCAGCCGTAAATGTGGCGACAGGGTACGAGCAGGAGGATCCGGCCCGTACCGTTGATCAGGGACGCCAGGTGATCAAGCTCTGAGTCGAGGTGCGCCCATGACTGGAACCGCGTCGACGGCGCCCCCGTCGTCCCCCCGCTGCGGAAGGCAATACCATCTGCGCCCTGACGCATCGTCTCCAGAACCACCTGCGCCCATTCGCCAATCGTCCGGTACCGGAGCAGATAATCTTCTGTGCCTACCGCGTGGAGGCGGAAGAAGGCGTTCACCGCCTGCGCCGCGGCCATGAACTCCAGCGAGTCCATGCGCAGCGGGGCGTCGTTCATGGGGGCATCGGGCGACAGCAGGCCCTGCATGGAGCGGACGTCTTCGCCGCGCTGATCGGCGAGCTCGCAGGCAATCAGCTCGCCGATCAGCGCCTCACACCCGGATCGGGTAAGAGGCGCTCCGGTACATTCACGCGGTGAGACCATTACAGCCGCTTCACGAAGATCCAGTAGCTGTTGCCCACCAGCGCCTTCTTCATGTGAACCTTCACCTTGGTGGGCTTCATCTGGTAGTCGAACGTGTACTCAAACATGGTGTTGAGGTCACCCGCCTGAACCCCTTTCTTGAACCGGCCGTGGAATTCGTCACTGTCCGTGCAGGGCGCCACGTCGGTGAAGAAGTTCTTACCGATCACATCATCGGGCTGACGCCCGGTGATCTCCCCTTCCGCCTTGTTGTAGCTGAGAATCTTGCCGGACGGATCCAGCTGGATAGCCCCGAAGGCCAGCCCGTCCAGGTCTCCATCAGACATTTTGGCAAGGGTGTTCTCGATATCATCCGAACCGAATCCAACAACTTCCATGCAACCTCCTGAGTCGCGTCGCCCGGCCAATAACCGGCTTGATGTGAAACAACACCCACTGTTGTACAGATATATACAACATTTGTACAACTACTGATAAGCGATATGAGACGGCCGTCACAAACCAGCTCGGCGCGGCATCACCCTGACCCAGTCCCCGGGAACGAAAAGAGCCGACCACGTCACCGTGGCCGGCTCTCGGAGCACTTCCTGTTGTGTGGACGCGCCGCTTACTGCATGCCCGGGCTACCGCCGCTGGGAGCCGGGTCATCCGTCTCCGCCCCGGGCGTGTCCTGCGGTGTCTGATCCTGCGGCGCTTCCTGCCCCGGAGTCGTCTGCGGCTGCCGAGCCTCTTCGGCACCGGGTTGCTGCTGTTCCCCACCCGGCCGCTGCTGGCCTGCGCCGGGCTGCTGCTCGCCAGGCTGTGGCTGTTGACCGGCCTCACCCTGCTGACCGGCACCAGGCTGCACGTCCTGCTGGCCGGGAGCACCACCAACTCCACCCGGGGCACCTTGACCTTGCCCGCCGGGCTGCGTGCCTGGCTGCTCGCCAGCCCCTGCACCCGGCTGTCCGGGAGCCTGACCACCCTGGGCTCCGGCGCCAACACCAGGCTGACCGGCGGCTCCGCCTTGCCCTTGCTGACCCGGCGCCGCACCCGGCATGCCACCGGGCTGTCCACCGTCGCCAAGGCCGCCACCGGGCGCCTCAGAGGGACGGGACTGGTGCGGGTCTTCACCCGCCTGCTGTTCCTGCCGGATCCGCTCCCGGACCGGCGGACCGGGATCGGCCTCGCCCTGTTGATCCGGTCCGGCACCCGCACCAGGCTGCCCGCCCTGCATTCCCGACTGACCCGCCGCCCCGGCACCAGGCGTCCTGTCCGCGGCGGAGCCGGCGCCGGGCTGCATGGCCATGGCGGCGGCGGGCAGGCCAATCAACGCAACCAGAGTCACGGCTCGTACTGCCGAACGCATAACCTTCTCCCAACTGATCGTGGCACGCTCTCCGCGTGCGGGCACCAATGATTCCCACATCCTAACGTGCGACACCGCAACACCGACAACCGTTCCCGACCGACGTCACCCGACCGCAACACTGCGGCTCCAGGGCTACGAGTGCCGGTCCTGATCGCGCCGCTCGAATTCGCCTTCGATCGCATCCTGCCCGGAGGGCGGACGCCGCCTTGCCTGGCCATCGATCGGGCCGTACTGAACGTGCACCCGCCGCATCAGCGCGTGTACCACCAGGCGCCGGGTAAAGGGGATCAGGCAGGCGAACCCGATCAGGTCGGTGGCAAACCCAGGGGTCAGAAGCATGACACCACCGACTGCCAGGGCCATGCCTTCGAACATCTCGACCGCCGGAACCGTGCCGCGATCCATGTTGGTCCGGGCGCGCCGAAGTGTTTCCATCCCCTGCTGGCGCAGCAGCAGCCCCCCGATCACGGCAGTGAGCACGCACAGACCAATGGTCGAGAGCGCACCGACAACCTTACCCACTTCAATAAGGATGAAGATCTCGACCAGGGGAACAATGATGAGTAACAGGAGTAACGCGGGCACGATCGACCTCGGCACGTTGTAACGGGTTTCACAGGGAGATGGCGGCGAGAGTCGCGGAATGCAATCCCGACACCAGTCAACCTGTCAGTGGCCGGGCAAAGCTGAGCTCATTGCCGTCCGGATCCTGGATGTGGAAATAGCGCTCACCCCAGAACGCATCCGCCGGTTCCGCTTCCGGCTGCAGCCCGGCGTGCACGGCACGGCGGTACATGGCATCCACGTCGGAGACATGAATGATGGTACGCCCCCAGAGCGCCTCCGGTGGCCGCCCGGCCATCAGGTTCAGGTAGCCGGACCCGACATGAAAACTCGTGAACGTCGCGTCGGCACCGCCGTAGTGCATCTCGAACCCGAGCTTGCGATAGAACGCGACCGCGGCGGCCATGTCGGCCGTGAACACGGTCACGGCGCTGATTGCCTCGAATTCCGGCTCCATTTCGCTCATGGACCCTCCGGCCGGCGCTGCATTGTTCAGTGAAGGCGGCCCGGCTCTTCCGTCAACCGGATCTGCCAGTCACCGCCGTGGGCGCGGGCGCACTCTTCTTCACTGTCGAACCCGACGTGCTGTCGCACGTCGCCGACACTCAACCCGGCCGCGTCCAGCGCCTCCGCCGTGAGATGGCTGAGATACGCATCATGTCCGGCGCGCAGCGCGGCCGCCAGGTTGGCGTTGGTGTCGAACACCCAGACCACCTGAATGCTGTGCTGCACGTCATTGTAGTCAAGAACGTGCGTCACCCACTGGAACCCGTCCAGTTCCTCCCGCGCCGCCTCGCAGGCGCGGCCCAGCATGGTTGCCAGTTGATCTTCCAGGTGCTTGCGATCCGATTGCTTCATGGTTTTTCAGACAGTCTCGTGAATCGTGATGGATTGCGCCGCGCAGAACGCGCGGAAGGCGTCGACCTCGGCCACGGGAATGGTGATATCCATGCTAACCCCTTCACCATAGCGGATGGCGTCAACCTCGCCCCGATGCCCCTGCACCCAGTGGCGCATGGCCTGCTCCTGGGCAAAGTGCATTGCCACGGTGACGCCGCAGACCGGCTCGTGCAGCGTAACTGGCAACTCCGAAAGCACGGCCTCGGTGGCCTGGGCGTAGGCACGGGTCAGACCGCCCGCACCCAGTTTGATACCGCCGAAATAGCGGATAACCACCACCAGGACATCCCCCAGCCCCTTGTGCTGGATGACGTTGAGAATCGGTCGCCCGGCGGTCCCTCCCGGCTCGCCGTCGTCGTCGCTCGCCGCAGTGCTGGCCGATACCGGGTCGCCGATCAGATACGCCCAGCAATGGTGGCGGGCATCCGGGTGTTCGGCGCGCGCCTGCTCCACGTCTGCCAGCGCCGCTGCCCGGGTTTCGACCCGGCTGGCGCGCGCAATGAACCGGCTCCTGCGAACGGCGATCTCCCGTTCCAGCGATTGGGCGGGCACCGTGTAGCCGGAACTCATGGCCCGCGCCTCATGCCGCCCGGTGTCGCGACGGCAGAGCTGCGAGTACGCGCTCTGCCGCGCTCTCGGGATCCTGCTGCATGAAGCAGTGACCGCCCGGCATCCGCTCGACCGCAATCCCCGGCATCACGCCCGGTAGCCGCCGGGCGGCGTCGCTCACGAACGGATAGCTGTCGGCACCATGCAGCATGAGCACCGGCGCGCTCACCCGTCCCAGGGTACCCCACAACCTCCGTGGCGATGAGCCGAAGATCTCCGCCTCACGCTCGGGGCGACAGCGCAGCGTCACACCATCGGTATCGTCACGCAGGGCGTGGGTGACGTAGGACTGCAGGCAGCGGTCCTGCCAGCCGCGGAAAATCCCCCGTCCACGCAGGCCCTTGAACGCGCTGTCGCGATCGGGCCAGTGGTCACGGCGGCGCGCCGCCTGCCGCGCCATGGGCGTGCGCCGCGACAGCCCCAGCAGTTGCAGCAACGCCATGGACCGGAGCATGGCCGGAGGAAACAGAACCGGGTCCAGCAGTACGCCCTGGTCGAAGATATCGGCCCGTTGCCCCATCATCAGGGCGATCATGACACCACCAAAGCTGTGTCCCATGCCGACGACCGGAACGCCCTTCCACAGCGGCGCGAACTGCTGCCATGCGTCCAGGCAGATCTCCGCGGTCCGGTTCCAGCCACGGAAGGCGCCGCCGTGATCACTGTTGCCGTGCCCCTGGACGTCCGACAGGAACAGGTCGTAATCCCGGGCCAGGCGGCTCAGCATCGCCTCGTACACCAGGCCACACATCCCGTTCCCGTGGATGAAGTGGATGACAGGGCGGCCGCTGGGGGGCGAATGCCAGCCACGCACGGCGAAGCCGTCCCCCGTGTGGTGCTCCCACGGCACGAGCTGATCCCGCAGCGACGGTGATCCACTGCCGGTCATGCGTCAGCCTCCCCCGGCGCGGAGGCGAGCCCGTACTCCTCGACGCCGAACCGCTCCTCGTCGCGGCGCAGACCGAGCCAGACGGTGTCGTCGCACTCCTGCAGGACCTCTTCCACCGCGTCAGCGGGCAACCACAGCACCTGCGCTTCCACGCCGGCGGCGCGCTCCACGGTGGTCCGCCAGTCTGCATCGCGGCCGGGGTCACACCCGGGCGCGAACAGGGCGCCGACATCGCCTTCGCGCAGCCCGTTGCTCACCAGACAGAGGCCGTGGCCGACCTGCAGATGCAGCCCCGCGGGGATCGCGTCCAGCGCGATGTGCTCCAGCGGCGGCAAGGCACCGGAGGGTGGCTTTGGTGCCCCCGTGATGCGGTAACGGTTCTCGAGCATCTGATCCGGGGTGGGATGATGCCGATCGCTTGCCAGAGCGTGGTCGAGCAGCGCGCGCACATGCGCCTGTTCGAACGGCAGCCAGGTCCAGTCAGTGGTGGTCATGATGTGGTTCTGCATCTCGCCGGGGTTCGGATCGGGAGTCTAACAGGACACCCGACTCCAGTGGTCACTCCGGTTATGTTATATGATAACATTCCAGATTCTTTCATCACCTTCAGGGAGGACCCCCATGGAACGCCTGCCCGTTACCGTTTTGTCCGGCTTTCTGGGCGCCGGCAAGACGTCGCTGCTCAACCATGTGCTGCATGCGCCTCATGGCAAACGCATCGCCGTGATCGTCAACGACATGTCCGAGGTGAACATCGACGCCAGCCTGGTGCGCGGCGATCGGCCGCACCTGGAGCGCGCCGACGAAAAGCTGGTGGAGATGAGCAACGGCTGCATCTGCTGCACCCTGCGCGAGGATCTGCTGGTGGAGATCAACCGCCTTGCCGCCGAACAGCGATTCGACTACCTGCTGATCGAGTCCACGGGCATCTCGGAGCCGCTGCCAGTGGCGGAAACATTCACGTTCCGTGACGAGAACGGGCGCAGCCTCTCGGACATGGCCCGCCTGGACACCATGGTCACGGTGATCGATGCCGCCAATTTCCTGCGGGACTACGCGTCCCAGGATCAGCTGGGCGACCGCGGCGAACAGGCGGGCGATGACGATGAACGCACGGTGGTGGACCTGCTGGTCGACCAGGTGGAGTTCTGTGATGTGCTGGTCGTGAACAAGACCGACCGGGTCACCCGCAGCGAACGTGAGCGCCTCACCGGCATTCTCCGGAGTCTCAATCCGCGCGCCCGCATCGTGGACTGCCAGTACGGCCAGGTTGCCCTGGACGCCGTTCTCGACACGGGCCTGTTCGACTTCGAGCAGGCGGCGCGCGCCCCCGGCTGGCTAATGGAGCTGCGCGGCGAGCACACGCCGGAGACCGAGGAATACGGCATCAGCAGCTTCGTCTACCGCGCACGGCGCCCGTTTCATCCGCGTCGCTTCTGGGATCTGATCCATTCCGAATGGCCCGGAGTGATCCGCTCGAAGGGCCACTTCTGGCTGGCCTCGCGGCACGATCTGGTGGGCAACTGGTCCCAGGCCGGCCCGGCCGCCGAGCACGGTGCAGCCGGGGTTTGGTGGGCGGCAGCGCCGGAAGGCGCCTGGCCCGACGATCCGGAAGCCACCGCATTCATCCGCGAACGCTGGCAGGAACCCCATGGGGACCGCCAGCAGGAGCTGGTGCTGATCGGCATCGACATGGATCGCGACGCGCTGACGGCCCGGCTCGACGCCTGCCTGCTCACGAATTCGGAGCTGGCGGGCGGCCCGCAGGCCTGGCGGCGCATGGAGGACCCGTTCCCGGCCTGGGGCCTCACAGAGCCGGAACCCGCCTGAAGGCTGCGACTACCTGCCATCCGGGGACGACACCCCCGGAGTGGCAGGTTCCGGCCTGCTTCAGGGAGCGGACCGCCTCAATCCTCGTCGAGGTGGCCAAGATCCTGAAGGAACTCGCGCAGCATGGCCACGGCTTCCGCCGCCTCGTCACTCTCGGCGGCGACATTGTCCCAGTGGGCCTCGGAGGTCTCTACCAGACGCTCGTGGACATCATCCGGCAAGGGGTTCAGCTCCACCCCGTCCTCGGCAAGCACGCGCTGCTTGGTCATCTCCTCGTGATAGATGTACTCGTTGGTGCGCTCCCAGTAGTGCTCCTCCAGAGTATCCATGAGAATGGCATGGATGTCTTCGGGGAGCGCCTCTACGGCCTCCTCGTTAAATATGAACGTGTCGTCGCTGATGCTGAGCGGCGGCTCCACGTGATAGGGCGCGACCTCGTAGAGGCTCATGCTGTCGGCACCCTGGTACGCTCCCCAGTGTCCGCCATCCACTACACCGGTGGAGAGGGCCTGATAAAGCTCTTCGCCGGGCACGTACTGGGCCGCGGCTCCTGCCTCCGAGAGCACGGTCTCACTGAGCCCCGACGTGGCGATGCGCGCACCCTCGAAATCCTCCATGGACTCGATGGGCTCGCTGAGCACGATCTCCTGGGTGAGCATCTTGTCCGGGTGGTAGAAAACACCGTACTCGGACGCCTCCTCGCGGATCATCTCCTCGAATCCCAGGTGGCGATAGAAGTACACCGCTTCCCAAACCTCCTGGAATGAGAACGGCAGCCCAGCGGCAACGCTGGCCAGGGACAGGCGGTCCTGGAGGAAAAACGGCGACGTGGTCCCCATCTCGACGATGCCACGCTCGACGGCCGCCCAGATCTCGTCGGTGCCGAACAGCTGCCCGGCTTCGTAGAGTTCCAGTTCCAGCCGGCCGTCGGTGCGCTCGTAGAGCTGATCCCGCAGTTTCTCGAGACTGGCTTCGTAGGAGGTACTGGCACTAGGCCAGTGCGACTGAACACGCCAGGTGATGGTCTCGTCGTCGGCTGTCGCCCCGGCATGCGGCAACGCCAGGCCAAGGCCGATCATCACGCTCACGCTCCACTTTCCCATGGCTACTGTACTGCTCATGTTTCTCCTCCCCGGGGTTGCCCCCCCTGTTATGGCTCTTGCAGGCCGGCCCTGCGGGTTGACCTGCTTTCGACCGTAGAGATGGCCCATCGGAGGGGTCAATCATCAAACCCATGAAATCGTCTCATCGCCCACCATGCACGCAGTGCATGAATGTGTTCCGGCCGCTATTGCACGGATCCACACCAACCTATATCTTGGGCCCGTCTTCAAAAGAACCACCACATCGTGATGGTTCAGCGGGGAACACCGGTGAGAGTCCGGGGCTGTCGCGCAACGGTATGGCGGATGCATTCGCCGAGCCCGAATACCGCGGAAGACGTTTACGGGAGCCTCGCGCCAAGGTTCTCCGGCAACGGTGCACACCACCTCCGGATACCCGCGAAGGCTTCTCCAGCCGCGATGCCCGCCCGGCCACCCGGCGCGTCGGCATCACACAATCAGGGATGTTCGGAGGAGCCCGACATGCAGACGATTACACCCCATTACGCAACAGCCACCCCTGCGTTCGACGGACACCACGCACTGGTTCTGCGGACCCGTCTCGATCCACTGCTGCGCCGGGTTCTTCACGGGCTGGGCGCCCGTGTCGAGCCGCTGGAGTGGCGCGGATTCATCGGCCCGGCCGTGGACCGCATCGGCGGACCTGCGGCGCACAACGCACCGGACCACCTGGACGCGGACGGTGCGGAAGCACTGATCGAACTGCTGCAGCGCATGGAATCCCGTGGCGGCGCCCCGCGCTGGGTGCACCACATGCTGAACAGCTATCGCGCCGGGGCACTGCTGGAGCGCGACGGCACGCTGGAACTCGGGGATTCAACCACGCCGTCCTGGCTGCTGGGGGAGGTGCTGCGACTGCCAGGGCGCCAGCGCGTGGCGTGAACGGTCAGTCAACGGGGCGCGGCGCAATCCGCCCCGCCCCGGACGGATCAGACCGCGGGCGTGACCAGCACCTTGCCAGTCCGCTCACCGGAGGCGGCCTCGGCCACGGCCGCCTTGATGTCGGCGACGTCGAAGCGGGCGTGGACGCGGGCCGAAAGCTGCCCGGAGGCAATCATGCCGGCCAATTCCCCGTAGAGCCCCTGCTGCTGTTCGCGTGTGGCGTGCTGGAACCAGCGGGCAAGCCAGAAGCCCTTCACGCTCAGGTTGCGGAATACCAGGTGCCGCGGCGCCACCATGCAGGGATCGCCGCTCATCATGCCGTAATTGACCAGGGTTGCATCGTCGCTGAGGGCCGATGCCAGATGGTCCGTGGCCGATCCACCCACGGCGTCGATCCCCAATCGCACCGGGGCATGGCCGGTGGCCTCGGCAACACGCTCGGCCAGGTCCGGCCCATCCACCAGGACGATCTCGGCACCCTGCTCCTGCAATGGTGTCACCGCCGATGCGCGCCGCACCACGTTGACCGTCTTCAGGCCACGGAGCTTCGCCAGGGTAATCAGGTAGCCACCGACACCGGAGTTGGCGGCGTTCTGGATCAGCCACTCTCCCGGCTGCAAATCCACGAACTCACTCATGAGCAGTGACGCGGTGGGTGGATTGACGGTCATCATCGCCAGCTGTTCCGGGTCGGCGTCGTCGGGCAGCGGTACCAGCTTGCGGGCCGGTGCCAGCACGTGGGTTGCCCAAGAACCACAGCCGACCGGCAGCAGCACGGTCTGCCCCCTGCTGAAGCCGTCCACGCCCTCTCCGCACTGGACCACCCGCCCGACGCCCTCGTTGCCGCCCACCGCCGGCAGAGGTGGCAGCATGCCGTACTCGCCGGTGAGCGTGAGCACGTCGGACGGATTGATCGGCGCCGCGACCACCTCCATGAGCACTTCGCCGGCACCGGGGGTGGGGGTCTCCCGTTCCACCGCGTCGATGACGTCCTGGGGCACCGGACCGCGGTGTTCGTAGATCGCCTGCAGCATCACCATACTCCTTGCTCGTGTACATGGGCTGAATACGCCGGCGTATGGTACACCCCGGGCGCGCTTCCACGCTCCCGGGTTCGAACACGGATTCGAGCGCAGCCTATTTCAGAAACACGTACTGCCCAGGCGCGTCTTCCATGGGGACGATGCCCTGACCGGGCGCCCCGAGCTCCGGCGGTTTGCGCCGGTTGCCGGAACGCGCCCGCAGCCACTCCCGCCACTCGGGCCACCAGGACCCGTCCTGCACCGGCACCTGCTGCACGAATGCGTCGGCGTGCATGAGCAGCTCGTCCGGCTGATGGGTGTTGACCCGGTACCGGCGTCGCGGGTGCTGCGGCGGGCTCACGATCCCGGCGTTATGCCCGCCGTTGGTCAGCAGGAACGTCACCGGGCTCCGGGCCAACCGATTGATCTTGTAGACGGACGTCCACGGTGCCACGTGGTCCCGCTCAGTGCCCACCACGAAGAACGGTGCGCCCACGTCGGCCAGGTGGACGACTTCCCCGTCCACCTCGAACAGGCCGTCGGCGAACTCGTTATCCAGATACAACCGTTGCAAGTACTCGCTGTGCATCCCATAAGGCATGCGGGTGGCATCCGCATTCCAGGCCATGAGGTCATTCATGGGCATGCGCTCGCCGCGCAGATACTGATTTATGGACGCAGACCACACCAGGTCCTGTGAGCGCAGCAGCTGGAATGCACCGGTCATCTGTTTGCCGTCCAGATGACCGGTTTCCCACATGATGTCATCCAGGAAAGTGACCTGGCTGTCGTCGATGAAAAGCCCCAGCTCCCCCGGCTCCCGGAAGTCCGCCTGGGCGGCGAACAGGGTGAGCGTGGCCAGCCGCTCATCCCGCTGGCGGGCCATGGCCGCAGCGGCAATCATCAGCAGCGTGCCGCCCAGGCAATACCCCACGCCATGCACGCGCTGGCCAGGCACAACCGCACTGATGGCATCCAGCGCCGCCATCAAACCAAGTCGCCGGTAATCGTCAAAGCTGAGATCGCGGTCGGCGGCATCCGGGTTCTTCCAGGAGATGGCGAAGACCGTGTACCCCTCCTCCACCAGGTAGCGAATCAGCGAGTTCTCAGGGCTGAGGTCGAGAATGTAGTACTTCATGATCCACGCCGGCACCACCAGAATGGGCTCCGGATGGACAGTCTTCGTCCCAGGCTCGTACTGGATCAGTTCCATGAGCCGGTTCCGGTAAATCACTTTCCCGGGCGTCACGGCCACGTTATCGCCCGGCTGATACGTCTCCGCTCCTGCCGGTGGCGCACCGCTCAGTGCACGCTGGAAGTCCTCGCGCAGGTGCTCGGCCCCTCGCAGCAGATTCGCACCGCCCTCCTCCATCGTCTGCCGCAGCAGCTCCGGGTTGGAGAACAGGTAATTGCTTGGCGAGAACACGTCCAGGATCTGCCGGCCAACGAAATTGACCACCTCCTCGTGGTGGGGCGTGACACCGCGCACCCCGGTGGTGGCGTTGTGCCACCACTGCTGGGTGAGCAGAAACGACTGATGGATGATATTGAACGGCCACTGCTGCCATTCGGGCGCGTCGAAACGGTGATCATTTGGAAGGGGGTCGATGCAGGGCACCGCGCCGCCACGCTGGCTTTGGCTGGCGTAGAGCGCCAGCCGCGACGCCTTGCGCAGGACCTTGTCCACCAGCTGCGACTGCTTGCCCGGTGCACTGGCCAGGTGCAGTGCCCAGTCCAGGTAGGCCAGCTGCAAAGCGGCCGGCGAAAGCCCCATGGTGGCGCGGCCGATGGCCGCTCGCACCAGACGATCGATCGGGGGAGGCGCATCGGGCGGATTGATGTCCTGAGTCGGTACGGTACTTCTGGGCATGCTTCCTCCCGGCACGGGGCAACGGAGTGACGCCCTCCATTGAACACCCTCCCCGCTGCCAGTCAGTTGATCCGGATCAAGACCAACGCCTCGCGCGCGGCGCACAGTATGAACAGTCGCCCGGATTTTCACCGGCCGCATCATCGCACCCAGGAGGACCCGACATGACAGCCGCTGACATCATTGTCCCCGTGGAGAGGACGCCGCGCTCCCTCCGCGCCATCGCCCCCGCAAGAGCACTGGCGGCACAGACCGGCCGCGGTGTTCACCTGCTGACCGTGATTCCCACCGAGTCGTCCAGCGAGGACCGACGTCGCGAGCTTGCCCGGGAAGCGCAGGACCACGGCATCGAACCAAGCCGGATCTCCGTCATCAAGGCTGATCTGAACACGGTTCCCGTGGGTGCCGAGGACAGCGCCCTGTGGGGGGTCATTGCGGAGGCACCCGACGCCATGATCTGCATGGCCACCCACGCCCGCAGCGCCGTCGGGGACATGCTTCTGGGCAGTGTCGCCACCGAAATGCTCAACCGCGCCGAGCGACCCGTGGTACTAACCGGTCCCCGCCTGAGTGCCGACTGGGATGGCCCGATCAGGACGCTGGTGGTTTGCCTGGACGGCTCGCCTCTGTCGGAAGCAATCATCCCGTCGGCCGCGCAACTGGCAAGGGATACTGGCGCGGAGCTATTTCTGGTGCAGGCCCAGGAGCCGGAGGTGCAGGCATCTGCACTATCCGCCGACACCGTTGAATCGGGCTACGTCCAGCGCATCGCGCGTCAGATACACAAGGAATACGGGCTGCAGGCGAATTGGGACGTGTTGCACGGCACCAAGCCCGCCAGGGCGATCAGCGAATACGTGGCGGCCATGCCCGGCACCATGGTCTGCATGACCACACACGGCCGCACGGGAATGGGCAAACTGGCGTTCGGCAGCGTGGCCCGGGACGTGGTGCACGACGTCCATTGCCCGGTGCTTGCCTTCCGCCCGGCGGATACGGACTGAGAAACTGTGGCAGCGGCCGTCTTCGGACGGCCGCTCAGTGACTCGAGCCAGCGCGGTAATACCGGCCACCGATGAATCGGTTGAAGTACTGCCCCAGCGCCGGATGGTCGATCTGCCCCCCGAGCCGGTCCGGCTGCAGGTGCCTTTCGGCGACATAGGTACTGTGCAACGCACCGTCCACCAGTACGTGGTACCACGGCTGGTCTTTCGGCGGCCGGCTGCGCGCCATGGCCTCGTACCAGTCGTCCGTTCCCTCGAAAACGGGATCCACGTCAACGATCACGCCACGGTAGTCGAACCTCCGGTGGTGGACCACGTCGCCGACGGAGAATTTCGGCCTGACCTGCATCACTCCCTCCCCGCCGGGCGCCGGTTTTCCGGCGCGTCAGCTTGCAAACACGGTCTCTAAAGGGAACTATGGGGCCCATTGCGCGCAAACGCAAAGGCCGTCACAGAACCACGACCCGGAGGCCCCATGACCAGACAGGTGGAGTTCTTTTTCGATTTTGTCAGTACCGCCAGCTACCTGGCGTGGACGCAGTTGCCGCGCGTCACGCGCGATACCGGCGCGGAGATCGTCTGGCGCCCCATGCTGCTGGGTGCCGTCATCAAAGCCGCCGGCAACACGCCGCCGCCCGCCATCCCGGCCAAGGGCAAGTACCTGCGCCGGGATTTCGCGCGCTGGGCGCGTCGCTACGGTGTGGAGCTGAACTTCCCGTCACGGCACCCGGTGAATACGGTCACCACCATGCGCGGCGCCGTTGCTTACATCGATAGCCCGGTTTTCCCGGCCTACCTCAAGAGCGTGTTCGAAGGGTTCTGGATTCACGACCAGGATATCGAAGACCCGGAGGTCATTGCGCGACTGGTGGAGCAGGCCGGCATCGACCCGGAAGAGTTTCACGCAGCCATTGAGCGGCAGGACGTGAAGGACCGTCTGCGGGCCAATACGGATGAGGCGGTGGAGCGCGGCGCATTCGGTGCGCCAACCCTGTTCGTGGGCGACGAGATGTTCTTCGGCCAGGATCGCCTCGATTTCGTCATCGAGGCCCTGGGTCGAGCCTGACACATGAACCACCACGCGTTGCAGTGGATCTGGCGGGGCGGGGTCGTGCTACTCGCTCTGCTCGCCGTGTCCTCAACGGTCCATGGGGAATCGGACCCGATCGAAGTCCTTGAAGAGCGCGACGGCGGCGAAGTAATACAGGAGGACGACCGGGAGGCGTTCATCCAGTCCCTGGAGCAGGTGATCTCCACCCTCGAAGACGCCGAGCGGCGCGGGGCGCTGATCGAGGATCTCAGGGAGTTGCAGGGCGCCGCGGACGAGACCGCTGAGGCGGGTGCCGTGGACACCGATCAAGGCCTGTTCGGTGCCATCAGCCACACGCTCGACGAGGTGAGCGGACGCACCGACGAACACACTCCGGCGGAAACCTGGCAGGGGCATCTGGACGCCGCCCGCAGCGACATCGCCGAACTCCTGAGCGACCTGGACGCCAATGCCCTGATCGCCATTGCCGCGGACGCCGGCATCCTCCTCGGGGTCTGGCTCACCGTCCTGATCCTGACCATGGCGGCCGGCCGCCGCATCATGCGCCTGCAGCAGTGGCCGCTGCAGTTGCCGAACAATCCGCGTGGCTGGATGCTGGCCGTGTACTTTCTCCGTCAGGCGCTGCCCTGGGCCCTCGGCGCGCTTGTGCTACTCGCCGCCATTGAGCTCATCGCCATTTCGGGGGGGCACCTGATCGCGCTGCTCATCGCCTATATCAGCCTGTGCGGTCGCGCCTTCGCGCTGCTGTGCGAGTTGGTGATTGCCCTGTTCAACCGCGGCCATCGCCGTCCGGCAGTCGCCGTCATCCGCCGCCGCGGCCTGCGGCGGCTGTTTCTGATCGGGGCCCTCGCCGCGCTCGCAAATGCCACGGCCATTGACGGCGTCGACGACATCATCGGCGAGGACCTCGCACAGATCCTCTCGCTCGGGGGGAACGGCCTCGCGGCGCTGATCACCGGCTTCATCGTTCTGCAGTTCCGGCGGCCGGTACAGCACCTGATCTACAACCGCCCCTACCATCAGCGCCGGGAATCTGGCTCCACTGACGACATCCTGCGCCTGGTGAGCCGGCTGTGGCATATTCCCGCGCTGCTGCTGATCCTGCTGTCGCTGATCCCCGTGATCCTCGCCTCGGGTGCGCCCGAAGTGGCGCTCTCCCGCGGGCTGATCATGGCCAGCCTGCTGGTGATCACCATCGTGGTCTCGCGCCTGGTCACCCACCACAAGGAGCGCCGGCAGCGTCGCTATCGACGGATCTCCCAGTACTGGGAGCGGCTCGAGACGTTCGGCTACGCCCTCGCCCAGCTGGTTACCTGGACCGTGTTCGCGGAACTCTCGCTGTGGGTGTGGGGCGGGTCCCTGTTCGGGCTCGGCCAGGAGGGCATTGGCGAGCGAGTGGGTCAGGCCCTGCTCGCCGTGGGGCTCACGGCACTGCTGGCCTGGCTCGCCTGGATCGTCACCGACACCGCCATCCAGCGCGCACTGACGTCCACCACGACGGCGCGCGGTCGCCGGGTGAACATCGCGCGCGTGCAGACCATCACCCCCATGATCCGCAACGTGGTCTTCACCGCCATCGTGATCATCGCCGGCATCGTCGGGCTGGCCAACCTGGGCGTGAACGTCACTCCGCTGCTCGCCGGTGCCGGCATCATCGGCATCGCCATCGGCTTCGGCGCGCAGACACTGGTGCAGGATCTCATCACGGGCCTGTTCATTCTGATCGAGGACTCTCTGGCCATCGACGACTTCGTCGATTTGGGCGGCCAGATGGGGACGGTGGAAGGGCTGAGCCTGCGCACGGTGCGCCTGCGGGATCTGGACGGCATACTGCACATCGTGCCGTTCAGCGAGATCAAGGCGATCCACAACATGTCCCGCCAGTTCGGGGTGGCTCTGATCCGCATTAACGTCCCCGCCTCCATGGGCGTGGACGACACCATCGCGCTGATCCATGAAGTGGACGAGGACATGCGCGAGAATTCCCCGATGAAGCAGTACGTGCGCGCGCCGCTGGAATTCCAGGGTGTGGAGCGTTTCGAGGACGGCGTTGCGGTCCTGCGCATGCGCATCCGCACCACGCCGGAGATGCAGTGGAACGTCTCCTGGGACTTCAATCTGCGGCTGAAGCAGCGCTTCGAGCAGGAGGGCATCGACCTGGCGCGGGGCCGTCTCAGCGTCTACATGGAAAACGGCGCCGACGGCACGCAGCGGGAGACCGAGACAACGCCGGAAGAGGACCAGAAGGATCAGCCGCACACCACGGCACGCGGTGCCGAGGAGGATCCGGACACCGGCGACACCAGTTCCGGCGGCGACCCGGCACCGGACCAAGCGTGACGGCCGGCCGTGGCGGCGACATCACCGCACCGGTCGGGACTCAGTCGTCCAGTTCACCGAAACTGATCTGATTGCGACCGCGATCCTTCGCCCTGTAGAGGGCGCGGTCCGCAGCGCGCACCAGGGCGGCCGTGGACAGCACGCTGTTGTCGCCGGCGTAGGCCACTACACCGATGGATGCCGTCACGTGGAACGTGCGGCCGTCCTCGCCGGTGTGCACCTCGTCTGCCAGCGCCGCGCGGAGGCGCTCGAAGACCGCCTCCGCCGCCTCCCTGTCCGCGCCGGGCAGCATCACCACGAACTCCTCGCCTCCGTAACGGGCCACGCAGTCGCCATCACGCAGGTGCCGGCTGAGCAGCCCGGCAATGTGCATGAGCACCGAATCGCCGACCGGGTGACCGTAACGGTCGTTGACCACCTTGAAGTAGTCCAGGTCGAGAAAACCGATCACCAGCGGCCAGCCATGCTCCCGCGCCCGGGCGAACTCCGCCTCCAGGCGCTCGTCCAGGTAGCGCCTGTTGTGGATGCCCGTGAGCGGGTCGCGGCTTGCGGTCTCCCGCCACAGGCGCGTATTACGCTCGAGCTCCGCGGAGCGGCGGTGCTGCTCACCGGCGCGGTCGAGCAACTGGAGACTGCGCATGGCCAGCACCTCTCGCGCCTGATCCACAACACCCGCCGCCCGGCGATGCGAGATGATCCGAGTCTCGAACAGGCGCTCCAGATCCGGAAATTCGGACGGCAACCGGTCCAGCAGTGCCTCCACCTCGCCACGGTCCAGCGCCAGCCATCGGCTGGCGCGGTCGGCCAGCATGGCCGCATTGGTATCGTGATCAATACCCAGAAACAGATCAGCCACGCGGCCCGCCACGGCCACGCAGTGAACATGGAACCGCTCGCTGTCTGCCACGTCGAGGTTGAGCGGGTCGTGGCTGCCGTGTGCCGCTAGAGCCAGATACTCCGGCAGACGCCAGTAGCGCATGAGCCATGCTCCGGCCTCGCCATGGTCGCAACCAAGCGTCTCCGCCTCGAGCTCCAGAAGGCGGTCATGTGCCGGCGGGACCGCCAGCAACCTGCCGTAGCGCTCCGGCAGCGCCGCCTCCAGAGCAAGAATACCGATATCCTGCAACAGCCCGGCGAGAAAGAGTTCCTCGAGATCACGCCGGCCCAGCATAGCGCCCAACTCCCGGGACGCCGCAGCGGACACCAGCGCCCGACGCCAGACATAGTCGATAGTGCTGGCGCTACCGGGCGCCTGGCGCAGTGAGTCGGCCAGGGAGAATGTCAGCGCCAGGGTCAGGGCACCGTTCAGGCCGATGACGGACACCGCCTGCTGCAGATTGCGGGAACGACGGCGCTGCCCGTACAGCGGCGAGTTGCTGACGCGCAGGATGCGGCTCGCCACCGCGGGATCGCGGGAGAGCAGCGCAGCGAGGCCGCTGGTGTTGACCTCCGATTCACGCCCCAGTTCGACGATGCGCATGGCAACATCGGACATGCTCGGCAAATTCGGGCAATACTGAAGCGCTTCCCTAATGTCAGCGTCCATTGGAAATCCTTTGATGATGGTGGATAGGCCATGACGACAAGCCGATCACATTCAACAGTGGGAAGCAGCGTTACAGTTCGGTAGTTTAACAGCCAAAGCAATGGGTTCCTCCCATCTGCTTCACACCATCAACACACGGCGATTCGAGGACAGTCGCTTCATGACACGATCGCGCTGGATTGCCGCCGTCTGGCGCCGCTTCACCCCAGGATGCCTGGCAATCCTGCTGACATGCATCCCGGTGGCGCAGGCCACAGAGACCCTGTCCGGCCCCGTCCGCGCCCTCATGGATGCTCACGGAATTCCGGATCAGGCCGTGAGCATCTGGGTCCAGGGCGTCGACGAGGCCGACCCGCGCCTGGCGTTCAACACCGATCTGCCCCAGAACCCGGCCTCGGTGATGAAGCTCTATACCACCTACGCCGCCCTGGAGGCGCTCGGCCCCGCACACACCTGGACCACCGAGATTCATGCCGACGGCCCGGTGCACGACGGCGTCCTTGAGGGCGACCTGTGGATCCGCGGCTCCGGCGATCCGTACCTGGTGGCCAGGGACCTTTGGCGTTTGCTGGGGGACGTGCGCGGCCGGGGAATCCAGCGCATCACGGGCGATCTGGTTCTGGACACCACGGTTTTCGCCCATTCGGAGACCGACCCCGGGGCCTTCGACGAGCGTCCCTTCCGTGCATATAACCAGCAGCCCCACCCACTGCTGATCAACTTCAACGTGCTGGATTTCGAGCTGCAACCCAGCCTGGACGGCCGGGATATTCAGGTCAGCACCTACCCGCCCATGGCCAACCTGCCGGTGGAGAGCCGGGTGTCCGCCTCCGCCGGCCCCTGCTTCAGTGGTGCCCATAGCCGGGTTGCCTACGACATCGCCCAGGAGCCGAATGGACAGGCCGTCATTCTCGAGGGCAACTACCCGGTCGCCTGCGGCAGGCAACGTCTCACACGGTCAGCAATGACTCCGGAGTACTACGTCTACGGACTCTTCCGTGCGCTCTGGAAACAGTGGGAAGGCGAGTTCGAGGGCGGCCTGCGCAGCGGCGAATGGAGCCGCGCGGATGCCACGCCGGTCGCCGTGCGGGAGTCGCGACCGCTCGCGGAAGTGGTTCAGCTGGTCAACAAGTACAGCAACAACGTCATGGCCCGGCACCTGGCACTGACCCTTGCGGTTGAGCACGCGGCGTTTCCGGCCACGGACAGTGGCAGCCACGAGGCGGTGTCCTATGCCCTGGCACGCGCCGGTGTCGACACCTCGCGCCTGATCATGGACAACGCCGCCGGTCTGTCGCGCAACAACCGGGTCACGGCGCGGCAGGTAGCGGCACTGCTACGCCAGGCGCGCACCAGCCTGGTCATGCCCGAGTTCATGAGTTCACTGGCGGTGGCGGGCTCGGACGGCACGCTACGGACCCGTTTCGGTGACTCGCCCATGGCCGGGCGCGTGCGCATGAAAACCGGCAGCATCGACCACGTCTCCGCGATCGCCGGCTACATGCGCTCCGCCCGGGACGAGGACCTGCTTGTGGTGGTGCTGGTCAACGCCGAGGACGCCCATCGGGGCGCCGGACGGGCCCTGCAGGACGCGGTGCTGCAATGGGCCTTCCACAGCGTTCCGTACTGACCCGGTCGGAAGTCCGTCAGCCAATGACCCGGTGCACCGGGACGCGCTACCATGCCCACCGGCAGGGACCTGCGGGGTCGCCGGTCCGGCGGCCGCAAACGGATGACCGCAGACACAACCGCAAACCAGCAAGGGGCTGTTCATGGAAACCGTCATCACTCTCCTGATCGTGCTCGCCGTTCTGATCGTGCCCGGCGTCCTGCTCTACAACCGCCTGGTCCGCAAACGGAACGCCTTCAAGAACGCCTTCGCCCAGATAGACGTGCAGCTCAAGCGCCGCCACGACCTGATCCCCAACCTGGTGGAGACGGTTCAGGGCTACATGGCCCACGAGCGCGAGACACTCACGGCGGTCATCGAGGCGCGCAATAACGCCGAGCAGGTGCGCCAGCAGACTTCCGGCGCGGCCGGTGATCCGGCCTCCATGGAACAGCTTGGCAAGGCCGAAGGCTCGCTTGGCGGCGTCCTGGGGCGGTTGTTTGCCCTCTCCGAAGCGTATCCCGACCTCAAGGCCAACGAGAATTTCCGCAGCCTGCAGGAGGAGCTCACCTCCACGGAGAACCGCGTGGCCTATGCCCGACAGGCCTACAACGACGCGGCCATGCGCTACAACAACGTGGTGGAGACGGTGCCGTCGAACATCATCGCCGGCATGTTCAACTTCGCCCGCGCCGGCATGCTGGAGTTCGAGGACCGTGAGGCCATGCAGGAGCCGCCGAAGGTGCAGTTCTCTTGAGCAGCAACGGCTTCTTCAACTTCGCCGAGGCGCAGGCGCAGGCCCGCCGGCGCACCATGGTGCTGGTGGCGCTGTTCCTGCTGCTGACGGTGACCATTGCCGCCGCCGTGGGCGCTCTGGGTGGCCTGCTGCTTGGGGGCGCCGACGATCAGCTCGTCCAGCAACAGCACGCCACCGGACCGGAAGCGAGTGACCGTTCGCTGCTTGAGCGCTTCGACCCGGCGACGGCCGTGGTGGTGGGCCTCGGCGTCATGGGCATCATCCTGATCACCGCTGCGGTGCGCGGCGCCCTCCTCGGCGGTGACGGTGCCCGGGTGGCCCAGTCCATGGGCGGCACGGAGATCACGCACGACACCACCAACCCTGCCAAGCGGCAGCTCTACAACGTGGTGGAGGAAATGGCCATTGCCGCCAATCTGCCCATGCCGCGGGTGTTCGTCATCAAGCACGAACAGGGCATCAACGCGTTCGCCGCCGGCAATTCGCCGGAGACCGCCGCCATCGGCATGACCCACGGTGCACTTGCCACCCTGAACCGGCAGGAGCTCAAAGGCGTGGTCGCCCACGAGTTCGCCCATATCGCCAACGGCGACATGCGGCTCAACCTCCGGGTGATGGCCATGATTTTCGGGCTGGTGGCGCTGTCCGTGGCCGGGCGCATGGCCATGCGCACCGTCTTCATCGGTGGCGGCCGCCGCGACCAGCGCGTGGTCATGGCCGCCATGGCCATCGGCGTGGCCCTGCTCGTGCTGGGCGCCCTGGGCGTGCTGGCCGGCCGCCTGCTCCAAGCGGCCATCTCTCGGCGCCGGGAATACCTCGCCGACGCCACCGCGGTGGAGTTCACCCGTGAGCCCGAGGGGCTGGCCAACGCGCTGAAGAAAATCGGCGCACTGCAGGAGGCGGAGCACCTGAACAACGCCCACGGCGAGGAAGTGCGCCACATGCTGTTCGCCGAGGCGGTGTCACGCCGCTCGCCGGGCCTGATGGCCACCCACCCGCCGCTGGTGGAGCGTATCCGCGCCCTGGACCCGGCATTCAATCCGGACGATGACCCGGTGTGGCGCAAACCGCAGAAAGAGATGATGCGGGAGCGGCGTCGGGAGCTGCGCGGCGACACGGCCTGACACCGTTCAGGCGGTGCGGCGCAGGAGTTCCATGACGGCCCATTCCAGATCCCGCAGGGTACGGCAGCGCAGGGCCTCAGTGCATCGCCGAGCGTAGGCTGGCATCTCGGAATCGCCGGTGCCCCAGCTCCGCTCCGGCTCCGGGTTGAGCCAGATCAGCTCTCTGGCGCGCCCGGCAATGCGCTCCAGTGCGGGCAACCCCGGATCCCCGTAGTTATTACGCCCGTCGCCGAGTATCACGACGGTGGTCTGCCGCTGGATGAGCCGGTCGGTCACGGCGTCGAAGCGGGCCAGCGTACCGCCGTAGTCCGTGGAGCCATTGCCGTACCGCGCCAGGGCTTCCTCCATGGCCTGAGCCGGGTGATGCCGCTGGAAGAGCGCGGTCACGTCCACCGGTTCACTGGCGAACACGAATGAATGCACCTCCGGCAACACGTCCTGCAGGGCGTGCATGAACGGCAGCAACACGGCCGCCTGCCCACGCACCGACTGACTCACGTCGCACAGCACCACGACCCGGGCGCGATCGCGGCGGCGCGATTTCCACTGCGGCCGGAACGGCACGCCTCCCCACCGCAGGCTGGCGCGCAGCGTCCCCCGGGCGTCCAGGGTGCCACGGTCCCGCCGCCGCCTGCGCCGGCCGTGCCGGGCTGCAAGACGGCGCGCGAGCCGCTGTACCAACTCGCGCATGCGCGCCTGGTCGCGCCGATCCAGTGCCGAGAGGGGCGTCTGCCGTAGGACCCGGTCGCGGAATGTCCACGCCTGCGCCTCGGCCTGCAGACGCACACGCTGATCCACCCGCGCGCGAATGCGGCGGTCCAGTGCCGCCCGCCCCGCGGCGAGCTGGTCAGCAGCCTGCCCGGCCGCCCGGCGGTCGCGGATGGCGTCGTCCACGGCCTGCAGATCCAGGGCCTGACGCACCCGCTGGGTCATGACGCCGGTCTGCGTCCAGTGGCGCGCGGACGCGACGTCCGCCTCGGCCATGGCCTCGGCCAGTCTCGCCTCCACGGCGGCCGTATCACCGCTTTCCAGCTCCCGCACCAGGCCGCCGCCACTGACGGGCATGGCGGCCGGTGACGCGGTGGAAGCATCACCTTCCGGCGTCGCGTCGTCCGTGGCCGCGTCATCGTCCGCCTCCGCGGCCGCGGGCATTCCCGCCACCTGAAAATAGCGATCGAAGCAGGCGTCGAAGGTGGCACGCTGGTCCTGGCTTTTCACCAGGGTGGCGGCCAGGGCGCGCCGAACCCGTTCGCGATCGGTGACGCCCACCGCCGCGAGGGCCCGGGCGGCATCCGCTGTCTGTACCGGGCCGATATCGATGCGGGCGCCGCGCAGGAGCTGAACGAACTCGGTGAGCAGGTGATTCATCGTCTAGCGTTGCCGCGCCTGGATCTCCCGGATGCGCGGTGTGGCCAGCTCCACGTCATCCTGGAACTTCAGCAGGACGTTCAAGGTGCGGCGGACCACATCGGCATCGAGCCGCTCGGCCTGCAGCAGCACCAGCGTGCGCGCCCAGTCCAGCGTCTCCGAGATGGCCGGGCGCTTGCGCAGATCCAGTTCGCGCAGGCCATGCACGAAGGCGACCACCTCCTCCCGCAGCCGCTCGCCCAGGTCCGGCACGCGCTGCTCGAGGATGCGCCGCTCCAGCGCCCGGTCCGGATACGGGATGTGGAGATGGAGACAACGCCGTTTCAGGGCATCGGAGAGCTCCCGGCTGGCATTGCTGGTGAGAAAGACCAGCGGTGCCGTGGTCGCCTCGACGGTGCCGAACTCGGGAATGGTCACCTGGAAATCCGCCAGGAACTCCAGCAGGAACGCCTCGAACTCCGGATCGGACTTGTCCACCTCATCGATCAGCAAAACCGCGCCCTGCTCCGCGCGCAGCGCCTGCAAAAGCGGCCGCGCATCAAGAAACGGCTCGGAGAAGAAGCCACCACCGAGGCCGTCGAGCCGCCCCACCGCCGCGTCCAGGTCCTCCGTATCGGCCAGCAACGCGCCCAGCCGGTTCCGCAGCACCTGGGTGTAGAGCAGCTGTTTGCCGTACTTCCATTCGTACAGCGCACGCCCCTCGTCGAGTCCTTCGTAGCTCTGCAGCCGCAGCAGCTGGCGGCCGGTTACCGAGGCCATGGCACGCGCGAGTTCCGTCTTGCCGACACCGGGCGGCCCTTCCACGAGGACGGGTTTCTCCAGCGCCTGGGCCAGATACACGGCCGTGGTGACGTCGTCGCCACAGATATAGCCGGTTCCGGCCAGGCCGCTGTTCAATGCGCTCATCCGTTGTTCTGCGTCGCTCATGCAATACTCTCGCTGATTCCCGTGCGATCCGACCGTTGATCATCGGGGATGGGGCTGCCTTCAGGCAAGTCCGGATGCTCGCGCTGCACGAACAGCACGTCGTCGATGCGAAAAGGTTACGTCGAGGAGCCGTATGCGCCAGTTCCTGGTGTCGATCATCGCCCTGCTGACCTCGGTGGCCGTCATGCTGATCGGCACCGGACTCATGGGCACCCTGGTCAGCGTCAGACTCAATTTCGAGGCGGTGGATCCCCAGGTAAAGGGGGTCATCCTGGCAGCCTATTACGTGGGGCTCGTCGCCGGCTCCCAGTGGGCGGGACGGGTCATCCGCCACGTCGGACACATCCGCGCCTTCGCCATCTTCGCCGCCACCTGTACCGCCGCGGTACTGATCCAGGGCCTCTACCTCCTGCCGCTTGCCTGGTTCGTCCTTCGCATCCTGATCGGGTTCAGCATTGCTGGCATCTACATGGTGGTGGAGAGCTGGCTCAACGAGCGAGCCGACTCCGCCAACCGCGGTCGCGTCTTCTCCGTCTACCAGGTGATCTCGTATCTCGGCCTGGGCGCCGGACAACTGCTTCTGCCTGTCAGGGATCCGGCCGGGACGGAGCTGTTCATGGTGGTCGCCGTTCTGTTCGCCCTGTGTCTGATCCCGGTGGCCCTGAGCCGGGCCAGTTCGCCGCCGGAACCGGCCCCGCACCGGCCCATGGCACTTGTCGCGACTCTCATGGCCTCTCCACTCGCGGCGTGGACATGCATCGCGTCCGGCCTCATGAGCGGCGCCCTGTTCACGCTGGCGCCCGCGTTCGGGCTGCGCATCGGGCTGGACGTCAACGGCGTCGCCCTGCTCATGGCCAGCCTGATCTTCGGCGGTATTGTGTTGCAATGGCCCATCGGCCACTTGTCGGACCGCGTGGGCCGGCAGCCCATGATCCTGATATCCGGCAGCGCGTCGGCGCTGCTCGCCCTGGGCATCGCCCTCCTGGGCGGGACTGCACCCGTCTGGCTGCTACTCACCACGATCGCCGTCTTTGGCGGGTTCGCGTTCACGTTCTACCCACTGGCGGTGGCCCAGGCCAATGACCGGGAGACCACCGGTACCGATTTCGTCGCCATTGCCGCGGCACTGCTGTTTCTCTGGGGTGTTGCGGCAGCCGGGAGCCCGGTGGTCGCCGGCTGGATCATCGCCCTGATCGGCGGCCCCGGGCTGTTCCTCTACGTGGCGGCGATCGCCGCCGTGACCGGCATTTCGGCATGGCTGCTACGCAACGAACGCACGGGCACCCAGGGGCCTTATCGAACCATGAGCCGCACCACGCCCGTAATCCATGAACTGGACCCCAGGGCCCACACGGAGGACGCTCTGCAGCCTCCGAAGTCGCTCCCGGACGCAACCTCCTCCGCCGACGAAGACACTTGACAGTGTGCGGGAAAGTGACTAAAGGTGTCACAGAGACAAATAATCCAACTGTTTCAACAAGGAACAGGATAGCGCTTTAGTCCCGTCCGCTTGCAGCAGACGGGCTTCCTGGCAGGCCCCGTGTCGCCGCCGTGAGCGGCCGGGGCCTCTTCATGCGCCGCAAGTGCGCACCGTCACGGCAAACAACGAGGAGGAGATGCTATGGATAGCATCAAAAAAGAAACCACGCTTGCTGCCTGGCTCACGGCCACGGCATTCGCACTGGCAACCGGAACGGCCACGGCCCTGAGCCCCGGCAACGGCGATGACCTGCCACCACCGGAGGATGACGAGACGGGCACTGGCTTTCCGTCGGTCAGCGACTTTGCGGACGACGGGCCGTACTCCACCACATCGTCCACGGAGAGTGGCGGCTGGTTCTCGGATGGCTGCGAGATCCACTACCCCACCAACCTCGGCGATACGGGGCTGCAGCACCCGGTGATCATCTGGGGCAACGGGACCGGCACCAGCCCCACCAGCTATAACGGGCTGCTCTCGCACTGGGCAAGCCACGGCTTCGTGGTGGCCGCGGCGGAAACCTCCAGCGCCGGGGATGGCGAGGACATGATCGACTGCCTCGACTACCTGGAGCAGGAAAACGCCAACGGCAGCAGTGTCTATGCCGGCAACCTGGACATGGACCGGGTGGCTACGTCGGGTCACTCCCAGGGCGGGGGCGGCAGCATCATGGCCGGCCAGGATCCACGGGTCACGGCAACGGCGCCCATGCAGCCCTACGTAATCGGGCTGGGCCATGACAGCGACTCCCAGAGCAACCAGAACGGCCCCATGTTCCTGATGTCCGGGAGCAGCGACACCATCGCCGGCCCGATCCTGAACCAGAGCCAGGTTTTCAATAACACCAATGTGCCGGTGTTCTGGGGGACTCTCGATGGTGCCGGACACTTCGAGCCCGTTGGCAGCGCCGGCGATTTCCGCGGGCCCTCCACCGCATGGATGCGGTACTACCTGATGGACGACGCCCACGCGGCCAACGTCTTCTTCGGTGCCGACTGCGTGCTCTGCCAGAGCAGCGACTGGGACGTGGAAACGCGGGACATCAACTGACGTCCCGCACGGAACGTGCCGGTGCCCGCACTGACTGCGGGCACCGGCCCTGCGCGGCCCATCCACCCATGGCATCGAATCCCGACCAGCCAGTTCGCACAGCACCGACGGGCCGGATCCCGCCGGTGGGGCTTGCTGTCCTCGCGGGTCTCCTCGTCAGCCTGCCCTTTCTTGTGCCGCAGGCGTTCATCGCCGGCTGGATCGCGCTTGTCCCGCTGCTCATGGCGCTGCAGGACCGCTCCCTGGGAGGTGCCTGGCTGCTGGGCCTGGTCGCCGGCTTCACCGCCTGGGCTGCGGGCAGCTACTGGATGGCCGATTTCTTTTCCCTGTTCAAGGGGTACCCAGCTCCCTGGCATGTGGCTGCCGCAGCGGCGTACTGGCTCTACGCCGCCCAAGGGTTTGCCCTCGCCGCCCTGGCGCTGCAGTGGCTGAGGCGCCGCACCGCACTTCCCGACCTGCTGCTCGTGCCGGTGGTCTTCGTGGGTACGCTGAACCTGTTCCCGGCCCTTGTCCCGCTCCGGCCGGGTGAAGGGCAGTCGCTATTCCTCCCCGCGATCCAGGGTGTTGATCTTGGTGGCGTCCTCGCGCTCGATCTGCTCATGGCCCTGACAGCCACTCTCATCCACGACCAGTCCCGCGCAGCGCCGCATCGAAGCCGCCTTGCCATCCGGTTCACGGCGTGCGCATTACTGATCGCGTGGTTCGGCTACGGCGTTGTCGCCCTGCATGACTGGCATGAGACGACCGCGGGCTGGAATACCCTGCACGTGGGCATTGTGCAGCCGAACGACCCGCCCACGCGGGGTGTTCCACCCCTGCCCCCGGGCTACTCGCGCCTGTCGCCACCGGAGCTGGACGCAACCCGCGAGCTGGCCGCGGCGGGCGCCGAGCTGGTGGTCTGGCCGGAGGCGCGCTACAAGGGCTACCACCGCAACCCCGGGATCCGCCACCGTTATCACCAGACCACCCGGGAACTGGGCATCACCCTTGCCTTCCAGGATGCAGAAGCGGTCGACCGCAACGGCCACACGCATAACTACAACACGGCAACGGTTCTGCATCCGGACGACACCCCTGCAGGTCACTACCGGAAGATGGGTCGGGCTCCCTTCGGTGAGTACCTGCCACTGGCTGACACTCTGCCCTGGCTCGCCCCCGTCGCAGAGGCCTATTTCGGCGACTTCACGGAAGCGCTGACCGCCGGTGACCGGCCCGACGCAATCAAGGCGGGAGGGCGCCGCCTGATCCCGCGCATCTGCTATGAAACTGTATTCCCGGAGCTGATCGCACGCGGCGTTGATGGCGAAAGTGGCATCCTCGTGGTCCACTCCATGAACAACTGGTTCGGCGAAACCCGCCAGCCGTCGATGCACCTGCGCGCCTCGATCCTCCGCGCGGTGGAGAACCGGGTTCCCATGGTACATGCCATCAACAACGGCCCATCAGCCCTGGTCGCCCCGGATGGCGGAGTCATTGCCAAGACCACTCCATTTGCAACCGAGACGTTGCTCGCCGGGTTGCCGGAGCCTCAGGACACCGGTGCCACGCTCTACAACCGGTTCCCGCATGCGGTGCCCAGCGTCTTGAATACGGGCCTGGGCCTGCTGTTGGCCTACGCCGGCCTGGGGTGGCTGTGGCGCAGCCGCGCCCGTCAGCCCGCCAGCGGTCGCACGAAGACCTCCATGCGGGAAGGAGTCACGGGCGGCCCGAACTGATTGAACACCGGGATATCCGCGGCGTCGCGCCCCTGGGCCAGCGTGACCCGGGCCTTGTGGTTGTCCGGCCGGGTGGGATCGAACGTGTACCAACGGCCACCCACGTAGGCTTCGAACCAGGCGTGCAGATCCATGGGTTCCAGATCCTGGAGATAGCCGGCCACCATGCGCGCGGGGATGTTCAGGCTCCGGCACAGGGCGATCGCGAGGTGGGCGAAATCGCGGCACACCCCCTCGCCACGGGCATGAACCTCACGGGCGGACACCGGCGACGGGTCCGATTCCGGCAGGTACGTCAGGTGCCGGAAGACCCATTGCGAGATGGCCGCGACCTGGTCATACCCCATGCGCGCCCCGCCGCTGGCTTCAGCGGCGACGGCGCCCAGGCGATCGGATTCGCAGAAACGGCTGGGCATGAGGTACAGCAGCACGTCGTCGGGCAGCGCCTCTACCGGCACGTAGGGCGCGCCCGCGCCGGTTGCTTCCCGGGCGGCCACATCCACCTCGGCCGTGGTCTCCACGGTAAACGCGCCTGTCGGGGCTACAAGGCGCTGACACAGGTTGCCGAAACCATCGACGTACTCGGTTGCCGGCACATGGGGGGTGAGGGCGTAACGCTCGCTGACAATCCACTGATACCGGCCACTGCGGGGACGCAGCAGCAGAATCAGTGGCGTTGGCTGCGGACACTCCATCCGGATGACGCACCCGACCTCAAGCCGCATTCAATGTTCTCCCTTGACCTGAATCATGTTGTCAGCCTGCCAGAGTCTTCACGCTAATGTGCATTGGACGGCTCCGGAGATGGCTGATGGATTTCGCGCACAGCGCCCGAACCGAGGAACTGCGATCCCGGGTGATCCAGTTCATGGAACACTACGTACTGCCCTACAACAGCCAGTGGCACCGGGAAGCTGCGGCCGGGCAGTATCCGCTGGAGCTGGTGGAGGACATCAAGGCCCTCGCCCGCTGGGACGGGCTGTGGAACCTCTTTCTCCCCGGGCTCCGCGAGGATGAGCCCGGCACCGCGCTGACCAATCTGGAGTACGCACCCATCGCCGAAATCATGGGTCGGGTGCACTGGGCGCCGGAGGTGTTCAACTGCTCGGCCCCGGACACCGGCAACATGGAACTGCTGTACCTGTTCGCCTCGCCCCGACAGTATGACCGTTGGCAGCGGCCGCTGCTG
This sequence comes from Aquisalimonas sp., assembly GCA_007126095.1. Classification (GTDB taxonomy): domain Bacteria; phylum Pseudomonadota; class Gammaproteobacteria; order Nitrococcales; family Aquisalimonadaceae; genus Aquisalimonas. The sequence goes on from SLBZ01000034.1 coordinate 37,651, forward strand.
GAGGGCACGATTCGCTCCTGTTTCGCCATGAGTGAACCCGATGTGGCCTCATCGGACGCCACCAACATGCAGACCTCCATCCGCCGTGACGGGGACGAGTACGTGATCAACGGCCGCAAGTGGTTCATCACCGGCCCATCCCACCCCAACTGCCGGCTGGCCATCGTGCTCGGGGTATCGGACACGGACCCGGACAGCGATCCCCACGCCCGCCACAGCATGGTGCTGGTGCCAATGGACGCACCCGGACTGGAGGTGGTGCGGAATATTCCCATCATGCATTACCACTCGCCCGAGGGACACTGCGAGCTGGTATTCCGGAACGTGCGCGTCCCGGCGGAGAATCTGCTGGGTGAGGAGGGCCAGGGTTTCGCCATGGCGCAGGCGCGGCTGGGACCGGGCCGGATTCACCACTGCATGCGCTCCATCGGCCAGTGCGAGGTGGCGCTGGAGCTGATGCGGGAGCGGGCCCTGGAGCGCCGGACGTTCGGGCACTATCTGTCGGACCAGGCGAACGTGCGCGAATGGATCGCGGAATCCCGGCTGGAGATTGATCAGGCGCGGCTGCTGGTGTTGCAGGCGGCGTGGCAGATCGATACGCACGGCGCCCAGGCGGCGCGCACGGCGGTGTCGGGTATCAAGGCGGTGGTGGCGCGGCTGCAGACACGGGTGGTGGACCGGGCCATGCAGGTGTTCGGCGCCATGGGGCTGACGCCGGATACGCCGTTGAGCTATCTCTGGACCTGGGGCCGGGCCATGCGGTTTCTGGACGGGCCGGATGAGGTGCATCTGCGGAGTGTGGCGCGGGATGAGTTGCGCAAGGCGCGGGAGACGCGGGGGGCGACGGCGCCGTATTTCACGTTTACGGATCAATAACCGCGGATGTAAGTCCCCACCAATGCGCGCCCTTCGATTCGGGTCCATGCGGGCCCATCCGGGGGCATGGGGCGGGCACCCTGATCACGGACACGCTGTGAACCCTTCCCTGGGCACTTGACCGCGGCCGTCCGGGCCGCGGACAGTCCGTGATCAGGGCACCCACCCCATGCCGGAGGCTCACTGGCCATTGCCACCTTATCCGGGTCAGTCTCGCTGGAACACCTTTCCCGGATTCATCAGGTTGTGGGGGTCCAGGGCGGCCTTGATGCTGCGCATGACGGCCACGGCGTCACCGTGCTCGGCCTGGAGGAAGGGCATCTTGCCCATGCCGATGCCGTGCTCGCCGGTGCAGGTGCCGTCCAGAGCCAGGGCACGTTCCACGAGGCGCTCGTTGAAGGCCTTGGCCCGGGCGTAGTCGTCGGCGCTGTCCGGCTCGCAGAGAAGGATGACGTGGAAGTTGCCGTCACCCACGTGGCCCAGGATGGTGCCGGGCATGGGCAGGCGCTCCAGTTCGCGCTGGGCGTCCGCGATGCAGTCGGCCAGTGAGGACACGGGGACGCAGACGTCGGTCAGCACGGGCCGGGCTCCCGGGCGCAGTTGCAGTGCGGCGGGATAGGCGTCGTGCCGAGCCTGCCAGAGGCGGTTGCGCTCTTCTTCGACGGTGGCCCACTGGAAGGTGTGCCCCCCGTGCTCGCTGGCAATGGCCTGGGTGGTCTCCGCCTGCTCGGCGACGCCCGCCGGAGAGCCGTGGAACTCCAGGAACAGGTGCGGCGCCTCGGGGTGATCCAGGCCAGCGTACCGGTTGATGGCCTGCATCTGCAGTTCGTCCAGCAGTTCCACCCGGGCCACGGGCACGCCAGTCTGGATGGTCTCGCTGGCCGCCTCCACGGCATCCCGCACGGTGGGAAATGCGCACACGGCGCTGCTGATGGCCTCCGGCAGGCCGTGCAGGCGCAGTGTGATGTCGGTGATCACACCCAGGGTGCCCTCGGCGCCAATGAGCAGGTGCGTGAGGTCATAGCCGGCAGAGGACTTGCGCGCACGGCGGCCGGTATCGATGACGCGCCCGTCCGGGAGCACGGCGGTGAGGGAGAGGACGTTGCCGGCCATGGTGCCGTAGCGCACGGCGTTGGTGCCGGACGCGCGGGTCGAGGTCATGCCGCCGATGGACGCATCCGCCCCGGGGTCGATGGGAAAGAACAGCCCGGTATCGCGCAGGTGGCGATTGAGCTGTTTGCGGGTCACGCCCGCCTGCACGGTGCAGTCCATGTCCGCGGCATGGACCGCCACCACCTGGTCCATGCCGGCGAGGTCTATCACGACACCGCCCTGCAGCGCCTGCACGTGCCCTTCCACGGCGGTGCCGGTGCCGTAGGGAATCATGGGCATGCGGTGGCGGGCGCAAACAGTCACGGCTGTCGCCACGTCGTCACGCGAGCCGGCGAAGACCACAGCGTCCGGTGGCATCACCGGCCAGCCGGATTCGTCATGGCCGTGCTGCTCGAGCACCGTGGCATTGGTGGAGACCCGCTCACCCAGGCGCTCCCGCAGCTCGGTCACGACATGGTTCACCGTATCGGCGGACGGCCTCGTGCCGGCATCACTGATCGTGCCTGTCATGACTCGCATTCCCCTCGTCCATGGACCGAACCGACGCCCGCCCCCGGACGGCGAGCTGGTCCAGCCGGTCGATCTGTTCGTCCAGCCGCGGCAAGGCCTCGCGCCGGTAGCGGGAAACCTCGTCGATGGCGGCGAGCACGTCGGTAAAGGCCTGTTCAAGCTGCTCCATGTCCAGGGACGTGGAGGCCGCCCGGTTCTGGATATCGACACCCTGGCCACGCAACGCTTTCGCGGTGCCGGCAATCATGTCGGAGGTGCCGCGATTGAGCGCCTCGACGCGGTCCAGCACCAGCCGCTGGTTCGCCAGGCCCATGGCCACGGTCACGGCCACGTTCAGCGCCGAGACGGTGACGTTGATGGCGCGATCGACGCCGCGCATGAGTTCACGGTTATTGCGAATGACCACTTCCAGCGCCAGCACGCCCTGCTGCGCCACGGCCAGCTGTTGCTGCAGATCGGTGATGCGCTGGCGCAGCGGAAACAGGAGTTCGTTCTCCAGAAAGGCGCGGCGCGGGTGCTCGGCCGGATATTCCGCTGCGGCGGCCACCAGCCGCTCATCGATCAGCCGGCCCAGGGCCACTTCCCGCTCCAGGCGCTCCAGGCTGGACCGCAGCGCGGTCTGATCGTCACTCAGGGTGAGGTTGTCGCGCCGGAGCATGTCACGGCCCGCTTCCAGGTCGTGGATGATGGCATCCAGCGCTTCCTGCGCCGTCTCGAAGCGGCGGAAGTACCGCTGCACGGGGCTGCCCACGCCGGGGATGCGCCCGAGCAGGCGCGACACACCACCGCGGGAGAGCGCGTGGCGATGCGGGTCGAGGTCGTCCATGCGCGTACGCAGGTCCTCCAGGGAGCGGGCCACAGGGCCGCCGTCATCTCCCTGGTGCGCAAGCTGGCGCAGCGGCGTCTGCAGCATGGCGCTGCGGTGTGCGGCTTCCTGCTGGGCGTCGGCGCCCATGGTATCCACCACCTCGCGCTGCTGCTGGTCGTGTTCCGCATCCGCCTCCAGTATCCTGCCGACGAACGCATCGGCCTCGGCGGCCAGCGCCGACTCCTCATCGGCCGTGCCGTTCTGCGCCGTGAGATCCTCCGGATCCGGGATGGCGAGCTTCAGGGACTCTTCGCCGCGGTCGTCACTGGTCTCGGTCATGTGTTCGCCCGTTATTCGCTACGCTGATACCGCCCCGCGCCATCGACAAATCGCTGCAGGTCCTGCAACGCCCGCTCGGCGGCGACGGACGCATGAGGCCGCGCCGTCTCGATGCGGGCCACCGCGACCGTGGCGTCGTCCAGCGCGGTAATCACTGCCTCGTTACGGCCGCCCAGCGCTTTCAGGCTCTGTTCCGTCTCCCGCAACAGCTCCAGGCGACGCTCCAGGGCCTGACGCTCCTCCGCTGGCAGCGTATCACCTTCACGCCGCAGGCGTCCGCGCACGTAATCGGCATCGACGCCGGCAACACTGGCCGCCTGGGAGGCCATGGCCTGGAAAGTGTCCAGTGCGCCCCGGCAGACCTCGGCCATGAGGCCAGCAGCCCGTTGATAGGTCAGCTCGCCGGGATCGAAACGCGCGCCCAGCACGGCGAGGCCGTGGCTGTATCGCGAATAGAGGCGATCCACCTGCACGGCGAGATCAGCGCGCTGCGCGCCCTGCAGCCGCTTCTTCACGCTGCACAGCTCCTGGACCACCGAGTCGGCGTCTTCCGGCGGGTGATCGGGATCGAGCACGGCGACCCCCGCCTCCCGCGCCCGCGCCTCCTTCTCGGCCCGTCGCTGCCACTGCCTTGCGTCCTGTTCCCGGCGCCGCCGTTTCTCACGGCGGCGTGTCAGCCACCGGCGCCAGGCCCGCTCCAGCGGCACTTCCACACCGATGGCAACGAGCCCGACGATCCAGCCGGCCAGCGTCGGGCCGAACCCGCCCCAGAGCGACGTCAGCCAGAGCAGGAAGGCGAGAAACGGAATACCCAGCCAGTAGCGCAGGATAACGTGCCAGCGGCTCGGCGGCTCGTTCGGCACTGCCACCGCCGGGTTCACCATCCCGGCAATGAACCACGGGATACACGAGAGAAACAGCCCGTAGGCGAACCCCTGGAGAAAGCCCAGCATGCGCTAGTGTCCTGTGCCGTCGGCCCCGCCACCGCGGGCGGCGGGGCCGACGTTCCCGGTCGCCTCAGTCGTAGACGTAGAAGCCACGGCCAACCTTGCGCCCCAGGTATCCGGCGTCAACCATCTGCTGCAGCAGCGGCGACGGCCGGTATTTCGGGTCCCCCAGCGCGGAGTGCAGCACCTTCATCACTTCAAGGCAGGTATCCAGGCCGATCAGGTCGGCCAGAGCCAGCGGTCCCATGGGGTGGTTGGCTCCCATCTGCATGACCTTGTCGATGTCCTCCGGCGCAGCGATGCCCTCGGCGCAGGCGAAGCAGGCCTCGTTGATCATGGGCACCAGGATGCGGTTCACGGCGAATCCGGGGCTGTCCTTCACGGCCACGGGCTCCTTGCCCAGTTGCCGGGTCAGGCTTTCCACCTGTTCGAACACGGCGTCGCTGGTCTGCAGCGCACGCACCACTTCCACCAGTTTCATCACCGGCACCGGATTGAAGAAGTGCATGCCGATGACCCGCTCGGGGTTCGCGGTGGCGGCAGCGATGCGGGTGAGTGAAATCGACGAGGTGTTGGACGCCAGGACGGTCTCGGCACTGACCAGGTCCGAGAGTTTGCGGAAGATGTCCAGCTTGAGCTCCTCGCGCTCGGTGGCCGCTTCGACGATGAAGTCGCAGTCGGCGAGGCCGTCGAGGCCAACCACACCCTCTACGCGCTCCAGCGCCGCGCCATGGTCGGCCACTGAGAGCTTGTCCTTGGAGACCAGGCGGTCCAGGCTCTTCTCGATCGCCTTGCGACCGCGATCCACCTGCTCCTGCCCGATATCGGACATCTTCACGCTGAACCCGCTCACGGCGAAGGCCTGGGCGATGCCGTTCCCCATGGTGCCCGCTCCGATCACACCGACTGTTTTGACGCTCATGACTTGCTACTCCTGTTTGATGTCGCATTGCACGAAAACCGGCTCACATTAGCAGGGTTTTCGCCCGTGGCAAGCGGCCGCAGGGCCACGGCCAATCATGCACAAGATGAATTGATACGAATCCAGTTAATTCATTGGATTCATTCTCTAAGGTTCACCACACTCGATACTTCCTGCGAATCATTGAATACGGCTCCGGAGGTTGCCATGCATTTCGAACACTCACAGCGAACCCTTGAACTGCGCGACCGCCTGCAGGCGTTCGTGGACGAGCACATCGTGCCCAATGATGCGCGCTACAAGGAAGAGCTGGAGGCGAACCGCCAGGCAGGCAAGGCCTATGCGGCGGTTCCGCTGGTGGAGGAGCTCAAGCCCCTGGCCCGGGAGGCCGGGTTGTGGAACCTGTTCTTGCCCGAGGAGGAGTACGGCGCCGGGCTGACCAACCTGGAGTATGCGCCCCTGGCGGAGATCATGGGCCGGTACATGTGGTCGTCCGAGGTATTCAACTGCAACGCACCCGACACGGGCAACATGGAGGTGCTCGCCCGCTACGGCAGCGAGGAGCAGAAGCGGGACTGGCTGTATCCGCTGCTCAACGGCGAGATCCGGTCGTCCTTCGCCATGACGGAGCCGGCCGTTGCTTCCAGCGACGCCACCAACATCGAAACGCGCATCGAGCGCGTCGGTGACGAGTACGTGATCAACGGCCGCAAGTGGTTCATCACCAACGGCTGCAGTGAGAAGACCCGCGTCTTCATCCTCATGGGCAAGACGGATCCGGACAACCCCGACCGTCACAAGCAGCAGTCCATGATCATCGTGCCCAAGGATACCCCCGGCGTGCACATCGTGCGCGACATGCCGGTGTACGGCTATTACCACGCGCCCAAGGGGCACCCGGAGATCGCGTTCGACAACGTGCGCGTGCCGGCCTCGAACATGATTCTCGGCGAGGGCCGCGGCTTCGAGATCGCCCAGGGCCGGCTGGGGCCGGGGCGCATCCACCACGTCATGCGGGTCATCGGCCAGGCGGAGCGGGCGTTCGAGCTCATGTGCAAGCGCCTGAGCGAGCGTGTCGCGTTCCACAAGCCTCTGTCCGAGCAGGGTGTGTGGCGGGAGCGGGTCGCCGAGAGCCGCATCCGCATCGACCAGCTGCGCTGGCTCACACTGAACGCGGCCTACATGATGGACACCGTCGGCAACAAGGTGGCGAAGAAGGAGATCGCCATGATCAAGGTGGCGGCTCCGGACATGGCTTGCCAGGTCATCGACTGGGCCATCCAGGCCCACGGCGCCGCGGGCTACACCGAGGACTTCCCGCTGGCGGACATGTACGTCTACGCACGCCACCTGCGCACCGCGGACGGCCCGGATGAAGTCCACCGGAATGCGATCGCCAAGGAAGAGCTGAAGGCGTACCTGTAAGGGAAGCAGTACCCGGGCCGGGGCCGGGTCGTGCGGGTGCTGCTTGGGTTCCGGCACTGCGCCTAACTTTGCTTCCGTTCGGAAGCAAAGTTTCCGCGTCTCCGGCCTGGTCGATTTACAGCACATCCCTGTGCTGTAAATCGATGGCGGCGTCCCTGCCGCCACCCTTCGGGCCGGGCGGCCTCCGGCGCGGAGCTTCGTGAGTCACCCATACAGATCTGCCGTCACCGCACCCGCGCGACCCATCACACCATTCACCCGGCGTATGGCGCATGGCAGAAACGTCTCTGGTGCGCTCCGGAAGTAAGTGCGATCGGTCAGGAGGACTGGCCGCTCACGCCCGCGTCTTACGCGCCGCCAGATGGGCCAGTCGGCGGTACTCGCGCAGATCCTCGCGAATGTGCTCCACGGACTGCGCCGTAAGATCGCAGCGCTTGCCATCCAGCAGGTGGCCGTCGAGCTGATCCGCGAGCCGGCGGGCGATCTCCAGCATCTGCTCGAAACCGGACAGGCCGTCGAACGGCCCCGGCAGCTGCATGAACAGCGCCAGACCGGGGGTCTCGAGGGTTTCCGGCTGCGACGGGTCCAGGGTGCCGGGCTTGACCATGCTGGCAACACTGAACATGGGCTCCTCGCCCCGGCGCGTCTCCACGTGACGGTGGAAGATCTCATGCTGCCCGAAACGCAACCCGACCTGCTCCAGCGCATCACTCACGCCATCAGCAGTAAAGCACATGCCTTCGCCCGCATGCACGTGCAGAACGATGATCTTTTCGCCTACCGCCTGCGCCACCGCATCCTCGTAGCTCGACTCTTCGGCTTCCTGTTCCTCGCTGTCCACGCGACCGCCGTGTTCGCCACCCAGCCAGCCGGCCTCCTTGACCCAGGCAGGGCGCGGAATCCGGACTGGCCCGAGGTTCCAGCCGTCGGCTCCCCGCTCATGTTCGGGAGCCTCTTCGGACGCCTCCGGCGCCTCGTCGTGTTCCGGCTCGAAGTCGTCGTTCCAGGCGCCCGTCTCGTGGTCATTGAGGGCGTCTGAGAAATCAGTGGCACCCACATCGTCCGCCACCGAGCGCACGCGTACGGGGCCGACGCTGGAGTCGTGATCATCGGCCTCGTGGTGACTGGAGCGCACTCGCGCACGGCTGACGGGCGCGTCGTCCGGATCCGGCTCCACATCGGGAAGATCGGCCGCATCGTCAATGCCGTCGTCCAGCAGAAAGTCGTCCATGTCGCGCAGCGCGGCCTCCACGTCGCGGTCACCACGCACGGACCGTCTCACCCCCGCTGATCTGGAGGTATTCCGTCGACCGCTGCTGCTCTGGCGCTCCTGCCACTTGTAGTAGCCGAACAGTCCGGCAATCACCAGTACGCCAACAGCCAGCAGTATCCAGCGCAGTGTATCCATTGTGTCCATCCGCGAAAGTCGATTCGTAGTACCCGGCTGCAGCCACCATGGACGATCGGTCAATGGTCCGCCACCCCTACAGGGTCCATGGTCTGCGGCGCATCGTCCAGCGTCTCCTGCAGGAGACGCCACGAGACGCCATTTGTTCCTGCTCGATCAGGCCACTGCCATCTCGGCAGCCTCGTCCACGTCCACCGCCACCAGCCGCGATACACCCGCCTCGTGCATGGTCACGCCCATGAGGTGGCTGGCGATCTCCATGGTCGCCTTATTGTGGGTAATGAGGATGAACTGCACCCGCGCCGACATCTCCTTGACCAGCTGGCAGAACCGGCCCACGTTCGCCTCGTCCAGGGGGGCATCCACCTCGTCGAGCATGCAGAACGGCGCCGGGTTCAGCTCGAAGATGGCGAAGATCAGTGCCACCGCCGTCAGCGCCTTCTCCCCGCCCGAGAGCAGGTGAATGGTGCTCACGCGCTTGCCTGGCGGCCGCGCCATGATGGTGATGCCGGTCTCCAGCAGATCGTCGCTGGTCATCTCCAGGTACGCTTCACCGCCGCCGAACAGGCGCGGGTACATGTGCTGGATGCCGGCATTGACCTTGTCGAAGGTCTCCTTGAAGCGCTGCCGCGTCTCCCGGTCGATCTTGCGGATGGCCGACTCCAGGGTCTCCATGGCCTCCGTCAGGTCGGCGTGCTGCTGGTCCAGGTAGCCCTTGCGCTCCGAGAGCTGTTCATGCTCGTCGATGGCCGCCAGGTTGATGGGCCCCAGGCGGTTGATGCGCTGCTCGACCTGCTCCAGTCGCGCCTGCCAGTCGCCCTCGGTTGCAGCCTCCGGGAGATTGGCCAGCAGGGTGTCCAGATCGAACCCGAGCTCCACCAGCTGCTCGGACTGGGTCTGACGGCGGACACGCAGCTCCTGATCCCGCAGCTGCATCCGCTCCAGCTCCTGACGCAGGGTCTCCACCTGCTGCTCGGAGCGCTGACGCTGCTCTTCGCGGCCGCGGAGCTGCTCCTCGATCTCGGCCATGCGGTTGCGGGTCTCCTGCAGCGCGCGCTCGGCATCGACACGCTGCTGGAGAAGCTGCTCCCGCTGCGCTTCCAGCTCCGGGACGGGGTCGCCCTGGGTTTCCCGGGCCTCGGTCAGTTCCTCTTGGCGGGCCTCCAGACGCTCGCGCTGCTCCGCGAGCCGACGAAGCTGTTCCTCCAGGGACTGGCGCGATGCATTGGCATTCTCCTGGAGCAGCAGGAGCTCATGCCGGCGCTCCCGGCGCTCGCGCATGGCTTCACGGACCGCCGCCAGCGTTTCCTGGTGCCCCTCGCGCTCCTGCTGCAGCCGCTCGCGTTCATCGCCATCGGCCTCGCTGCGGTCCAAGGCGTCCTGCAGCCTGCTCCTCGCCGCATGCACGGCCTCGGTGGTTTCCGCCGCTTCTTCGTCCAGTTGCACGAGCTCTTCTGCCAGGCGCTGATCCCGCGCCTGCAATTCATCCAGGCGCTGGCGCTGCCCGTCCTGCCGGGCATGAACCTGCGTGAGCCGCTGCACGACCCCATCGCGCTCTTCGCGCAGCTGATCGCGGCGCGCCTCGCTGTCCTGGCGCTGCTCTTCGAGCTCACGCCGCTGGTCGACCAGCTGGTCGCGCTGCTCGCGGGCCATATCCAGCTGTGCGCGCAGCGCCTCCATGGCCCGCTCCCGGGCCAGCACGCTGTCGCCATCACCGGCATCGCCGGATAGCTGCGTCCATCCACGCCCGAACAGCATGCCGTCAGCGGTGACCAGGCACTCGCCGGTGCGCAGATGGGGGCGCAGACGTTCGGCATCGGCGGCATCACTGGCGCAGAACACGCCATGGAGCAGGTCATCCAGGGCACCGGGTGCGGCAACATGGGCCAGCAGGGGCTGCAACCCGTGGTCGTGCTCGCCGTTGCCGGTGACCGCACCCTCGGTGCTAACCAGGGTGACACTGCCCTGGGTCGGGCTGCCGAGCCGGTCGGCGGTCGGCACCTCGCCGGCGTCGATGCACACGGCCTGCAACCGGTCGGCCAGCACCGCTTCCACGGCCTGCTCCCAGCCCGGTTCCACGGACAGCCGCTGCGCCAGCCGGCCACCGCTGCCCAGACCGTGACCGGCAAGCCAGTCCGCCACCGGCCCCTCGGTTTCACCCAGGGCGTCCTGCTGCAGTGTCTCCAGGGAGGTCAGGCGGGCCTCGCTCTGCTGGATGTCGCCGCGGAGCGCGTGAATCCGGTCGTCCAGTGCGGTTTCCTGTTCCGCCAGGCTGGCCGCCGCGGCTTCCGTTTCCTCCAACTGCCCGCCAAGCAGCTCCTGCCGTTCGCCCAGCTCCTCCGCTTCCTCGGCCAGCGCCTCGAGCGCATCGGAGACGCTGTCGGGGTCCAGGTTCTCGCGCTCGCTCGCCAGCCGCTGACGCCGATCAGCCAGGGTCTGCTGGCGTTGCTCCAGGCCCTCGATGCGGGTGCGCTCCACCTGCGCGGCCTGCACGGCCTCGGCGGCGCGCTCGTTGAACGCATCCCAGCGCTGCTGCCAGTCGTCCATGGCCTGCTGCGCCTCGGCCACCTGCTCCGAGGCGGTTTCCTCGAGCTCCTGGAGTTCCTCGATCTCGGGCTCCAGTTCGGCCAGGCGCTCGCGGGTCTCGGCGAGCTTGTCCTCGTCGGCGCGGGCGGTCTCCAGCAGTTCTTCCAGCGCCTGGCGATTGGCGGCCAGGTCTTCGTCCTGCTTCTCCCGCCGTTCACGCTCGTGGGCGATCTGCTGCTCGATACGGTTGATATCGCTGCCGAGCGCGTAGTAGCGCCCCTGGGCCTCGTTCAGGCTCTCGCTGACTTCGCCCTGCTGCTCGCGCTGTTCCACCAGTTCCCGCTCGGCCCCGCGCTGACGTGCCACCTCGGCCTCGAGGGCGTTGCGCTGCTCCTCCAGAGCGCGCTCGCCGGTCTTCATCTCGTCCACCAGGTCACGTAACCGCACCGCCAACAGCTCGGCCCGCAGCTGGCGCTCCTCCGCTTTGAACTCCTTGTAGCGCTCGGCGGTACGCGCCTGTCGGCTCAGCTTCTCGAGCTGCCCCGCCACCTCGTCACGGACGTCGTCCAGCCGTTCCATGTTGTCGCGGGTGTCGCGGATGCGCCGCTCCGTCTCCCGCCGCCGCTCCTTGTAAAGCGAGATGCCCGCGGCCTCCTCGAGATAGACCCGCAGCTCCTCCGGCTTGGCCTCGATGATGCGCGAGATCATGCCCTGTTCGATGATGGAGTAGCTGCGCGGCCCCAGGCCTGTGCCCAGGAAGACATCCGTGATGTCGCGCTTGCGGCAGCGTGTGCCATTGAGCAGGTACTGGGACTGCGCCTCGCGATTGACCTGGCGCTTGACGGAAATTTCGCTGTAACTGGCGTACTGGCCGCCCAGGGTGCCGTCGCTGTTGTCGAACACCAGTTCGATGGAGGCCTGCCCCACCGGCTTGCGGCTGCTGGAGCCGTTGAAGATGACGTCGGCCATGGACTCGCCGCGGAGGTGCTTGGCCGAGCTCTCCCCCATGACCCAGCGTACGGCGTCAATGACATTGGACTTACCGCAGCCGTTGGGGCCGACGATGCCCACAAGATTGCCGGGCAAATGCACGGTCGTCGGATCGACGAACGACTTGAAGCCTGCCAGTTTGATCTTCTTGAGCCGCATGAAGGATGGCCTTCCCTGTCGCGTTCGCGGATTCCGCACGTGGCCGAGCAAGGCGGCGACCGGTAGACTTGTGCCGAAGCCCGATCCGGCCGCGTGCCGGGCAACCGTTCCGGGCGTATTATCCCGTTCACCCAGACAATTGGAAAGCCATGTCCTCACAACCAAGCCGCGAACTCGAGACCTTCCCGAATCCTCAGCCGGAGCGGGACTACACCATCCGCATGTGTATTCCGGAGTTCACCTGCCTGTGCCCGAAAACCGGCCAGCCGGATTTCGCCACGATTCACCTGGAGTACGTTCCAGACCGGGACTGCGTGGAGCTGAAGTCACTGAAGCTCTATATCTGGTCGTTCCGGGACCAGGGGGCGTTCCACGAGCAGGTCACCCACGACATGCTCAGCGACCTGGTCGCCGCGACGAAGCCACGCTTCATGCGCGTCACCGGTGAGTTCAATGTGCGCGGCGGCATTGATACCACGGTGATTGCCGAGCACCGCGCGCCGGGCTGGACGCCGCCGCAGCCGGTGGTTCTCCCCTGATCGGCCGCATGGGTGCTGATGCCGGCTACCGCGGCCGCTTCGCTCCCAGCCCGACAGGCCCCCTGCACTTCGGATCGCTGGTGGCGGCGCTGGGGTCCTGCCTGGAGGCCCGCAGTCACGCCGGCGAATGGCTGGTCCGCATCGACGACATAGACCCGCCCCGAGAGCAGCCAGGGGCGGCAGACGCCATTCTGCGCACACTGGAGCGGTTCGGCTTCGAACACGACGGCCCGGTGCTCTACCAGAGCACGCGGCACGACGCCTATCGGGCCGCTGTGGATACGCTCCATCGCCACGGCCGGGCATTCCCCTGTGGATGCACCCGCAAGGAGGTGCTGCGCGACGGTACACCCGGGGTCAACGGCGTGCTCTACCCGGGCACCTGCCGCAACGGGCTTCCGGAGGGCCGGGAGGCACGGACATGGCGCGCTCGCGTCGAAGGCACAGTGAGGCTCGAAGACCGGTTCCAGGGGGCAGTCGTCTGTGACCTGGAGGCGGAGATCGGCGATTTTCTCGTGCAGCGGGCCGACGCACTTCCGGCGTACCACCTGGCGGCCGCCGTTGACGACATGGCCACCGGCATCACCCATGTAATCCGCGGCCACGATCTGCTGGCGTGCACGCCACCCCAGTGGTTCGTCATGGAGCAACTCGGCGGCACGCCGCCTGCCTACGGCCATCTGCCGCTGGCCGTAAACGCCGACGGCCGCAAGCTCAGCAAGCAGAACATGGCGCCCCCCCTGGATGACGCGGGCCCCGCCCCGCAGCTGGTCTCCGCACTGGAGCTGTTGAACCAGCAGCCTCCTGCCGGCCTCCGCAACGCCCCGGTGGCCACCGTGTGGCAGTGGGCCCTCGACCACTGGAATCCGGCCCGTCTGCGCGGCATCGCCAGCAGGGCCATTGCACCGCAATGATCCGGAACACGACCCATGGTCGCCCCCACCCGAGGCGTGTGCTACCTTAGGTAACAAATAAGACGACACGAATCGTCAAGACCGGAGGAGAGGTTCCATGGCCCAACTTCAGGAAACGGGCCCCGGCGGATACAGCGTGCTGCTGTTCCTGCTCGGTGTGCTATTGCTGGCGTCGCCGTTCACCGTCTGGTGGATGAGCACGGGCGCACCCTGGTACACGGCATGGGTCATCTGGGCCCTATTGATCGCACTGTCGGGCCTGATCGCCCACCGGCTCGGACACCATGACGCTTGATCTCGGTGTCATCTCGGCGGCAGTGGTCGGCTATCTGCTGCTGCTCTTTCTCATCGCCTACGTCACCGACCGGCAGTGGCTGCCCGCCTGGCTGACCCGCAATCCGGTGGTGTACGTGCTCTCGCTGGGCGTCTACGCCACCACCTGGAGTTATTACGGCAGCGTCGGCTTCGCCCAGGACCAGGGACTCAACTTTCTCACCATCTACCTGGGCGTCACCCTGGCATTCGTGCTGACGCCGGTGCTGCTCATGCCCATCCTGCGGCTGACTCGCACCTATCAGCTCACCTCGGTGGCGGACCTGTTCGCGTTCCGCTTCAACAGCCAGTGGGCCGGCGTGCTGGTGACACTGCTCATGCTTGCGGGGGTACTGCCCTACATCGCCCTGCAGATCCGGGCGGTGGCCGAGTCCACGCAGGTTCTGACACCGGAATCGTCACCCGACGTACTGGCATTCTGGTTCATGGTGCTGGTCACCGTATTCACCATCATCTTCGGCGCGCGCCACGTCTCGCCCCGGGAACACCACGACGGCCTGGTGGCGGCGATCGCGTTCGAATCGCTGATGAAGCTGGTGGCCCTGCTGCTCGTGGCCGGCGTGGCCGTGTGGCAGGCGTTCGGCGGCATCGGCGGGATGCAGGCGTGGCTGGCCGACAACCCCGAGCACCTGGAGGCCCTCTACGCCCCGGCGCGGGAGGGTCCGTGGACGAGCCTGCTGGTACTCGCCTTCGCCGCCGCGTTCCTGCTGCCCCGGCAGTTCCACATGCTGTTTGCGGAAAACCAGAACCCGCGCGACCTGAGCCTGGCAAGTTGGGCATTCCCACTGTTTCTGCTGGCGCTGACGCTGGTGATTCCGCCGATCCTCTGGGCAGCCGTGGTCCTGCAGCCGGGCACGCCGGCCGATTATCACGTGCTTGGCCTGTCCCTCGCCAGCGGCAGCCCGTCGCTGGCGCTGCTCGCCTACCTCGGGGGGATCTCCGCGGCAAGCGCGATGATCGTGGTCAGCACCCTGGCGATCTCGGCCATGACACTGAACCACCTGGTGCTGCCCCTGGCGGGCCCGCAGCCCCACCGGGACCTCTACGGCGCGCTGCGCTGGGCGCGCCGCGTGGTCATGGTGGCGGTGATCGCCGCCGGCTACGGTTTCTACCTGATTCTGGAACCCACCACCGGACTGGTCGGCTGGGGCCTGATCTCCTTTCTCGCCATGGCGCAGCTCCTCCCGGGGATCATCGGGCTACTGTTCTGGCCCCGCGCCACCAGCCACGGCTTCATCGCCGGGCTGATCGGCGGTGCCTGCGTGTGGGTATTCACGGTGCTGCTGCCACCGGTCACCGGTGACAGCACCATGCTCTGGATGGGGCTGCCTGCACCCGACGGCGAGCAGCCGGCGGTGTATCAGTCGGCCACGTTCTGGTCACTGTGCATCAACAGTGTGCTGTTCGTCGCCGTATCCCTGCTCAGTCGCCCCGACGAGCGCGAGCGCGAGGCCGCAGCCGTCTGCCGCGACCTCAACCCCACCCTGCCGGTGGGGGATCTGCGCGCCCGCTCTCCCCAGCAGTTCGTCAAGCGGCTGGCTTCAGTCATGGGCAAGACCGCCGCCCGCAAGGAAGTGGAGAAAGCGGTTCGTGAACGGGGACTGCACTGGGGCGAGACACGCCCCAGCCATCTGCACGGCCTGCGCGCGCAGATCGAACGCAACATCTCCGGGATGATGGGGCCGGTGCTGGCACGGATGATCGTGGATGAACAACTGCAGATGGACACCCGCAGCCGCACCGCGCTGGCCCAGAACGTCCGCCTGATCGAGGACCGACTGGAGACCTCGCGCACCCGTCTGCGCGGGCTGGCGGCGGAACTGGACCGTCTGCGGCGCTATCACCGCCAGATCATCGAGGACCTCCCCCTGGGCGTGTGTGCCGTCGCCCAGGGCGGCCGCCTGGTCCGCTGGAACCCGGCCATCGCCGAACTCACGCGCGTGCCCATGTCCGACGTCATCGGCCGCCGGCTGGACGAGCTCCCCGACCCGTGGGGTCCTCTGCTGGCATCGTTTCTGGACTCTGACGCCAGTCACTGGCACCGGCAGGAGATCCAGACCAACGACCACGCGCGCTGGTACAGCCTGCACAAGGCGGCCATCGACGACCCGTCCAACAGCAACCGGGCTGCAGACACCGTTCTACTCGTGGAAGACCTCACCGAGGTCTCCGTACTGGAGCAGGAGCTCGCCCACAGCGAGCGGCTCGCCTCCATCGGCCGCCTCGCCGCCGGTGTCGCACACGAGATCGGCAACCCGGTGACCGGCATTTCCTGCCTTGCCCAGGAACTGCGCGACGAGGACACCGACGAGGAGCGCACCGGCGCCATCGCCGAGGAGGTCCTGAACCAGGCCCAGCGGATCAACAACATCGTCCAGAGCCTGGTGCGCTACGCCCATGGCGGCGTCGGCAGCCAGCGTCCGCCCGAGCCGGTGGACCTGCGCCAGACCGTGGAGGAGGCGATGCGGCTCACCACCCTGAGCCGGCGGGCCCGGTTCGTACGGTTCGACAACGAGGTGCCCGACGGGGTGACCATCAGCGGTGAACCCCAGCAGCTTGTGCAGGTGTTCGTGAACCTCTTCAGCAATGCCGCCGATGCGTGTGCGAACCGTGAGGATGAGGGAGCGATCCGCATCGCCCTCGAACACCACGGCGACGGCTGGATCAACGTCCACGTGCACGACAACGGCAGTGGGATTCCCGATGACGTGCTCGACCACGTGCTCGAGCCGTTCGTCACCACCAAACGCCCCGGCTACGGCACCGGCCTGGGCCTGCCGCTGGTCTACAACATCATCCGCGAGCATGGCGGCGAAGTTCTGGTGGACAGCGACAGCACCGGCACGTGCATCACGTTACGGCTGCGCCCGGACATCCCGCTAGCCGCTCGGCAGACCGCCCTGGCCGACGGGCAATCGCGTTCCTGAACGGAGAGAGACCACCATGGCTTACATTCTCATCATCGAAGACGAGAACGTGATCCGGCAATCCCTGCGGCGTCTGCTGGAGAAGCGCCAGCATGTCGTCGCGGAGGCGGACTCCGTGGAGAGCGCCGCGCGGGAGCAGGAACTCACCGGGTTCGACCTCATCATCGCCGACCTGCGCCTGCCCGGCGCCGACGGCACGGCCGTGCTGGAGCGCGCGCCGGCCGTACCCACCATCATCATGACCAGCTATGCCAGCGTCCGCTCGGCCGTGGAGGCCATGAAACTCGGCGCCCTGGATTACATCGCCAAACCCTTCGACAACGATGAGCTGCTGCTCACCGTCGACCGAGCCCTCAAGGAACAGCGCATGGAGCGCCAGAACGCGGCGCTGAAAGCGGATCTGGACCGCGACTACCCGGTGTCCGGCATCGTCGGGACGTGCAAGGCCATGCGTGACGTCTTCGACCGCATCACCCGCGTGGCACCGACCACCACCACGGTGCTCGTGCTGGGTGAATCCGGCACGGGCAAGGAGCTCGTGGCGCGCGCGCTGCACGAGAAGAGCGAACGCAGCGACGGCCCGATGATCACCGTGAACTGCGCCGCCATTCCCGACACCCTGATCGAAGCGGAACTGTTCGGCCACGAAAAAGGCGCATTCACCGGCGCCGTGGGCGCACGCCAGGGACTGGTGGAGTCAGCCGACGGCGGCACCCTGTTCCTGGACGAGATCGGCGAGCTGCCGCTGGCCGCCCAGGCCCGGCTGCTGCGCGTCCTCCAGGAGGGGGAGATCCGGCGTGTCGGCTCATCCTCGCCCCGGCACGTGGATGTCCGGCTGGTCGCCGCCACGCACCGCGATCTGAGCCGACTGGTAAGCCAGGGCGATTTCCGCGAGGACCTCTACTTCCGCATCAACGTCATGGAGATCCGGCTGCCTCCGCTGCGCGAGCGTGGCGACGACCTCGCGGAGCTCGCCCGGCACCTGCTCGAACGGGCGTGCAAGCGGCTCAAGAGCCCGCCCATGCGGTTCAGCAACGAAACCATGGAGGGCATCCGCCGCTACAGCTGGCCAGGCAATGTCCGGGAGCTGGAAAACGCCATCGAGCGGGCCGTGATCCTCAGTGACAGCACGGTTATTACGCCGAACATTCTGGGTCTGCGCCCGGACGAGGAACCCCAGCCCGACACCACGTCTCCGGGGCTGTCCCTGGAGGACTACTTCCGGCAGTTCGTGCTGGCCAACCAGGACCACTGCACGGAGACGGAACTTGCGCGCCGGCTCGGTATCAGCCGCAAGGCGCTTTGGGAGAAACGACAGCGCCTCGGCATCCCGCGCAAGCCGCGCATGGAAGAGTCGGAGGAAGGCTGAGCGGCGTTACAAATTGTCGCATCCAGTGTTACCACGTGTAACAGAACCGCCACGACTGGCATCGATAACTGATTGATCGGAAATGTGTTCCGCAGATGGCACGGCTTTCGCTTTTGCTGGCGGATAGCAACGCGCCAGACAGAACGGCCTCACCGGGGCAGCCGCCGGTCCACACCGGCGCACTGCCCTCCCGGGGTGCTAGGCTTGCCAATAACGGGACCAAAGAAAATGACGGGTCGGTGCACCGCACCGGCCACCCATTCGAAGAGGAGGAGTCATCCCATGTCCGAAACCAAGGTCTACCCTGTTTCCGCGGACGTCGCCAAGAACGCCCATATCGATGCGGACACCTACGAGGCCATGTACAAGCGGTCTCTGGATGATCCGGATGGATTCTGGGGTGAACAGGCCGAGCGGCTGACTTGGTTCAAACGCTGGGATTCGGTGAACAACTCTGATCTGGTCAAGGGCGATATCCGCTGGTTCGACGGCGGTCGTCTCAACGTCGCGTACAACTGCGTCGACCGTCACCTGGACAAGCGCGGCGATCAGACGGCCATTATCTGGGAACCGGACGACCCGAAGGATGCGGCTCAGCACATCACCTACCGGGATCTGCACGAGCGCGTCTCCCGGTTTGCCAACGTTCTGCTCGACCGCGGCGTCAAACGCGGCGACCGGGTGTGCATCTACCTGCCCATGGTACCGGAAGCGGCAGTGGCCATGCTGGCCTGTGCGCGCATCGGTGCCGTTCACTCGATCGTGTTCGGCGGCTTCTCGCCCCAGGCGCTGCGCGACCGCATCCAGAACTCCGACTGCCGGGTGCTCATCACGGCCGACGAGAGCGTGCGCGGCGGCCGCAGCTTCCCGCTCAAGGCCAACGCCGACGAGGCGCTGCAGGAGTGCCCCAACGTCAGCACCGTGGTCGTGGTTCAGCGTACCGGCAACAAGGTGGACTGGAACGACAACCGCGACATCTGGTTCCACGAAGCCGCCGACAAGGCCTCGGCCGATTGCCCTGCCGAAGAAATGGAGTCCGAGGATCCGCTGTTCATCCTCTACACTTCCGGGTCCACCGGCATGCCAAAGGGGGTGCTGCACACCTCCGCCGGCTACCTGCTCGGCGCGAGCATGACTCACCAGTACGTGTTCGACTACCAGGAGGGCGAGGTCTACTGGTGCACCGCGGACGTGGGCTGGGTCACCGGGCACAGCTACATCGTCTACGGGCCGCTTGCCAACGGTGCAACCACGCTGATGTTCGAAGGCGTACCCACCTACCCTGACGCCGGCCGCATGTGGGAGATCGTCGACAAGCACAACGTCGCCATCTTCTACACCGCCCCCACGGGCATCCGTGCACTGATGGCCAAGGGCGACGAGCCAGTGAAGAAGCACAGCCGCAAGTCGCTGCGCATTCTCGGCACCGTCGGTGAGCCCATCAACCCGGAAGCGTGGGAATGGTACTACAACGTGGTGGGCGACGGCCGCTGCCCGATCGTCGACACCTGGTGGCAGACGGAGACCGGCTCCATCATGATCTCCCCGCTTCCCGGTGCCACGGACCTCAAGCCGGGCTCGGCGACGCGGCCGTTCTTCGGCATCGAGCCGGAACTGCTGGACAACGAGGGCAACGTGCTGGAGGGCGCAACGGACGGCAACCTGTGCATCGCCCGGTCGTGGCCGTCGATGATGCGCACGGTCTACGGCGACCACAAGCGCTTCATGGAGACCTACCTGTCCGCCTATAAGGGCAAGTACTTCACTGGCGACGGCGCGCGGCGCGACGAGGACGGCTACTACTGGATCACCGGCCGCGTGGACGACGTGCTCAACGTGTCGGGCCACCGCATGGGCACCGCCGAGGTGGAAAGCGCCATGGTGCTGCATCCGAAGGTCGCGGAGGCAGCCGTGGTCGGCTTCCCCCACGACGTGAAGGGTCAGGGCATCTACGCCTACGTCACCCTCATGAGCGGTGAGGAGCCGTCCGACGAACTGCGCAAGGAGCTGGTGGAGCTGGTGCGCAAGGAGATCGGCGCCATCGCCAAGCCGGACTTCATCCAGTGGGCTCCGGGGCTGCCGAAAACCCGCTCGGGCAAAATCATGCGCCGCATTCTGCGCAAGGTCGCGTCCAATGAGCTGGACAGCCTCGGCGACACCAGCACGCTGGCCGATCCGGCCGTGGTGGACGAACTCATCGAAAACCGGGAAAACCAGTAGACCGTCCGCCGGGCACCTCCGGGTGCCCGGCAATCCCGATCCGGGTGGCGGCACACCCCTGCCGCCTGTCCCCGAAGCCATGTTACGGCGAGCACAGATGATCCCGCATCACGGCGCGGGCGTGTCCCGTCGCGAGGCTGCCTGGCGTGAATTCTGCTTACGTCTCCGCCCGGACGAAGCGCTGCTTTGTCCAGGCAATTCATTGGCAAACAGGAGATTCCCGACATGATTGACGGAATCGGAGCCAGTACGGCGACGTCGACACGACCCGCCCAGGCTGCGGCCGCGGGCAACTCGGCTCAGCCACAGGCCGCAACAAACCCGCAGGGCGCTCTGGTCGGCAGCAGTCCGGTGCAGACCGCTCCCCAACCTGCCCCCGCGGCCGCCCAGCCGACCAGTGCACCAGCGGAAACCAGTGCTACCCAGTCGGTGAACGCCACGCAGGGAGCCACGCAGACCACGGCCCCTGTGAACGGCAACGCCGCCGGCGACCAGGCCGGCGTCGGTGCGGGAAGCACGGAGACGGTTTCATCCGATGGCACTATTGAACGTGGTGTCGCCGAGACGGTGGGATCACAGGTGAACGACGAGGTCTGATCACCTGCGTCCCGATACGTGTCGACAATCACGGGGCGGTGCCATCGCCCCGTGTGTCATGCGGGGTACTCCCCCGACGCTTACAGAGACTTCAGCAGGTGTCCACCGTCCACGGGCAGTGCCACGCCGTTCACGAACGACCCGGCATCGGAGGCCAGCAGCAGCAGCGGGCCGGAGAGCTCCGGCAGGTCACCGAGACGCTGGCTCGGAACGCGATCGCGCACGAACGCCTGGCCCTGCTCCGAGGCGAAGAAATCCCGATTCATTTCGGTCTCGAAGTAGCCCGGGCAGATGGCGTTGACCCGAATCCCGTGACGCATGAGCTCCAGCGCCATGTGCCGGGTCAGGTGCACCACGCCGGCCTTGGAGGTGGCGTAAAGTGATTCCCCGAACTGAACGCCCAGGCCCAGCAGGGACGCGATATTGACGATGCTCCCGGGCCGGCCGGCCTGTTTCATGCGCTCCGCGCCGGCGCGGGCCACGCGCCAGGCGGCCTTGAGATTGGTATCCATGACGTAATCCCAGTCCGCCTCGGTGGTCTTGAGAAACGACCGTGGCTGCGCGACGCCGGCATTGTTAACCAGCAGATCCACCGTGCCATAGGCCTGCTCGGCGGCATCGAAACCGGCGGCCACGCTGTCGGCATCGGTGACATCCATGGCAATGGCCGTGGCCTCCCCTCCCTCTGTCTGAATGGCGTCCACGAGTTCACGCAGGCGCTCCTGGCGGCGGGCCGCAACGACGACCCGGGCGCCGTTCCCCGCCAGGACCCGGGCGAAATGCGCACCCAGGCCACTGGATGCCCCGGTGACGAGGGCGATGCGCCCGGAGAGGTCAAACAGGTTTTCGTTCATGGATGTCTCCTCTACTTGTTATGTGCAACGGAGTGATCTGACGGATTGTTGCTGGCAGGGCGAAAACGCGCCGAGCGCAGCCGGTTGAGTACGGCCATGAGTTCCGTGAGACGGGGACGAACCAGATCGCCGTCGGGGCGGCGCGTCAGGGTCTCCCAGGGCTGGGTCAACCACTCGCGGAACCACCGGGGGGCGTCATCCAGCCAGCTATCCGCGGCAGTTCCCGCCGCGGGGAGCAACAGCCCGATCGCCCGCGCCTGGGAGGCATCCACCAGTTGCTCCAGCGCGCGCAGGTCCACCACATCGTCGCCGAACTCCAGGGCATCGGTGCCGCGCACTTTCACCCGCCGTTTGCCGCGCTTGCCGGCCGGCTCCACGGAACGTACGTCCAGACACCGCGGCGATGGCGCCTGCAGAGGCGCCGGCGCCTCGATCCGGCGCTCCGACGGGTTCGCTTCCGCAATGCGACGGGCCTCGGCCGTGACATCCCGAGGCTGGTAGTCATGCATCTGAATCACGGTGTCGGCCGCGCCGAAGTAATCGCCTGAACCGCCCATGACGAGCACTGTGGAGACACCCAGCCGGTCACGCAGCTCGGCGATACGGTCCACGAACGGCGTAATCGGCTCATCATCCTTGGCGACCAGGGCCTGCATGCGGGCGTCACGGATCATGAAGTTGGTGGCGGAGGTATCCTCGTCCACCAGCAACGTGCGGCTGCCCATCTCGAGTGCTTCCTGCAGCGCAGCGGCCTGGCTGGTGGAGCCGGACGCCAGTTCGGTGGAAAACGCGATGGTCGACTTGCCATAAGGCAGGGCATTGATGAACGGGGACAGGTCCATGGCCTGCACCGCACGCCCATCCTCTGCGCGCAGCTTCACCGCCTCCGGGTCGGCAACCACCTGGTGGCGGCCATCGCCCGGCACGTGATCGTAGACGCCGAACTGCACCGCCGACAGGAGCGTCGACTTGCCATGGAATCCGCCACCGACCACCAGCGTGATTCCGCGCGGAATCCCGAGCCCGGTAACCGGGCCGGCGTTGGGCGCCGGGAGTTCCACCCGCAGGCTGTCGGGCGTCCGGAACGCCACGGCCGACTCCAGCGGGCGATCATCCACACCGGAGCGCCGCGGCAGTACGGCGTCATCGGCCACGAAGGCGACCAGCCCGCGGGCTTCCAGCGCCTCCCGCAGCGCCGCCTGGTCTTCCACCACGTCCGCGTGCCGCCGCATGGCGTCGTCGTCGCGCTGCCCCGGCAGCAGGGTGCGTCGGACGATGCGTGGCAGAGTCCGGCACAGCAGGTCGCGAGCCGTCTTGCCGAGAATCGTGCGCCCATTGGCGGGCAGACTGACCGTGAATCGGATCTCGATGCCCGCATCGGTAAACAGCACTGCCGTACGATCCAGTACGGTCTGGCGGCCGGCATCGATGCGGATCTCCGGGGAATCACCGGCAGCCTCCCGAAACACCCGGCCCAGCCAGTCGCGCACAGCCACGGCACGGGGCTGCGGCTCACGCGCGTCGTCCGGCAGCATCGCCTGCTCCCACGGCATGATGACCCGCAGGCGCGACGGGCTGGCGAACGGGTCGCCCTGCACATGGTCGACCCGCAGCTGGAAGTCGTCGAAGGCGTATTCGCCAGTAAGCTGACGGTAGGCTTTGTAGCCCTTGCCATCAATGCTCAGCAGTATCGACTGCAGGCGTTTCATGGGTTCTCCCTTGCATCATGACGGGCCGACGCAGCGTCACGCGTGGCGACGCATCCAGTCAAGGCGGCTGGCAAAGCGCTTGCGCCAGGACTCCGCCAGAGTCTCCAGGGACGCAAGCAGCTCCAGGTCCTGGATCGGCGGGCGGCGCATGTGATGCAGCGTCCACATGTCGGCGAGAGTAACCCCGTGTTGCGCCTCCTCGACGCGCTCGGCCACATCACCGGGCCCCACGTACCCAGGCTCCAGCACCCGGTAGAGCCAGCCGGAGCGGCCGCTGTCCACCACGGCCCGCGCCAGCTCCGGCACATCCAGTCGATGGCTGATCTTCCAGCAGGGCTGTCGCGGCTGACTCACCTGCACCACGGCCGTGCCGAGGCGGAAGACGTCGCCCACACACACGTGACCCTCGCTGAGGCCGTTGGTGGAGATGTTCTCCCCCAGGACTCCGGGTGTCAGATCGGCTGCCGCGTCCGGGAATGCCTGGGCCCAGACGGCGTAATGTTCTGCGGGATAGTGGCTCAGGGCCCGATCCGGGCCGCCGTGCGCCCGGGTATCCCCGCGGCTGTCACCGACCAGCCCGGCATCGTCCACGGCCACGGCCTCGCGCACGGGCTCCTTGTAGATCGCCGTTGGGCGGCCATCGCCTTCCATTGGCCCTACCTGCCCCTGGTAGACGCCGGTGATGGTTACGATATCAGTCATCCTTCGCCTCCGCTTGCACGCCCGACAACGCCGGGAGTCAGGCGCTCAGGTTACAACGCCCGGGGGCCGGGCTGCACGGGAAACACGTGAAGACGAGAGGCGCCGGATCACGACGGGTCGAGCTGCAACAGCCCGGTGATCCCGTCAGGCGCGATGGGGCGATGGAAGTAGAACCCCTGGAAGGTCGAGCAACCC
Organism: Aquisalimonas sp.; assembly: GCA_007126095.1. Lineage (GTDB taxonomy): Bacteria > Pseudomonadota > Gammaproteobacteria > Nitrococcales > Aquisalimonadaceae > Aquisalimonas. The sequence goes on from SLBZ01000034.1 coordinate 62,033, forward strand.
AGTTCCTGCAGCCGCACCATCTGTTCGCGGGTCTCGACCCGCTCGGCCACCACGTTCAACCGCAGCGCATTGGCCATGACAACGATCGTGCGCACGATCTCTTCATCTTCCGGGCTCAGCAGCATGGCGTCCACGAATGAACCGTCGATCTTGAGTTCGTCGATCGGCAGGCGCCGCAGGTAGGCGAGGCACGAGTAACCCGTGCCGAAGTCGTCGATGGCGAAGCGCACGCCCATCTGCCGCAGGCGCTGCATGCGGCGGATCACCGCGTCCCCCTCTTCCGCCAGCAGGCTTTCCGTCACTTCGAGAAGCAGTGCCCCGGCCGGAAGCCCCGTTTCGGAGAGGACGTCCTCCACCAACGCTTCGAAATCCGGATCATGGAACTGGCGAACACTGACGTTCACCGCAAGCCCCGGAAGCAGCTGGCCCGGATACCTGCCGCGCAGCTCTGCTAGGTACTGGCAGGCACCGCGCAGGACGTGACCACCCAGAGGCCGGATCAGCCCGGACGCCTCGGCAATGGGAATGAACCGCGCCGGTGACACGGGCTCCCCTTCGTGCTCCCAGCGTGCCAGGACCTCCAGCCGCTCCACGTGACCGGCCGCATCCACCAGCGGCTGCAGGTGGAAGCCCACATCGCCCTGGCGCAGGGCCTGGCGCAGACCACGCTCAAGACTGAGACGCTCCCCGGCGAGCTGCTCCATCTCCGGATCAAAGAAGGCGACGCAGTTGCCGCCCTGGTGCCGGGCCTGGGCGGCAGCAATCTCGCCGCGGGTAAGCAGTACGGACGGCTCTTCGATGCTGCTGTCCATGGTCGCGACGCCAATGCTGGCCCCGGACTGCACCATGGTGCCGGACGCCTCCACCGGGTGCGCGAATGCGCGCCGCAGACGCTCGGCTTCCCTGGCCAGATCCGCCTCGGCGAGGCCCCGCCCGTCCTGCCCCCGTAGCACCACGGCAAATTCATCGGCACCCACGCGGGCAATGGCAACCGCGCCGGGCACCAACCCTCGCAGACGCGCCGACTGGATCTCCAGCAGTGAGTCCGCCATGTCGTACCCCATGCCTTCATTGACACGGCGGAAACCATCCAGGTCCAGAAGCAGCAGCGCCGCCCCGTCCAAGGTCGCCTCGCTGCCTTCGCGTTTGAGGCGTGACAGAAAGGCGGCCCGGTTCGGCAGGCCAGTAACCGCGTCTTCGTACGTCAGCCGCTGGATCCGCTCCTCCGCCTCGCGGTTCCAAGTCACGTCCAGGAAGCTGCCCACGTAGCGGGCGTCACGCTCATCAGGCTCGTGCAACGCGCTGATGCTCATGCGGTAAAGCCGACGTTGCCCCTGCTGGCCCCGGGCCCACACCTCACCCTGCCAGTAACCACTGGCGGCCAGTGATTCGCGAATCTCTCGGCGGATACGCGCGCCATCCTGGCCCGTGAGCAGAAGATCGAGACCGCGCTGCATCACAGCCGGCGTGGTGTAACCCGTCAGGTTGCAGAACGCCGTATTCACCCGGATGAAACGGAACTCCTGATCCAGGATCATGATGGCTTCGTACGTTTCAAACGCCAGCGCCGCGAGCCGTGTCTCGCGCTCGGCCCACTGGCGCTGCACCTCCAGGCCCACCCGCGCGGCGGCAAGCTCCAGCGTACTCTGCAGGGCCTCGGCCGGCCCGAGGGCGTAGCGGCCAAGCACGGCGAGATGACCGAACACCGTCCCGGACTGATCGCGCAGGGGGACCCCGGCGTAACTCTGCGCCCCCATGGACGCAAGCAAGGGGTCATCCGGATACTGCTGCATCACGGCCTGATTGATCACGCACACATCCTGACGGCTCAGCAGCTCACAGGGCGTGCCGGCCAGCTCGTAGCGTTCCAGCTCGAGGTCATCTCCACGAAAACTCGAGGAAAGCACCCGCGCAGTGCGACCGCCCTCCTCTAGGGTTGCCACCAGGGCGACATCCGCCCCCATGACTTTGCGGATCTGTTCGATCAGGTGATTGAGATAGGAGCCGGTTGCGGGCAGCCGGGCCAGGCGGTCCGTGTACCGCCTGGCAAGCGTGCTCTCCGTGACATCCTTAACCAGCGACAGAAAGCCGGTGATGCCGCCGTGACGATCACCCAGGGCGAGATTGAACCACTCGCACCAGATGGGTACGCCGTCCTGGCGCCGGTTGCGGGCGTATGTGTGCAGGTGGCGCACGCCGCCGCCGAGCAGGTCTCGCTTGACCGAGGCCAGCCCGGCGCGGTCGTCTTCGCGCAGCAGGAAGTCGCCGGCCTCCATGCCCACCAGCCGATCCGGCAGATACCCCAGAGTCCGACCCGCCGCTTCATTGCAGTGGCGAATCCTGAAATCGGGGCCCCATTCAATGCAGCCGATCGGGCTCCCCTGCATGTGGCGCTGGAGCCCTGCAACATCGCCGTGCTGGTGCTGAGTCCACTCATGCGTGGCGATCGCGGTGCCGACCAGCGCCACCAGCCGTTGCATGGGCTCGTGCAACCGGCTCGGGGGCGTCTTGCAGGGTTCCTGAAAATGGAGTGCCACTGTTGCCACAACGGCACCGCTGTCGTCCAGCACCGGCATGGACCAGGCGGCGCGAAAGCCCAGCGCGTTCACCACGTCACGAAATTCCGAGTAGCAGGACGCCGTGGCTGCATCTTCCACGAACACAGGCTCGCCGCGGAGCGCGGCAAGGCCGCATCCGCCGGAACGCTCGCCGGGCTGGATATTGTCAATGATCCGACCGTAGACCGCCGGCATTGCCGGACCGGCGCTGTAGCGGAGGTGCCCGCCACGCATCACGTGTACGGTGGTGGTGACACGATAATCGCCAAGCTCACGGTCCAGGGCGTCGCACAGCGAGGAAAGGGCGTGCGCCAGGCTCCCGCCACCGAGCAGGATTCCCGTGAGAAGATGCGCTCCGTCAGTGAAACGGGAGACGGAAAGCTCGACTTGTCCGGAGTGATTCCCTAAACCTGTCGCCCCCACCCTGTATCCCCTTGACCCGTGATGGCCGCTGCCCGACCAGACCCTGCGCGGCCACTTCCGGAGGTCTCGGTATCGTCAATGGCCCATTGTGCGCATTTCTGGCAGCACCACAATAGACAGAGCCCGCAAGACGCCCAGACCGAACGGTTATGCAGCCATTTCCTACTTACGCCGGCCCGGGACGAATCGATCCATTCGCCCACGCCCGGGAAACCGGTATGGTGTGAGCGCATGAGCACGCAACCCGGAACACACCCATGCATCTACTCGCGGTAGGCGACCTGCACCTGGGACGGCGCCCCGGCCGACTCCCGGAACCGGTTCTCACCCGGCTCGGCGCACGGCGCCTGGGGCCTGCGGAAGCGCTCGAACGCCTGGTGTCCGCGGCGCGCCGGCATGCAGTGGACGCCGTCGTCTTTGCCGGCGACGTGGTCGAGCAGGCAGATGATTTCTTCGAGGCATACGCGGAGCTCCGGCGCAGCGTCACGGCACTGGTGGATGCAGGTATTCCGGTTTTCGGGGTCGCGGGCAACCACGACGTGCAGGTGCTTCCCCAACTCGCCGAGGAAGTGGCTGGCTTCCGTCTGCTCGGCGCCGGTGGCACCTGGGAGTCGACGACACTGACAGGCCGCGACGGCGTGCAGGCCATCATCCACGGTGCGTCGTTCAGTGCGCCGTTGGTACACGACAGCCCCCTTGCCGGCGTCCGCTTCGATGCCAGCCCTCTCCCTCAACTGGGGCTGCTGCACTGCGACCGGGATCAACCCGGCAGCGGACATGCACCGGTAACCAGCCGTCAGCTGGAAGAGGCCGGCGTGGATGCCTGGCTGCTGGGGCACATCCACAAACCCGACCCGCTCGACCGCACGCGCCCTTCCGGCTACCTCGGATCGGTGACCGCCCTGCGCGCGAGCGAAACCGGCCCCCGCGGGCCCTGGCTCTACACCATCGGCAGCCAGGGCATCGAGCAGGTGGAGCAATGGCCGCTGGCACCGCTGCGGTGGCAGCAGATTGATGTGGACATCTCGGGGATGAGTGCGGCAACAGACGTGCGCCCGCGCATCATCGCTGCCGCGGAGGCGGCCGCTGCCGACATCGCGACGACGCAGTTCCGGCCTGACGCCATCGGCCTGCGCGTCCGGTTGCACGGGCGCACCCGCATTGGCCACGCCGTCGAGCAACTGCTGGAGAACGAGACGCTCGACGACCTGCCGCTGACCGGGGGGATACAGGGGTTCGTCGGCCGTTGGTGGCTGGACACACGGCCCGAGGTGGACCTTTCGCCTCTTGCCCGCAGGCCGGATCCGGCCGGGCTGCTGGCCCGGCGGCTGCGCCTGCTCGACGAGGCCCCTGCGGATGACCCGGAGCGCCAGGCACTGATTACCCGCGCCCGCGAGCACCTCAACACCGCGCACCGCGACCCCGCCTGGAGCCGGCTCAACGCCGCACCGCCCGACGACGACGCCATCGCGGACTGGCTCCGCCGTGGCGCTGTAATCAGCCTTGATGCGCTGCTGGCGCAGCAGGAGGATGCGAACCAATGAGGCTGGACGCACTCCACATTCGCCGGCTCCCCGGGATTGACCGCGCGCTCCACCTCGAGACATTCGGGCCCGGCGTCAACGTGATCACCGGGCCCAACGCCTCGGGCAAGAGCAGCCTGCTGCGCGCACTGCGGATGCTCATCGCGCCGCGCAGTGATGACCCGGGCAATGTGCTTCTGGAGGCGGCATTCACCCGCGACGGCGAACACTGGCGTGCCGAGCGGTTCGGCCGCGACGTGGTCTGGCTGCGCGACGGCGCGACCAGTGAACCGCCGCCACTGCCGGCACCGGACACACTGGGCGGCTATTTTCTACCCGTTGACGAACTCCTGCACCGCACCCGGAGCGATGCCGCCATTGCCGCACAGCTACGCCGGGAGCTCGCCGGCGGCTACGACCTGGCGGCACTGCGCGCCGAAGGGGGGCCGCTACCGGTCCACCCGCGCCGTGACCGTCAGGCCGGAGAGGCGCTGAAGGCCGCGGAGCAGACGCTGCGGGAGGCGGAGTCCGGAAATCGCACCCTGCTCGCGGACCGTGAGCGCCTGCCGGATCTGCGTGTCGCCATCCAGCGGGCCACGGAAGCCCTGCAGCGGCGAGACCACTGTCACAACGCCCTGGCCCTTGTGGATGCCCGGGAGGCGACGCGCGCCGCGCGAGCACGGCTGGGCGCATTCCCGGAGGTCATGCCGGAGGGCATCGATGCCCGGGAACTGGAACGCCTGGAGCAGCGCCGCGACCAGGAACGCGAACGTGCCCGGGCCGCGAGAGAGGCCATGGAAGCGGCCAGTGAGCGGCTGCGCGACACCGGGCTTGCCGATGAGGCGGACGGAGGCCCGTATCTCGCCCCCATGCGCAGACGGCTGGACGAGATCCGCGACCTGACGGCGCGCCTGGAGCAGGCGCGGGAACAGCTCCAACGGGACACCGCGCGCGTCACGGAGAACGAACAGTTGATCGGTGATGCGGATGGAAACACGCCCCGCATCGACCAGCAGAGCGTCGCCCGCCTGGAGGAGGCCGCGCAGACACTCTCCCGGGCCCTCGGCCACTGGCACCAGCTGGGCGCCGGGGCCGACACCACCGAGGCGGACGGACCAACAACCAACCGGAGCAGGCGCGTGGTCTGGCTCGACCGGCTTGCGGTCGCGGCCACGGGGATGGCCGTTGCCGTCCTGGCCTATGCCGGTTACAGCGGTAGCCCTGCCCTGACCCTGGCTGCCACAGGCAGTGCCGGCGCCGGCCTGGCCTGGCTGCTCTGGCGCAGCCTGCCGGGTGCAGCCAGCGCTGTGGACCCGCACCAAGAGCAACGCACCTGGGCCGCCCGGGGCGAACTCGAGGACGCCCGCACTGCGTTGCGGTCACTCGCCGCCGACATGGGCCTGGCCCTGGACACCGACACCCTGCCCAACCATCTGCAGCTCCTCGTCCAGCGCCTGCTTCGCCTGGACGAAGCGCGTATCGCCCGCGAGGAGAGCCAGGCACGCTGCGACCATCTGGACCGCAACCTGGCGCCGCTGCGCGACGAACTGACCCATTTCCTCGCGACGTGGCAGAGCGCCGCCGCGAGCCAGGACATCACCGACCTCACTCACGCCCTGGAGCAGCTGGAGCGACGGGCGCAGACAGCCGCCGACGCCCGCCACGAGCGCGCTCGGGCAGAGGACGAGGCGACCCGCGCCACTGCCGCGGAACAGGAGGCGAGCGCCGCCCTGGAGCAGTTGTACGCCCGCGCAGGCATCGCCAACGGCGACCGCGAGACGCTTCTCGCACGACTGGATGAACTGCCGGCGTGGCGCGAGGCGAAGCAGGCCCTGCACACCGCAACCGTGCGCGAAGACGATGCACGCGCACGGCTGCAGACAGCTCCGGACGACCTCCGCTCCCTCGCGGATGCCGATGATCGCGCCAACCTGACCGCGGAACTGCAGCGGGCCACAGCACAGTCCGAGGAACATGACACGCTAGTCCGGGAGGAAGAGCGTATCCACCAGCGGTTGCGGGACGCCGAACGCCGTTTCCGGCTGGAACAGGCGCGGGCGGACCGGGACGAGGCCCGTGACGCGCTGGCGGAGCGGCTCGACCAGCGCATGGTGGCCGAGGCCGGGCGCTTTCTGCTCGAGGATGTCGAAGCCGATCACCGGCGCGAACATCAACCCAGGGCCGCAAGACTTGCGGACCAGTGGCTGCGCCGCTTCACCCACGAGCAGTTCGCCCTGGAGCTCGACGATCATGGCGAACCTTGCGCGCGCGAGGCCGGCAGCGGTGAACTCCGGGCGCTGGAAGCGCTCTCCGTTGGCACACGCATGCAGCTGTTGCTCGCCCTGCGCATGGCCTGGGTCGAGGAGCAGGAACATGGCAACGTCCCACTGCCGCTCATGCTCGACGAAGCGCTCGCCACCACCGACCCCCTGCGCTTCGACGCCGTCGCCACCACCCTGCACACTTTGGCGCGGGACAGCGGCCGACAGATTCTCTATCTGAGCGCGCAGCCGGAAGACGCGGAGCGCTGGCAGCGCGCGACCGGCGAGGCGCCTCGGGTGATTGATCTCAACCGCGTGCGCGCAATCAATGCCGAAAGTGCCGATGCGCTGCCCCTGCCGGAGCCGGATGCGGTACCGGAGCCCGACACCGACGACCCGGCAGCCTACGCCGCGGCCCTGGGCGTGGACGCGCCCAACCCGCGCGCGGAGCCCGGCGTACTGCACCTCTTCCATCTCCTCCATGACGACCTGCCAACACTCCATCGCCTGATCGCCGACTTGCGCATAACAACCGTGGGCCAGGCGGAACGCCTGCTCGAGGGTACGGCGGCGCGCCACCTGGAGGCGCCGGCCCGGGCCATGCTCGAGCGGCGCACCGCGGCGGCCCGGGCGTGGGTCAACGCATGGCGCGTCGGGCGCGGCGAGCCGGTGGACCGGCCCCGTCTGGAGGAGAGCCCCATGGGCAAATGGAAAAACCTGGACGCACTGATCGAGCGTGCCGAAGCGATGGACGGCGACCCGGACGCACTGCTCGCCTCGCTGCGGGAAGAACGGCTACCGGGTTTCGGCGACAAACGCATCCAGCAGGTGGAGCAGTGGCTGGAGCAGGAGGGGGCGCTGGACCACCGCCCGCGCCTCGACGCGTCCGGGCGGTATCACGCGGTTCTGGCCAGCCTTCCGGACACGGACAACGCCATCACCGATGCCCGGCGGGTGGTCGACGCACTCGAAGCCGCCACCCCTGCCGACATCGACGTCCAGTCCAGCGCCTCGCCCGAGGTCATGCCCGGCTGGTGAAGACGGCTTCACGAACAACGCGCGCCGGACCGTGCGGTCATGCGGCGGGCGTCAGGTCCGGGTCGTAAAGCCTCAGATATAGTTGAACAGCGACAGGTTCTGGATCTGGGAGTAGCTCTGCTGCGCCGCCTGCAGGCCGGCCTGCTGCTGCTGAAAACGACTGATGGCTTCGGCGTAGTTGAGATCCTCGACCCGGGAGAGCTCCGTCTCCAGGTCCAGGCGCGCGGCCTCGTTGGCGCGCAGCTCCGACTCCAGCGCGTTCAATCGCGCCCCGGTCTCGGCGCGGGTCTGGTTCAGGGAGCCGAGAGCCGAGTCCATGTTCTCCAGGGCCTCGTAGATCTCCGTTTCCAGCTTGGCGCGATCGGCCCCGTCATCCGCCCGACTTTCGAAGGCGTCAATCAGGTTGTCAACGGTCTGGAACAGCGACTGGCGCGGCGCCGAATCCACTGCGAAGCTGTCACCGTCCTCCGGCTCGCCCTCGAACGTCACGGAGCGGCCATCGAACTCGATGGGCGCTCCGTCCTGGTAGGCCCCGGCCACCGGATCCCCGTTTGCGTCGAGAGCAGGGTCACCATCCCCGTCCACTACTTCGAACTGCATGTCCCCGTCGGCATCCTCCTCGAACAGAATCTCGTAGGGGCCATTGAAGTCGATGCTGTCGTCGATGACTTCTTCGTTGGCCAGGCGCGCGCGCCCCTGGTTGTCTTCGTTGACCGCCACCTGGAAATCACCGTTGCCGGTGGGGATATCCATGAAGGTCTCGTAGCCACTGTGGCTGCTGTCGATCTTGCGACTTGGCCCCACCTGGGTGTCGCGCTGCCCCTGATCGCCACGGTACTGCACGCCCTCACCTTCGCGCACGAACGGCTCGATGTCCGTCTTGTAGCCTGAGAACAGGTACTCACCGCGGCCATCGTCCGTGTTGGCCAGATCCTGCAGTTCGTCCACGCGCTCGCGCATCTCCGCCGCAATGGCCTGACGGCTCTCCTGGTTCTGGCTGGCATTGGCGCCCTGGACGGTCAGCTCGCGGATGCGATTGACCACGTTGCTGGTCTCGTCGAGGACCGTGTCTTCCAGGCGCAGGCGCAGCTCAGCCTGCTCGTTGTTGCGCTGGTACTGCTCGCTGGTCTTGACCGCCTTGTCCAGATTCAGGGCCTGGGTGGCGCCGGACGGATCATCGGACGGCGACAGAATGCGCCGGCCGGTGCCGAGCTGGTTCTGGATCTGCAGCAGGTTGGACTGCTGATCCAGAACCGTGTTGATGGAGGACTGCTGCAGGTCACTGGTGGATACACGCATGGTTATCTCCCCACCGTGTTGATCACTGTCTGGAACAGGTTATCGGCCACGGACGCCGCCTGGGCAGCTGCCTGGAATCCCTGCTGGAACCGCAGCAGATCCGCTGCCTCTTCTTCCAGGTTTACGCCGGAGACCGATTCACGGTCGGCTTCCGCCTGGCGCAGCAGGGATTCCTGTGCGTCCCGGGCGCTCTGGGAGCGCTGGGTTTCGGTGCCCACTTCACCGACGATACGGCTGAAGAAGTCCTGCGGGCTGTCGTTGCCGTCGTTGAGCAGTCCCTCGTTGGCAACCTCCGCCAGCGCCTGGGCGTTCCGGTTGTCACCGGAGCCATCCTCGTTGGATTCGATGACGAAGGCATCATCCGTCCGGGGCGTACCAGCCATGGTGAACTCGATCCCCGTCAGCGGATTGTCCGCGCCGAGGTCGTCCCCGGAGAAGGTCTTGCCGTTGCTGTCTACCGCCGGGTCGTAATCCAGAGTCCCGATCACACCTTCATTGTCGGATTCGACGGTGAACTGGTTGGTATCGGCGTCGAAGGTCAGCGTGACTTCGTCATCGAACGGCACGTTGTCGTCCGAGGTCATGTTGAAGTCGCCAATCTCGCCGTCACCGCGGTTGACCCCGGCGGTGCCGCCGTCACCGGTCGCCTCACCGCCCACCACCGGGAACGCCGCCGCCACTTCATCGGCAGTGCGCAGGTTGGATTCCATGGCGGTAATGGAGTCGCGGGTCGGCTGGATCTCGAAGCGGTCACCGTCCTCGGCATCCTCGATCTCACTTACATCGATGCGCAGCCCCTCCACGTCCAGGACGTCGCCGTCACCGTCGTTGTTCACGGAGAATGTTTCGCCACTTTCGCGGTTCTCCACTTCCCAGTCACCGCCCTCGAAGGTGACACGGTAATCCGCACCGGTGAGCTGGCCCACGGAGTCTTCGACGAACGCCACGTCCGGCACGCCGTCGATGGCGTCGCTGTTGCGGGTGGAGGGCAGCACGCGCGGCTCGGCCACAGAGAAGACGTCACCCCCCTGCTCGCCGTTCATCTGGATACCCTGGTTATGCTGGGCGTTGATGGCGTTACTGAGATCCGTGGCGAGCTGACCGAGATCGTTACGCACGCTGTCGAGGGTGTTCTCGCGGAACTCCATCAACCCGCCCAGTTCACCGCCGCTGATCACGTTGGTGACGTTCTTGGGCGAGCCGTCGGCACCCACGAACACCAGCTCTTCACGGCTGGGATCGAACTCGTTGCGCTGAGTGTCGAGCGCGTTGGCGTCGTTCCCGAGTACCAGCGGCTGACCATTGCCGATCATGACATCAATGCCGCCGTCATCGGTATGAATGGCCTGGGTGCCCACCAGATCGGAGAGCTCCTGAAGCTGCTGGTCGCGCTGATCCCGCAGATCATTGGCCGGCTGCCCACCGGAACGGCCTTCCGCGTCCCGGATCTCGCGATTGAGATTGGCGATGGACTCGGCGTACTGGTTGATCTGGGAGACGTTGTTCTGCATCTGGTCGGTGACTTCGTCATCCAGACTGCGCATCTGCCGATCCAGGAGATCGAAACGGCTGACCAGATTCTCGGCCTCGGAAATGACCATCTGCCGCGCTGAGGACGACGACGGGTCGTTGGCCACGTCCTCCAGGCTGTCGAAAAAGCTCTGCAGGGCGGGCGACAGCCCGGCGTCCTTGTCGGCCAGCAGATTGTCGACCCGACCATTGAAGTTGGCCAACTTGTCGAATGACTGAAACTCGGTACCGGCGCGGCGCACGGCATCCTCGAGGTTCTGGTCGAAGATCCGCTGCACGGTGCCCGTCTTCACACCATTGCCGACGAAACCGCCGCCCTGATCGGAGGCCGGCCGCGTTGACAGCTCAGCGCGCTGACGGCTGTACCCCTCGGTGTTGACGTTGGAGATGTTGTGCGAGGTCGTCGCCAGCGAGCGCTGGAATGCCAGCAGGCCGGAGGTACTGTTGTTCAGCATCGTCATTGTCTACTACTCCCTGATCTATGCCTCGTTTATCGGCCGTTCCGGCCCGGACTTGAGGGGGTCGATGGCCGCCTCCAGCAGGTCACCACTCATGATGCCGCGTATCTTCTCGGCATAATCGGGATCAGTGGCGTAGCCGGCCCGCTGCAGTTCCTCAACCCAGGTTTCAGGGTCGTGGCTATGCTCCAGCGCATCGCTGTAACGCGGATTGCTCTGCAGGAATTCGACGTAGTCCTGGAAGCTCTCCTCGAGGGAGTCGTAGGCGCGGAAGCTGGCCACCTCACGCTCCGGCACGCCGCCCCGGAATTCCAGCGTGGGCACGGACACCGAGTCGCCGTCCCAGCGCTGATCGGCCTTGATACCGAACAGATTGTTGACACTGTCGCCGTCACCGTCGCGAATAACGTGCTGCCCCCAGCCCGTCTCCAGTGCCGCCTGCGCCACCAGAGCGCGCGGATCGGCATCCAGCGCCTCGGCCGCCTTTTCGGCCGCCGGCCAGACATCCTGTACAAACGCTTCGGGAGAGTCCCAGCCGGCGCCCTTGCCGCCAGGCCGCCCCGGCTCCGGCGCTCCGGTCCTGGGTGCCGCCTCCGCCCCCTCATCATCGGGAGTCACGATCTGCATGGGCGGCATTCGACGGTCATAGTCCTCGATGGAGCGACCATGAATGCCGACCTGGTGGTCGGTCTCGAAGCCGGCATTCTCGCGCAGCTGGCGCTCAACCATGTCGGCGATGCCAAGCCCCCCGGAACGGCCCATGCTCTGCGCCAGCTGCTGATCGTGGAGCTGCTCGTACTGCTCCATGGCATTGCTACCGAACAGGTCGTCACCGGGCGTTGCCGCTCGCATGCTCTTGAGCATCATGCCGACGAACACGGTCTCGAACTCCTCCGCCACCTCGCGCAGGTCCTGCTCAGACGGGTTCTGCAGATTGCCGCGCATCCGGTCCAGAGAGCCGTTGTCGAAGATGTTCGGGTCCGGATGCTGGGGAGTGCTGATCGCCATGGAACCGCTCCTCAGATTACGACCAGTTCTGCGCGCAGGGCACCGGCCTGTTTGAGCGCTTCGAGGATCGCCACCAGATCACTGGGAGCAGCGCCTACCTGATTGACGGACTCGACGATCTCTTCCAAGCGCACCCCCGGGCCAAACAGGAACATCGGGCTGTCTTCCTGCTCCACCTGGATATCGGTATCGGGCGTTATGACCGGCTGTCCGCCAGCGAACGGAGGCGGCTGTTCAACGTCGAAATCCTCACTTATCGTTACTGTCAGGCTGCCGTGACTTACCGCTGCCTGACGCACACGCACTTCGCTGCCCACCACCACGGTGCCGGAGCGCGAGTTGACGATGACCCGCGCGGGCGCCTCACCGGGCTCGACACGGATATCTTCCAGGTAGGCCATGAAGCCCACCCGCTGGTCGGGGTTCTGCGGCGCCTGTACGGTGACGGCCGCGGCATCCTCGGCGCGGGCGGTGTCCGGGCCAAGTTCCTCGTTGATTGCGTCAGCCACCCGGCGCGCGGTGGTGAAGTCCGCCGTGTTCAGATTGAGCTCGATGGTGTTACCGGTGTTGAAAGGCGAGGCGACTTCCCGCTCCACGGTCGCGCCATTGGGAATGCGCCCTGAACTGGGCACGTTCACCGTAATGCTGGATCCATCTTCGCCGTCGACCCCGAACCCGCTGACAGTGAGATTGCCCTGAGCCATGGCGTAGACTTCTCCGTCGGCCCCGCGCATGGGAGTCATAAGCAGGGCACCACCCCGAAGGCTGTCGGCATTGCCAATGGAGGCCACGGTAACGTCGATGTCCTGACCCGGTCGGGAAAACGCCGGCAGATCGGCGGTGACCATGACCGCGGCGACGTTGTCCGTCTGGAAGTTGACGTCGGGCGGAACCTGAACGCCCTGAGAACTCAGCATGCTACGGATGCTCTGCACTGTGAACGGCGTCTGGGTGGTCTGATCACCCGTGCCGTCCAGACCGACCACAAGCCCGTAACCGACCAGCTGGTTGTCCCGGACGCCCGCAACCGACGCGAGATCCTTGATTCGCTCGCCGGTCCAGGTCTGGGCGTTGAGCGAAACGCTGGTCCAGGCCAGCATCGCGCTCATGAGCATCACGATGGTAAGACGTTTCATTGCCATTGCTCCCGTGGCGTCAGAACGGCCACAGCGGACTGTTCACAATGCGCTGCCCCCAGCCCATACGGTTGGAGTCCGCCAACGACCCCGTACCGGTGTACGAGATCTGCGAGTTGGCGATACGCTCCGAGGAGATGGAATTGTCCGGCGACAGATCGTCCGGCCGCACCAGCCCGGTAATCGTGATGTACTCATCACCGTGATTGATCGTGAGCTTCTTACGGCCCTGCACCACCAGGTTCCCGGAGGGGTGCACGTCCACGACGACGGCGCTGATACTGCCCGTCAGCTCGTTCCCCTGATCCACGGCACCGGAACCATCGAAACCGCTTGCGGACTCCGCCCCAACGGACAGCGGGTTGCCGCCAATGGTGGCGTCGCGACCCAGGATATTCGGCGCCCCCATATCCACGTCGCTGTCTCGGGTTACCGACGTGCTGGCGTTCTTGCTCGCCCCGGTCTCCTCTTCCAGGAAGATGGTGATGATGTCGCCTGGTCGCAGGGCCGTGCGATTCTCGAACAGCCGTTGCCCCTGACTGGCCTGATAGATGGAGCCATTCGCCTCCGGCTCCTCCTCGGTAATCACCGGCTCCGGCAGCGACGGCGGATCCTTGTACTCCGGCGGCGTCGTCACGGCGCAGCCGGTGATGAATACGGCCCCGACAAGCAATACTGCGAATGCTTTCATGGTGTGTGCCCCCTACCCGGACGCAACTCCAGGTGATGTGGCCGCCATCAAGGCGGCCACCAGCGGAATTACAGGTTCTGCGTAATGAACTGCAGCATCTGGTCCGACGTGGAAATGGACTTGGTATTGGTCTCGAAGGCGCGCTGGGTCTCGATCATGTTCACCAGTTCTTCGGCAATGTTCACGTTGGAGGACTCCAGCGCACCCTGAAGCACCCCCCCGAGCCCGTCGAGCCCGGGCGTACCGGCCTGCGGTGCACCACTGGCAGCGGTCTCCATGAACAGGTTGCCACCGATGGGCTCCAGGCCCGCCGGGTTGACGAAGTCCACCAGTTCGATCTGTCCCACTTCCTGGACGTCCGCCTGACCGGCGAGGGAGACGGTAACCGTGCCGTCCTGCCCGATGGTGACGTTCTCGGCGTTCTCGGGAATATTGAGCGGCGGCTCCAGCTCGAAACCACTGGAGGTCACCACCTGCCCCTCGCTGTTCACCTGGAAGGAGCCGTCGCGGGTGTATCCAACGGAGCCGTCAGGGCGCAGGATCTGGAAGAAACCCTCACCTTCCACGGCGAGATCCAGCGGGTTTTCAGTCTGCTGCAGTGTGCCTTGGGAATGCTCTTTCTCCGTGGCAACAACGCGCACGCCGGTGCCCAACGACAGCCCCGTGGGGAGCTGCGCATCCTGAGTGTTCTGCGCGCCGGCCTGACGCACGTTCTGGTAAACGAGGTCCTCGAACACCGCACGGTCCTGCTTGAAGCCGGTGGTGTTCACGTTGGACAGGTTATTGGAGACGGTCTGCATGCGCGTCTCCTGCGCGTCCAGGCCGGTCTTGGCGACCCAAAGTGCGGGATTCATGGTTACCCTCCTGCCGTGTCGACGGCGTTATTCGTCTCAGCCCTGCATCCGCAGCAAGGAGCTGCTGGCGGCATCGTTCTCTTCGGCGTTGGTCAACATCTTCACGTGCATCTCGAACTGGCGCTGGTTGTCGATTAGCTCGACCATGGCGTCCACCGAGCTCACGTTGCTGCCCTCGAGCGTCCCGGAGTTCAGGCGCATCTGCGCGTCGGCCGGGGCAACGTCGCCGTCCGCCAGACGGAACAGGCCATCCTCCCCCTTCTCCAGATCCTGCTCCGCCGGATTCACCATCTTGATGCGATCGATGATGACCAGCTCGTTCGCGTCACCGCCGTCCGGGACGATGCTGATGGTGCCGTCGTCACCGATGTCCACCTTGTCCGCCGGCGGCACAGCGATCGGCCCGTTCTCACCCATCACCTGCTGACCGGCACCGGTCTCCAGCAACCCCATGTTGGACACACGCATGTCACCACGGCGTGTGTAGGCCTCGTTGCCGTCAGCGCCCTGGACCGCGAAAAAGCCTTCACCCTGCAGCGCGACATCCATGTCCCGGCCGGTGGTCTGCATGCTGCCGGGGTTGAAATCCCAGCCAACGCTGCTCTCCGCGGAGTAAGCCCGGCTGTCGAAACCGGGCCCGCTGACCGGGTGCGTGATCAACTGATCCATGTCCGCCCGGAAACCGGGCGTATTGGCGTTGGACAGGTTGTGACTGGTGTGCTGCTGCGCCTGCAGAGCGTGCTTGGCACCGGTCATGGAAAGATATGCAAAATTATCCATGGGTCATGTCCTCGCCCCGCCTTAGCGGATGTTGAGAATCTCCTGGGTCACCTGATCCTGTGTGCTGATCATCTGCGCGTTGGCCTGGAAGTTCCGCTGCGCGGTGATCATGTTCACCAGCTGCTCGGTGATGTCCACGTTGGACTGCTCCAGGGCACCGCTCTCGATGCTGCCCAGACCGGAGGTGGTGGGCTGGCCGAGGATGGGTTCACCGGACTCGGCACTCTCCAGCCAGAGGTTGTCGCCCACTTCGGTCAGATTCTGTTCACTCGGGAAGCGCGCGGTGGCGACCCGGCCCAGCTGCAGCGACTCACCATTGGTGTAGCGGCCGAAGATCGTGCCGTCTTCCTCGATGTCCAGGTTGGAGAACTCACCGGCCTCGAAGCCGTTCTGGGTCAGTTCATTGACAGCGGAGGGAGTGCCGAACTGGGTCAGTGCACCGTAGTCGAGCCGAATGTCCTGATCATCGAGACCATCGCCCGGATCATAGGTAAAGCCGACACGCCCCTCACCCTCGTCCGTGCCCGACGCGCCTGCATCGATTCCGGCAAAGCTGCCATCCTCGTTGAAATCCACTGTGAACATCTCGGCCGGATCGGGGTTGTCAGGATCACCGCCAACGTTCTGCAGCTCATCGCCAACCTCAACGACAGATTTCCAGGAGTTATCCTCAGCTTCATCCTTGATGAAGTAGATGTTGGCACTGCGGGACGTCCCCTGACCGTCGTACACGGTGGTGGAGGTGGAGAAATTGAACGTCTCCGGGTCGTTGGCGTTGAAGTCCTCCGGGTTGAGAGGATCCGCGTTCGACTGCAGGTTGGCGTCGATGTCGATCTCGGTGGTCGGCTGCGGCGGCACGTTGCCGGTGTCGATGTCCAGCGCCTGCAGGGTACCACCCACGTTGCCGTCGCCATCCGCCGGGTAGCCGGTGAGGGCACGACCATCGGCATTGACCAGCACCCCGTCCTGATCAAGCTGGAAGGCACCGTTACGGGTGTAGGAGGTGCTGCCGTCCGGATCCTCAAGGCGGAAGAACCCCTCACCGTTCACGGCCAGATCCAGGTTATTGCCTGTGAAGTCGAACTGACCCTGGGTGAACTGCTGGGCGACGTTCTGCAGCCGCGAGCCGGAACCGATGGCGTTACTGGCTATACCGAACTGGGTCTGCGCGAACACGTCGGCGAACTCCGCACGGGAGCCCTTGAAGCCCACGGTGCCGCTGTTTGCAATATTGTTACTGGTGACGTCCAGATCGGAGGACGCGGAGTTCAGCCCTGAGAGGGAGATGTTGAAAGACATGGTCGCACCCCTTCCTTATTGAATATGACGAATAGAATCGAGGGAATATTCACCGGCCCCTTCGAGCGTCAGCATGGGGCTGCGCCCATCAGACTCGAGGCTGACACTGGTCACTGGCGCGGCCGCCAGTGTATTGACGGCGGTAGCATCGTCACCGCTGCCGATGCTGGCCCGGACGCTGTACGTTCCATCCGGCATTTCGTCGCCGTCATCGTTGAGCCCATCCCAGTGGAACGGCACATCGCCGGCGTCCTGTCGGCCCATGCTGATCTCCCGCACGGTCTGACCGGCACCGTCGGAGATGGTGATATTCAGGTTCTCGCTGTTGCGCGGCAGCTGGGCGACGCCGCTGAGCCCGTTCTCCCCAAGGGGCATGCTGTCGCTTTCCACCATGACGCTACGGCCAACCAACGACGCCGCCTGGAGAGCCTGGTCCTGGCCCATCTGCGACGCGAACTCCTCGAATGATTCCTGCATCCCGGAGATCCCGGAAGCCGACGTGAACTGCGCCAGCTGCCCCATGAACTCGCCGTCCTCCATTGGCTCGAACGGGTCCTGGTTCTGGAACTGGGCGATCATGAGCTGCAGGAAATCGGAACTGTCCAGCTCCTCGGCGGTCTTGCCCCTGGCATCCTCAGGCTGCTCCAGCTCGGAGCTCTGGGTGTTGCCCATCAATGCATCAATTCCCATCATGGCGATTGCCTCAATTCTGGGCGAGCTGCAGGGTATGCAGCGCCAGCTCCTTGGATGTATTCATGACTTCCACGTTGTTCTGGTACGAACGGGAAGCCGAGATCATGTTCACCATCTCTTCGACGCTGTTGACGTTTGAGCGGTAGACGTAGCCGTCTTCGTCGGCGGCCGGGTGACCCGGCATGTGCAACGGCTTGTTGGGCGCGTCGCTCTCGACAATCTCGTCCAGGCTGACCCCGACATTGGCCGGGTTCTGCGCGCCGCCCTCTACACCGCGCAATGCCGCGGCAAACACCGGTTGCTTGGCCTTGTAGGCCTCCTCTGGCGTCGTGGCAACAGCTTCCGCATTGGCCATGTTGCTGGCGGTGGTGTTCAGCCGAACAGACTGGGCGTTCATGGCCGAGCCGGCGACATCGAAAACGTTGAATACGGACATGGTTTATTCGCCCCTGATTGCGCCAACGAGGTTGGAAATGCGCCCACCGAGGAAGTCCAGCGAGGCGCGGTACTTGACCGTGTTCTCGGCGAACTGCGCCTGCTCCACTTGCGACTCCACTGTATTACCGTCCAGCGACGGGCTGTTCGGCACGCGGTAGAGCGCATCGGCCGAGGAACCATCACCGTTGGGCGACGGAATATGCTGTGCATGGGTGGTCTGCATCACACCGCCGCTGCTGGTCTGGCCGTTCTCGGCCTGCTGCAGCGCGGTGCGGAAGTCCATGTCCCGGGCCTTGTAGTTCGGCGTATCCGCGTTGGCGACGTTCTCCGAGAGCAGCTGGTGCCGCTCACCACGGAGCTTGAGCGCTGACGCGTGCAGGCCCACTGCGTTGTCGAAGGAAATTGCCATGATCACCCTCCAGTGAATCGACAACGGGCCTGAAGCAAGCGTCGTGCCAGCTCACTCAGGCGGTCACGAAAAAGAGGGACAAGGCGAGCGGAAAGGCGCGTCCGGGCGGGCGTTGCGCCTTAACTGCGACTCACGTCGGGAACGGCACCGGCAGAAAACCGACGCGGCAACGCCAGCGTTCCGGCAAGGGCAAGGCGGCAACGGAGCGGCAACCGCTTGCCGCTCACCGCGACGGCTGACGCACGCGGTAGATGACGCCGCCGTGACTGCGCACCATCTCCAGCTGTCCGGCGTGCCGGGCCAGCGATTCCGATGCGCCGACGATCAGGTAGCCGCCGGGGCGCATCTGCTGGATCATGCGGTTGAGGATGTTCTCCCGCGATTCCGCAGAGAAATAGATGAGGACGTTGCGGCAGAACACCACGTCGAAACGACCGAGGCTGGCGTAGCTGTCCAGCAGGTTGTGCACCATGAACTGGGTCCGCCGGCGAATCTCCGGGCGCACCACCCAGTCGGCGCCGCTGCGCTGGAAGTAACGATCACGGCGGTCGGGGCTCAGCCCGCGGTTGACCGTGGAATCCGAATACTTCGCTTCCTTGGCCTGGGCGATCATGGCCGGCGAGATATCGGTCCCAACGATCTCTGCCTCGATACGGGCGCCACGGGCCCGGAACTCCTCCAGGGCGATACTCATCGAGTAAGGCTCCTGCCCCGACGAACATGCGGCCGACCAGATGCGGAGGGTGTCGACACCACGCTTGTGGAACTCCGGCAGCAACGTTTCCTGGAGAATGGTGAAGGGGTAACTGTCACGAAACCACTGAGTTTCGTTGGTGGTCATGGCTTCAATGACGGTGCCCCGAAGGCGTTGGCCACCAGGCTGCTGGACCTTGTACACCAACTCGCCCAGATCCCTGATCCTCTCGCTCTCCATCAGATGACCGAGCCGACTGGAGACCAGATACTGCTTGTTTTCCCCGAGCACGATCCCGCAGGACTGCTCGAGGAACGCGCGAAACGCCTGGTAGTGTTCCGGGGCAATGGATCTGGACGTCACGGAGGCGGCTTCCTCATTGATCGGCAATTGGCTGTAACGGCCGCTCCAGAGCGGCCGACGCCGGGCGAATTGTAGCGTGATGAGACCTGCTAAGACTACGCTGATTCAGGCGGTCACCTGCTCCAGGCGGGCCTGAACCCGAGCCGCCAGTTCGGTTGCTCCGAACTTCGCCAGAAAATCGTCGGCACCAACCCGCTTGACCAGATCCTCGTTGAACATGCCGCTCAGCGAGGAGTGAAGCAGCAGGTGCAGCCCCTTGAGCGCATCATCCCGCCGGATTTCCGTCGCCACTGTATAGCCGTCCATGCGCGGCATCTCCACGTCGGAGATGACCATGAGAAGCTGCCGCCACGGGGACTCTTCCGGGCGAGCCGCCCAGTCCTGCAACGTCTCCATGGCCTCCTGGCCGTCCCGCGCCATGGTGACCTGAACACCCAGGCCTTCGAGGGTGTCATGAATCTGACGCCGGGCCACGGAGGAATCATCGGCAACGAGCACGTGCCAGTCTTCGGCGCCGGAGGCAGGCTTGACGCCGCCCTCCTCCACGCCGGGAAGCGGGCCGATACCGCCCGCCTGGTTGATCTCGTCCATGACCTTCTCCACGTCGACGATCTGCACGAGACGCTCATCAACGCGGGTCACGCCGGTCAGATAGGCGGTATTCGACCAGCTGCTGGGCGGCGGCATAATATCCCGCCAGTTAACGTTCACGATCCGGTCGACACCCCGCACCATGAACCCCTGCACGCTGCGATTGTATTCGGTGACGATCACCGAGCTGGTATCACGCTCTTCCAGCGCCCGCCCGGTGGTTGCCATCCGCAGATCGAGGACGGCGATCGTGCGGTCGCGGATATAGCACACACCGGCGACCGTCGGGTGGGAGTGCGGCAGCTGGATCAGACGCGGCACCGGGATCACCTCGCGCACCTTGAATACGTTGATCCCGAACAACTGGGCGCCGGACAGCTGGAACAGCAGCAGTTCCATGCGGTTGGTGCCCGCAAGGGTGGTGCGCTGGTCAACGGAATCCATGATGCTGGCCATTTGTGAACCTCTCCTGCACCCGCCTGCCGCGCGGGGCTGCTTGCTTGACGTGTCGATAACCGGATATCGGCGCCCGACCGGCAAACTTGACGGCAGATAATGGCGCGAATATTGCCTTCAAATCAGGGCAAGTGACGCCTCGATCCGCGGGGCATTAACGTAGCGCCTGAAACCAATGAACACATGGACTCGCATCACAACCTGGCTGACCGGTGACCGACCAAGCGCGCATCACCGCCGCGGCGGCATGCTGGTCGCGTTCGCCCTCCCGATCGCTCTCGGAGCCGGTACGGCGACCGCTGACGACATCCAGCCTCTTGAGGAAATCCGCGACGCTGTGGAAAGCCATGCCGAGGCCAACCTCGCTGGCGGCGGACAGAGCACGATCAACGTCGGCCGCGTCGACCAACGCCTGCGACTGCCGCGCTGCGAGGAAACACTGGAGACGTTCAGCCCGCCCGGCCGATCAAGCCAGAGCCGGGCGACCGTCGGCGTACGTTGCCACCACCCGAGTCCCTGGACACTCTATGTATCGGTCCGGGTGGAGACATTGAAAGAGGTCTACGCAGCGGCACGCTCCCTGTCCCGGGGAGCACTCCTGAGCGAGGACGACCTGGAACGGGTGGAGATCAACATCAACCGAACGAGCCGCGGCTACTACACCGACGCGGAACAGCTTACCGGCATGGAGCTCAACCGCGCCATGCGCGCCGGTGAAATCGTGACTCCGTCGCGCGTCAGCGCCCCGCAGCTCGTCGAGCGCGGGCAGACCGTGCTTCTCACGCTTGACTCGAGAGCAGCCAGTGTCAGCATGAACGGTGAGGCACTGCAGTCCGGCGCGCTCGGGGATCGCATCCGCGTCAAGAATACGTCGTCCGATCGGGTCATTGAAGGCGAGATCACTGGTGACAGTCGGGTCCGCGTCGGGTACTGACCCCCGGGCCGGGCTTCCCCGGCCCGGGGCACGACGCATCCCGGAAAAAAGTTGCACCTGACGCTAAAGTTGCGGTGAGCCCTGCCGATAGCGGTTCTGACAGGGTGAGTTGCCACTCACTGCGACGCTTATGGAAGGACAGGAGCAAGTCATGGCAAATCCAATTGAGGGCGGCAACCGGCCCGGCACCACACCGACGCAGGACGCCCGGGACAACCGCCAGGTGCAGCAGCCCGGCGAGCGCCCCCAGGTCGGCCAGGAAGCGAATGGTCAAGCCGCCTCCGCCGGCACCAGCGAATCGGAGCGCCTGCAGTCGGTGCGCGACGCCATCGACCAGACCCCCGAAGTGGATCAGGGACGTGTCGACGAAATCAGGGAGCGTATCGCCAATGGCGAGTACCCCCTGAACGCGGAGAGCATTGCCGACCGCTTCATGGAACTTGAGAACCTGCTCGAGGAGTAACGCCGTGTCCGATCATGCGCGCGCCCTGGCCGACACCATCGACGAACAACTCTCGCTGATGCAGGAGCTGAACGTTCAGCTCGAGAAGGAGCAGGACGCGCTGGTGGTACGTGACATGGAGACACTGCAATCGGCATTGAGCCGCAAGGTGGATCTTCTCGGCGCCATCGAGACCAGCGAGAACCGGCGTCTGGCACTGCTGGAGGCCATGACTGGTGCTCACGACGTGAACGCCATCACGACCGCCCTCGAAACGCTGGAGGACCCGGAACCGGTTCAGGCGCAGTGGTCGGAGTTGCTTGACGAACTGCAGCGGTGCCGCGCCATCAACGAAGCGAACGGCCGGGTCATCCAGCAGCAGCAGTACGGTGTGCAGCGGACGATCGATCTGCTCCAGGGAGACGATGCACCCGCACCCCAGACGTATGGACCCGGCGCCGCCTCCGCCCCGCCGGAGAACCGTGGCGGCCGCGAGATCAGCCGCGCCTGACCCGCTCCCGCTTCGACACCGGTCCAGCCACCACGCTGCGTTTATTCCGGGCAAAAAAAACCCGGCCGCATTGGAGGGGCCGGGGGGCGCATATGGGGACAGGGTGCGCCAACGCGAGAAGCACTTCAGCAGACAACCACAATAAAACTCAATATGACCTTAACTTGAGTACAAGGTTAGTACAGTTTTAACCTTCGTGCAAACCTTGTAAAAGGAAAATACATAGCTACGGCTGTTGCCCCTGCAAAACCCGGCAAGAATAAAAGAGTTGTACAGGATTAGCGTTGGCTATGCTGTGGCGGAGGCCTGCGGCGAAGGGCGTTGACCACCCCAACAAGCACCAGAAGAACCACGAACCAGAACGCAAGCGACAGCACGGCCGACCAGAACACGTAGGATTCCATGGTGAAGCCAAAGCCATGGCGGATCACCACATCCGGCCAGGTGCGCGCCAGCCAGTCCATGAACGTGGCGCCGGGCCAGAGCAACACGTATTGCCACCAGGTCAGCGGAAGCTTGTGGAACACGGTCTCTCCTGAAGTGCTGCGTTTCCTGTCAGTTTATCAGCCCTGGTGTCGGCCGAATCGCGAGGCGGCGATCAACGCCAGTAGAAAGACGGCGCCGAGCAACAGGAAGCTCCACTGGAAACCGGCGACGTAAGCCTGCCGATAGAGATCCGGCGGCAAAGCGGCAAGCCCGCCGGCGACAGCCTCACGCCCTGCAACGGCCTCGACCTCACGCACCGCACGCCAGTCCAGCAACACCGACAACGACGTCACACCAAGGGCGCCGCCGAGCTGTTGCGCAAAGTTCAGGGCCCCGGCTCCCTGCGCGGTGCTGGTGAGCGGCAGGCGCGACAGTGAGCCGGTGTGGATCGAGGGCATCCCCAGGCCGAGGCCAAGACGGCCCAATGCCACCCAACCCATGACCGCAAGCAGTCCGGTCCCGGGGCCGGCAAACCCCATGGCGACGCAGGAGGCGGCCATGATGATGAGCCCTGCCACGATGGGAACCACCGCACGCATGCGGTCCGCCAGCATGCCGCCCAGAGGGAATGCCGCCGCCATCACAAGGCCAGCCGGCATCAGCACCACTCCGGCTGCGGTGGGCGTCATTCCCTGGATCTCCTGCACGAACAGCGGGATGAGGTAGGTGGAACCGAAAAGGCCCGCCCCGAACAGCAGCGCAATGGTCGAACCGGCGGCAAAGGCCGGCACCCGGTACAGACGCGGGTCCAGCAACGGGTCCCGTGCCAGCAGCTGCCGCGCGACGAAACCGATCGCCAGCACAGGCACGAGCGCCAGGGCGGCCAGCACCGGTGCGTGCGTCCAGCCGAGCCGTTGCCCGCTAACCATGGCCCACAGCAGTGCCGTCACGGCAATCGCCAACACCATGACACTTAGCCAGTCCAGCTGCGGCCGGCGACCGGATACGCGCCCCCGGGGCACGAAGAACAGTGCCAGCACGCCCCCTGCCACCGCCGTGGGCGCCGGCAACAGCATGACCGCGCGCCAGCCGGTGAGGTCCACCAGGACGCCACCGATGGCGGGACCAACGGCAGGGCCAAGAATGACGCCGAGACCGAACAGGCCGACGCCGAGGCCGCGCTGGCGCTCCGGGAACACCTGGTAGATCAGCGTAATGGCGAGGGGCTGCAGCAGCCCGGCCACCAGCCCCTGGAGCACGCGGGCAAGTATGACCAGTTCCAGCGTGTTCGCCAGGGCACCCAGCAGCGACGCAAGCACGAACACCGCCATGCCGGCGACGTAGACCCGACGCATGCCGAACCGCTGCAACGCCCAGGCATTGAGCAAAATGGCGGTGGTCATGGCCGCCAGGAACCCGGTTGACAGCCAGTGCGCCTCGCTCTGTCCCACCTGGAACACGCCCATGACGTCCGGGATCGCCACGTTGACCACGGTGGTGGCAACGGCCGTGGAAAGCGTTCCGAGCATGACGGCCGCGAGTGCCAGCCATTTGTACGCTGGTCCGTAGCGTTCGAACAGGCTGGTCACTTCATGCCGCACACCGGGTCTCCACCGCGAAAACGCGGTCAAACATACGGCAAGCAGTGACTGACCGCAAAGTCAGCCCGGCTGCGCGGGCACGGCAACCGCCATCAGGCAACGGCCTCGGCCGCGTCGAGAAACACACAGCTCAGACCGCCTTCCTCGTCCACACCGAGTTCCATGGCAGCCGGCACATCGCCTTCGGCCATGAGTGCGAGCAACTGCCTGGCCACGGACGGCAGCAGGCGCTGGTCGATCACCGCTTCCACCTGCCGGGCACCGGTCTCCCGTCCCTCGCACTGCGCGGCAATCCTGTCCACCACATCCGGCGCACAACGCATGGCCATACCGTGCTCGTCCTGCAGCCGGCCAGCCAGGGCATCCAGCTTCAGCGCCACGATGCTGCGCAGGCCCGCGTGATCCAGGGGCCGATACGGGACCACCTGGACCCGGGAGAGGAACGCCGGCGGCAGCGCACGCCGCACCTCCTGCCACGCCAGATCGGCAAGCTCGCCGTCGGTGGCGCCGGTTTCAGTCTGCACGGCGTCGAGAAGAGACTCGCTGCCGAGATTGGACGTGAGCAGGATGACGGTGTTGGTGAAATCCACCTCCCGCCCTTCCCCGTCGCGCATCACACCCCGGTCAAAGACCTGATAGAAGAGATTGAGAACGTCGGGATGCGCCTTCTCCGCCTCGTCCAGGAGCACGACGCTGTAGGGGCGCTGCCGCACCGCCTCGGTGAGCACACCACCCTCGCCGAAGCCGACATAGCCGGGAGGTGACCCTTTCAGCTGCGAGACGGTATGCGCTTCCTGATACTCACTGAGATTGATGGTGATCAGCGCCCGCTCGCCACCGAACAGCTGATCGGCGAGCGCCCGCGCCGTCTCCGTCTTGCCCACGCCGCTCGGGCCGGTGAGGAGAAACACGCCCATGGGCTGGTCGCGGCGCAGCAGCCCCGCTTTGGCGCTGCGCAGGGTCTGGCCGATGGTCGCGAGCGCACCGTCCTGTCCCACGACGCGGTCAGCCAGGGCACTCTCCAGTGCCAGTACGGCATCGAGCTCGTCCCGGAGCATGCGGCCCAGCGGCACACCGGTCCAGTCAGCAACGACGGCAGCCACCGCGGCGGCATCCACTTCTCCGTGGACCAGTGCCCGACCCTTCTGGCTGCGGGATAACGCGTCACGGGCCGAACGGGCCTGCGCCGCATCGGCATCGACCGCCTGCAGCATCCGGACCTGCTGGTCTTGCACTTCCCATTCCGCACGCACGCGGCCGAGTTCCTCCTCCTCCGCCGTCAGTGCTTCGCGCAGCGCTGCCAGCAGGCGTGGGTCGGTCTCCAGCCCGGCCGCCGCCTGCTCGTCCAGCCCGTCGAGGCGCTGACGCAGTGTGGCCGTGCGCTCGCGATGGATGTCCATGGACGCCGGCGGCGCACTCTGGCTGAGGCACACGCGCGATGCGGCGGTGTCCAGAAGGTCCACGGCCTTGTCCGGCAGTTGCCGTCCGGGGATATACCGCACCGAGAGGTTCACCGCCGCCGTGAGGGCGTCATCGGTAATGCGCACGCCGTGATGGGCCTGGTACGGCGCCTTCACCGCCGCCAGCATGTCCAGCGCCGTGTAGGCGTCCGGCTCGTCTACCTTGACCATCTGGAAGCGCCGCGCCAGCGCCGCATCCCGTTCGAAGTACCGCTTGTACTCGGACCAGGTGGTGGCGGCAATCATGCGCACCTCACCCCGTGCCAGCGCCGGTTTGATCAGATTGGCAGCGTCTCCGGTACCGGCCTCGCCCCCGGCGCCGATCAGGGTGTGCGCTTCGTCGACGAAGAGGATGGTCGGCGCTCGAGCCGCGGTCACATCCGCGAGCAGCTGCTTGAGTCGCTTCTCGAACTCGCCCTGGACACTGGCGCCCGCCTTCAGCTGCCCCAGATCCAGCACCCGGATCCGCACGCCGTGCAACGCCTCGGGCACGTCGCCACGGGCGATACGCAGCGCCAGCCCCTCAACGACGGCGGTCTTGCCCACGCCCGGCTCGCCGACCAGGATCAGATTGTTCTTGCGCCGCCGAAGCAGGATGTCGGCAACAGCGCGAACCTCGACGTTGCGGCCGATGACCGGGTCGATTCCGCCGGCTTCCGCCGCGGCCGTGGCATCGAAGGTGTACCGGTCAAGTGCGCTGTCTCCGGCGTTCCCTGCCGTGTCCGCCCGAGGGTTGACCGGCTCCTGCGCCTGCTGCCGACGGGTTGGCGCGTCGCGCCGGAGACGCTCGACATCCACCGCGGCGAGCAGCGCCGGGAGCGCGCCGCCCGGCATCCGCTGACACTGCTCGACCAGTGCGTCCAGCAGTGCGTGGCCGTCAATCCCGTTGCCCCCGTAGTGGAGTTCGGATGCGAGCAGCGCGCGTTCCAGCCACTGCAGCAACGGGTGCGAGAATGCCGGCTTGCCGCCATGGCCGCTGCGCAGGCGCTCCAGCGCCGTCATGAGTGCGTCCCAGACCGCATCGGGATCACCGCCGCACCCCTCCAGGGCAGCCGCAAACAGTGTCGCGCGCTCCTTTTTCTTCAGCAGTTTCACCACCACATGTTCGACATGGATCTCGTAATCGGTGCGTGCCCCGGCGAAGGCGGCACCGGCCTCCAGGGCCCGGGCGCACTCGCCGTCCAGCCGTTCAACAATCTGCCTGATTCCGTTGGCGCTCATGGATTCTCCTTGATCAACAGTCGTGTTCACTCGGGCCAGCGGCTCCGGCTTGGGTCATGCGAACGGGCGTGTCCCGGGGCACGTAATCACCGAGCCAGGCGGACACACCCAGTGCCCTGGCATCCCTGCCCAACAACCATGGCCGGCGGGGCCCCCGGCGCACCATCACTTCGATATCCACCCGATGGCCATGGCCCAGGTAGTCACCCAGCCAGCGCCGCAATGTCCGGCCCCGCTCGCTGCCCGGACCAAGCCCGACGGCCGCGACCTCGTCGGTGGGCCCGACACGCACCAGCATTCGGCCGCTGCCGACGGCCAGCGTTCGCCCGAGGCAGAGATCCTCACCCAGCACCGGCCCGCCGGCGCGGCCCAGACCTGCCTGGGCCTGCGGCAACCGGAACCGCACCGGTTGGCGATCCCGGACTTCGACGCGGGCGTGACCGGTGATGCGCTGAACCAGCCCGCGCACCCCGGCGCAGGTGGGCTGCCGCCCCTGGAACAGATCCAGTCCTCCGGCGGCCGTGATACCGCTCCCGGCACGCGCCGCCAGCGTCGCAAACGCGCGGGCCCAGCCCGCATGGGCCGGATGCCCGTCCGTGGCACGCCAGCCCGCGGCCAGCGCGGCGTGGACGCGGCCATTGAGCCAGTCCAGGAAACCCCGTACCCGGTCACCGCCTGCATCGTGCGCCTCCGACGCGGCGGCGTCGATCCAGTAGTGGGGCAAGGGCGAGTTGCAGCCGTGGAGCGCGAAGAGATCCGTCTCGATCACGACGCGACCGTGTTCGTCGAGGCTGCAGCGGCGAATCTCGCCGGCGGGAAACGTGAGATCGGACGACGGCCGGATGACGTAGCCGCCGGCACCCCCCTCACCCACGGGACGCAGCCCGGCGCGCTCCAGCAACAGCACCGCCTGTCGGAGGCTGAAGGCGTGCCCCGACTGCAGCAGGTCGCGCACCAGGGGCATCGCCGTCTGCCCTACTGCGTCGTCCACAGGGTCTCCTCGCCGCCCGGTTCAACGGCGACGCGCGTTGTCACATAACGGTCCACGGGCGCCCACTCCTGAAACAGGCTATGCAGCAATTCACCCAGCAGTGCCGCCTCGCCCGCGTTGAGCAGCCTCCGCCCGTCCACCGCGACCCGAATCTCCAGCCCCTGCTCTAGCACCCCACGTCGCAGGCGTCCGGTTGCCGAGCAGGTGACCTCCCGGACCGCCTCGATACGCGCCCTCGCGTCGGTGCCCTCCGTGCGATCGAGGCTGGCCAGCAGCGCGCGGATGGCGGGCCCCGTGGCCAGCCGCTCGAGATCGGTCCTGGCAAGCGCGGTCAGCGCCTGAAACGCCGCATCACGCGCCGGAGGGGATCGGTACGGCGTGGGGCGGCGCAGGCTGGTGACGCCGATACCATCCGGTAGCTCGGCGGCGGGCTGGTCCACGTCGCCCTTGCTCAGGTGAAGGCGGGGAATGGCACCGTGGGAGTAGAGTATGTCGGTGGAGACGGTCTCCAGCCCCGCGGCGCCGTCGTCTTCGAGAACGACGCTCAAGACCGGTGTTCCGGTGCCGTTATCCCGACGCTTGACGCGAAACAGGCGCTGTTTCTCCGGCGCAAAATCCCACTCCCAGAGAGGGACAAAGGGGGCAACCACACGCCTGTCCATGGATCGCCCTACAGCGGCAAGCACCTGGTGCACCACCCTCGCACCGACCCCGTCGGCGCTCGCCTTCACCAGGCACTCCGTCGCCCGGTGACCAAGACGCAGCGGGTCGGACCCGCCGCGCACCAGGTTCACCGCCGGCACGCAGTTGCAGCGGATCAGCCCGTCCCGACCCTCGACCGGGGTCGGCGGCGTGGCGTTCAGGAGCACCCGAACCTCCATCCGAGCGCAGTCATGGTCACGATGCAGCGTTTCCAGCCCGTACAGCCGGATGCAATGCAGCGTCTCCCGTGCCATGAAGAAGTGCTGCAGCCTCTCCAGCGCCGGGCTCCCGGGAATCGTACCTTCCACCCGCTCGGCACGCGGAGCGGGGTACCACGGGGCAATGGCGCCACCGCCGCCCAAACGGTGCCAGCCGGTATCATGCCCGACCCGGGCCTCGACCGCGCTCACCTGCGCGGTGAGCCCATGCCGGAGCGCGTGGGCCAGCGCCGGCTCGGCATCAATGAACAGATCCAGCGCGTCCAGTGGAGGCAGTGCCTCGGCCCCGTCGGCACGCAGGGTCAGGCGCAACTCACTGCGCCCTTCGCCCGCGTCCACCCACGTTGTGCTGGCGGCGCGCAACGGCCGAACAACCGTGTCGAACAATGTCACGAAAGGAACCCGCACGCGCGTGTCACCGGCGGGCTGCGAGAGGACCCGCGCTCCGGCCAGCAGTGTCACGGCCCCCGGCTCGCCGTCGCGCGCACGGAACTGCAGCACGGTGGTGCTGGGGAACGGCTCGACCAGTTCGGGCGCCGTGCAGGCGAGCAACTGGTCGTGAAAATCACTCAGCGAGGCGTCGATCTCGTGCCTGACACCAGCTGTCAGGTAAGCAACCCCTTCCAGAAGGCGTTCCACGTAGGGATCCCGGTCATGGACCTCGTCCAGGTTGAGCATGCGCGCCTGTTCGGGGTTGGCATGGGCGAACGCCTGCCCCGATTCGGCCAGTCGCTGCATCTCCAGATCAAACGCGCGCTTCATGTCCATCGGACAGCTCCTGATCAAGCACCGCCGGTACGCCGCTCTCCCTCAGCCCGAGAGAGAGCCTCACCGGCTCTCCGGAGGCGAGGGATGCACTGACACGCAGACTCACCACAAACCCGCGCTCCGGGCATCCGGGCTCGACGGTCACCGCAACATCGCGTATCCGCGGCTCGTACGCCCGGACAAGACGCCGCACATCCTCGCCCAGGGCGGTGGAGACATAGGGGATATCGGTATACAAGGCGGGCAACGCCGGCGCGCCGTAATCGGGCATATGCACGAGGCTGCCCTGGCGTGCACTGATCAACCGCCGGATGTGCCCCCGGACGCTGGCGATCTGCGACTGCGGCGCGGTCACCACCCGCGCGTCCACCGGCGTGCCATCATCGAACCGCCCCAGCAGGACATCCAGAACTCCGGCCTTCATCGCACTCTCCCTGCGCGGAAGCAGGGGCGGGAAACCACCCGCCCCTGCCGGGTTCCTACCGCCCCTCGGTCCAGGAATCGGAGAACTCGATGTTGCCGTCCACGTACGCCCAGGTGATGCGACCGTAACGGATCGCAACCTCTTCCATGTGCGGGAAGCGTTCCTTGTCCGTTTCCTTGACGTTGTGCATGACCGGCTTGACCGACGTGATCTTCACGTCGTTGAGGGTGTGCCGGAAGTACTCCTTCTCGTTGCCGGTCTCGTCGATCTGATACCAGCTGAGGGTCAGCTCCTCCAGCGTCTGCCCCTTGCTGCACGCCTTGTAGAGGTAAGGCGATGCACTGTCGAACGACTTCGTGAAGACGAACGGCTCGTGCTTGCGGGTTCCGGTCAACGCGCCGTTGTCGCTGTCCGTGGGAATCCGCAGCTCGTGCTCGAAGCCGAGCACTTCAATGCTGCCTTCCCGGTCGGCAATGCTCACCGATCCCTCGATCTCATTGCCCTGATCATCCTTAAGCCACATGTAGGCCGGAATCGCCATGGTCCTTCTCTCCTTTTCCTTGAGTTCACCGAAACGTTGAATCGGGCTTACGCCCTGCTATCCGCAGCCCGGACCGGACCGCGAATCCGTTGGCACACACGGGCGTGCCTTTATGTTGGCAGTTGCGACACCAGCGACAGCTTGAGATCGATCCCCTCGATCTGGAAATGCGGCATCACCGACATGCTGACGCGGTAATACCCGGGGTTCTCCGGAATCTCTTCCACCTGGACCACGCCCTCACGCAGTGGCCGGGAGGCCACCAGGTCGGGATCCGGGTTCTGCATCTTGGTCACCAGCCCCTGCACCCACTCGTTGAGCTCGTTCTCCAGATCCTGGCGGCTCTTGGCGGAACCGATGTTCTCGCGCTGCAGAACCTTGAGGTAGTGCGCCAGCCGCGAGACCAGAAAGATGTAGGGCAGGCGCGAGTTGATGCGGGCGTTGGCAGTCGCCACGGCGGTGGAGTACTGCTGCGGCCGCTGGCTGGAGTTGGCCGAGAAGAAGCACGCGTAGTCGCTGTTCTTGTAATAGCTCAGCGGAATGAAGCCCTCGTTGGCGAACTCCAGCTCCTTGTTCTCGGAGATGAGCACCTCGGTGGGCGTTTTCACCTGAGAGCCGCGGCCGACGTCGTAGACGTGGATGGGCATCTGCTCCAGCCTACCACCCGCTTCCGGGCCCCGGATGTTCACGGTCCAGCCGTACTCCTTGAACGAGCGCGCCATGTTCGAGGCGAAGGCGAAGCTGGCATTGCCCCACAGGTACTTGTCGTGGTTCTCGCCGGTGACATCCTCCTCGTAGTCGAAGGAGCGCAGCGGATTGCTCTCCCCATAGGGCAACCGCAGCAGGAACCGGGGCATGGTCAGGCCCACGTAGCGGGAATCCTCGGTATCGCGGAACCCCCGCCAGCGGGTGTACTCCGCCTTGTCCAGGTAGCTGGAGATATCGGGAATCTTGAAGACATCGTCCACGGACTCCTTGCCGAAGAACTGCCGGCCCACGGCACCGATGAAGGGGCAGTGGGCCGCCGCTGCGATACGCGAGATTTCGGTCAGCAGCGTGATATCGGACGCCGAGCAGTCGAACTCGTAATTGGAGACCATGGCGGACATGGGTTCGCCACCGGGCGTGTCGTACTCCTGGACGTAGACATGCTGGTAGAGCCCGGACTGGGTGATATCGGTGACATCCTCCAGCTCCTCGGCCAGATCCTCCTTGCTGACATCCAGCAGCTCGAGCTTGATGTTCGCCTTGGGGTCGCTGCGCTCCACCAGGAAGCGCAGGCTCCGCCAGTCGGACTCCACCTTCTGGAACTCCGGATGGTGGAAAACGGCATCGAGCTGTTCGCTGACAGCCGCATCAATGCGCGCGATATACTCGTCGAGCAACGTCTTGTCGATGCGCTCTACGGACTCGCCGCTCTCGCTGGTGAGTTCCAGAAAGACCTGCAGCGCCGCTGTCAGCCGGTCCTCGAAGGGGATGTCCGCCATCACGGTGGAATCCTGGAACGTACCGATATCCAGATCACCATTGATAGGCTGGATCTCCGCAAGCTCGCACAGACGGCTGTAGCTGCCCATGGGCTCTGTGGTGGTCTTCGCCGCCGCGGCGGCCGTTTGCTCCTGCGTCGACATGGTGTTTCTCCTGCTCACTCGCTGGCGGTGTCGGTATTGAGGGGGGCAGCGTCCTTGAGCTCGCCCATCACCTGCTCGAGTTCCGGCTGATTCTGGACAATGCGCTCAAGCTCCCGGCGGAAACGGGCGTTGTCCAGCACGTTGGACTTGAGGTCCTTGAGCAGATTGCGCATGGCCAGCATGTTGTTCACCTGTGGAATCTGGCGCGCCACTTCCTCGGGGGTGAATGCCCTGTAACTGTCGAAGGTGAGATC
Source organism: Aquisalimonas sp. (assembly GCA_007126095.1). GTDB lineage: Bacteria > Pseudomonadota > Gammaproteobacteria > Nitrococcales > Aquisalimonadaceae > Aquisalimonas. The sequence continues at coordinate 94,659 of SLBZ01000034.1, forward strand.
CACCTTGATGTCGGAGCTGTCCTTCTTGAGGGTGTTCTCCACCGTGGCCTCGACCCGGGGCGAGAGCGTGCCCAGCACCGAGTCCAGGTTGTTCTTGTCGATGGAGATCCTCTCTCGCTCGAGGATGCGTCCTTCGCCCTTGCCGTTGCTGTAGTCGCCCAGCACCAGCATCTTCAGCGGCAGCTCCAGCGTCTTCTTCGCCCCGCCGGTGTCAACATCAAGGGTGATGTTGACGCGGGATTTCGGCACTTCGTTTTGATAGCTTCCCATCGTTACTGCTCCTTTCGGGTGTACTGTCCTCGGTTAACCCCGCAAACAGGCATGCCGGCTACTGGAACCCGGCCGCCGCCTCCACATCGGTCAGCGCAACTCTGGACTTGAGCGCGGCCATGCGCTGCCTGATCTCGTCGCGCCCCAAGGCAGCGCCGCCCTTTGGCGGGTGCCTGAGGGCCAGTTGCATGGTTCGCCACACCTCCAGTGCGAACTCGGGATCCCACCGGGTGATGCCCCGCCGCTCCATGTCCGTGTCCAGCTCGTCCAGCAGTGGCAGGGCGAGGTCGCTGCGCCCGGCGTCAATGCAGACCTTGGCGCGACCCAGGGTCAGGAGGGCACGCTCGCGATCGTTGCGGCACGCCACCACGTCCAGCAACCGCATGGCTGCGCCAAGCCCTTCGGCACGTACCGCCGTGCGGGCGTCCCCGAGGCGCTGGACAAAATCCGGTTCGTTGGCCTCGCTGGCGTCAACTCCCCGGACTCCTGCAAGCCACTTGGCGATATCCGGTGGCACCATGGGCTGTTCGTCGGCGAAGCGCAGCTGGGGCAGATCCGGCACGCGGGTCAGCAGATCGGCAGTGGCGGCGCGGATGGCGCGGGCGATGTCGGGTCGCCCCATCTCCATGGCCGCCTGATCGGCCCACGCCTGAATGCACATGGCGAGATGACCACCCGGCTCAAGGAACGCGTTCTCGCAGGCGATGAACGCGTCGTCCCAGGCGCCCTGGTCCAGCTTGGCGCGAACGGCGTCCAGCGCCTGTGGCCGCGGCGGCTGGATCTGGGTGACACCCGCCTCCGCGGCCAGCGCATCGAGCCCCGACCACTTCCACGCCCGCGCGAGGCCGACCATGCGACGCCACTCCCCTTCCTTGCGCAGATAGTCCAGGGCGCTTTTCAGCTGGCGGTTGAGATCCCGCTCGGACGCGGGCTTTGCCGCCTCGTCGTGCTTCTCTTTCTGCGCAGCCCGCTGACGGTTCTCGGCCGCACGGCTGGTCGCCAGCCGCGCCTCCGTCCAGTCGCGTAGCGGGCGGAACGACGGCGGCACATCCAGGCGTTCCGCGAGAGCCTCGCCGAGGGCTTCCAGGGCGTGCTGCACCCCCTTGAGGCTGTTCCTGTCCTCCCGGTCGCCAGCGAGGTCGAGGAACGCCACCATGCGATCGTGGGCCAGCCACTCCAGTGCCGACACACGCCCCTGGAGCCGCTGTGGGTGAATGGTCTCCCAGTACTGGTTCACGGCCGCGTGCACCGCACCCAGCCCCTCCCGCAAACCGGCAAGCCCCCGCTGGTGGAGCTCAGCCAGGCAAAGGTAACCGAGCACCCGCAGGTCTTTCCCTTCGTGCGCCAGCAGCTCCGCGGCGAGTTCACTGACCCGCTCGTAGTCATTGCCGCTAAGCTTCTGCACTTCCTCTTTCAGCGCGGCGAACCGGATGCCGTGCTTTGGATCATCACCGGCATCACCGGAGTCATGATCCGGCAGCGGGGCAAGCACCCGGGCCGACAGCCTTTCCACGTCTTCGCGGGCGTCTGTCACGACGCACTCCTTGTGCTCTGCAGCACGGCGAGCAGCCCGGACAGGGTGTCCGGCGCACGCAGCGAGGCGACGCGCTGTGCCGGAACCCCGTCGGGCAGCAATGAGGCGAGGGGCGTCAACGACAAGGCCTCCGCGCGCTGCTCCGGATCGAGAAGGTGGGTCATACAGGTCGTCGGCGGCAGACCGACGAACGCCGCGATGGCAACGTCATCCGCGGAGCCGTGCGGCACCATTGGCCAGACCAGACTCAGTGGCGGACACCGGTCCTCGCCGGAGACGGCCTCAATGGCCCGGACCCAGAACAGTGCGCCGGTCTCGGCACCTGCGGACGTCGCGGGCAAGGCCAGCCCGCCCCGCCGGCGAACCATGGCAGTATCGCGCAGGAGGTCGAGCCGCCGGCGCAGGTCCTCCATCAGAGCCTGACCACCATTGGCGGCCCCGGCGCCGCTCAGGGAAGCACTGACGTCAGCGAGGGGACGATCCGCGAGCGCACGCCGCCAGTTTCCGCGCACGGGCCGCTGACCTGGAGTCAGCGCCTCCAGCTCCCGACGGACCCCGTCGGCATCCAGGGTGGCGGTGGCCGCCTCGGCGAGCCCGGACAGGGCAGGGAAGAAGTCCAGTTGCGCCCCAAGGATCTCGGATGGCAGATAACCGGACCCCTGACCGGGAACCACCCGAAACACGACAAAGGGGTACTCGCGCCCGGTGCGATCCACTCCTGCACGCAACAGGCCGAGCACGCTCTCGCCGGTGTCCCGTGGCGACATCAGGAAGCACACCGGCTGGCAACGCCCGAGCACGGCGCCACCGTCACCCGCGGCGGCGGAACGAAAGCCCTGCTCGAACCAGCGCTCGACGGCGGTCACGGCAGCGCCAACCACGTTCCAGCGAACGAAGTCACCGTGCGAGGGCAGTTTCCCGAAGTAGCCCGTGGTCACACTCTGCGGGCCATTCGCCGATCCGTGGCTCAATGGAGTCATTCCCTATTACACTCCCTTGCCCATCAAATGGCCCACTCCAGGGCCTTACCGTGTCATGTTCCCCGGAAGATCGAAGCGCGACAGATCGCCCCAGTGCAGGACCGGGCTTCGCCGCTGAGTGCGTATCTCCAGTTCGAACGGGCGGTGCTCGGCTGCGTTGTCGTCATGCAGATTCCACTGCCCCACGAACTCGGAACCGCTTTCCCGCTCCAGACTGTCTGCCTCGACAAGCAGCCGGAACAGCGCCCAGTTACCGCGGAAACGCAGCTCGGCCGACTCACCGGTGACACCGGATACCACGGCAAGCCGGGCGCCACGATGGTCGCCGTTCCCCGGCCACTCGAACGCGTGCCAGGACTCCGGCTCGTTGCGATACCGCAGCTGGTGGCCATTGGCGTGCAGCCGCATGTCGGTGAGGTCGGGGTTCGACCCTGGCAATACCGTGTACGACAGATTCAAGTGCGGCTCATCGCCGAACAGCGTCTCTGTGATGTCCTCCGCCTGGGTCAGGCTATACAGGAACCGGGAGGAGAACCCGAGCCCCTGCCCAAGCCACGTCCGGCCCTGCCAGCCTCCCCCGCTCCGACGCACGAACGCATCCAGATCATCTTCGACGAACGCCCAGAGCACGCCGTCACCGGGCCGGAAGAATGATTCGAAGTCGCCGGTGGCGACGTCCGAGCCCTCGCGACTCAGCGGGAACCGGTTCTGCAGATCACTGCGGTAACGCGCGACCACCTGCTGCTGCCACCGGTCCTCCAGGTGACTCCGGGACTGCGCCAGAACGCGACGCCATGTGCGCTCCAGGGGCATGATCAGGGCCGGTTGCATCGCCACCCGCACATCGTGGGACACGTCGGCCAGAATCCGCCCGGTTTCACGGTAGGCATCGTATACCCCGAGGCCGACCCCGTTACCGGCAATCACATTCGCCGCGTACTCGGCGCTATCCTCCCCGGGATCCGAGGCGACCGAGAGCACCTCGACCTCTTCCTGCAACGATTCCACGCCCGGGGCATAGCGACCCAGCGCCTCGGGCATGCCGTGATCCTCGTTCTCGCGCAGCAGACGCAGCATCTCCATGCCGCGCATGTCGTGGCGGAACCGGCCCGTTGCTTCCATGCCTGCCGCATCGGCAGACACTTCCGCGAGCCCGGAGGGCCCATGGTTGGCGACATGCTGGTAAATGCCCTGGTACAGCGCAGCCAACGGACCATCGTCACGTGACAGACGGTCCAGCCGGGAGGCGACATCCCGCAACGATCCGAAGCCACTTGGCGCGACACTCTCGATGAAATCCAGCCACGCGCTGACGAAATCCTCGATGTACAGCGCCTCGATGGACTCACGGATGTCGTCTCGGCGGGCACGGCTCATCTCGCCGGCATCATCGCGGGCGGTCACCCAGTCGCGCTCGGCCTGGTCACTCAGGAGTTCGTCAATGCGCGCTTCGAAGAAGTCATCCCAGACCCCGCCCGCGAACGCCCCTGAGACCCGCTCGTCGGCGTCCCAGAACGCCCTGCTGCGGCCGTCGACCAGGTCATGCAGGCCCACCGGGTCGTGCCGGTTCCCCGCCTCCCCGAGAATGCGGTGGTAGAGGTCCCCCGCCCGGGTGCGCACGGCCAGGTCACGCCGTGCATCATCGACAAGGGCCTCGTCTGCCGCCATCCAGCCTTCGCCCGTCACTGCATCAAGCAAACCACCTTCGAGCGTGAGCACGAGGCTGTCCTCCAGCGCCCGCAGCTGTGACCGGCGCAGTTCGAAACCCCGGCTTGCCGCCCAGTAGACGGCCAGGCGTGGGCCGGCCAGGTCGGGGTCGAGCCGCTTGGGCTCCGAGGACATCATGAGATGGGCGGCGAGCGTGTCACGGTAGCGTTCCCTGACCGCTTCCCGGCCGCTGTCATCGAGCGTGCCCCAGCGGTCGTTGAGTCGGCCGATGCCGGCAACCAGCTCCGCAGTCGCGTCGTCGAGGATGACGTCGACCACCATCCGCCGCATGAACGGCTCCAGGGTGGCGAGCTGCCGCTCCAGTGTCCCGGCGCGCAAGCGGTCCCGCCAGCGCGGTTCATCCCGCAGCGACCGCAGCTCCGCCCAGTGGCTGTGCAGCCCCGCCAGCGCCGCCATGACTTGGCGTTCGCTGGCCTGTTCATCCAGCATTACCTCACGCGCCTCCTCGACCCGTTCGCGGCCGACCTCCGTCATGGCTGCATCGCGCTCCGCGGCCACGGCGAACAGACCGAGAGCGCCTGCGACCACCGCACCGCAGGCACAGAGCGTGGCCCCCTTGAGGCTGCGCTGGGTCAGAAGACGGCGCCGGTCAGGGCGAACCAGATTGGCAAGCGGCAGCACGGCATCGGTGAGCAGCCCCTTGATGAAATACGCGCGGGTATCGTTGTCGGCCCGTTCAACGGTCTCGTCGGCATCCTCCATGAAGGCGGATTGCAGGCGCCCGTGGATTCGGCGCAACGGGGCTCCACCCTGGGTGCCGCTGGTGAGGTATACGCCCTCGAAGTGCGGGACCTCGCGGTACGGATCCTCGCGCACCAGGAGGTCCAGCAGTTCGCCGAGCGGGGCGCAGGCGGACCGGAACTGAGCCGGGAACCCGAAGGTGTCGATCCGGCGCGCCAGATTCCGTTGCATCGACACCTTGCGAAGGCGCAGCGCACATAACCGCCTGTGCAGAGCGCCAAGCACGGCGCCGACCGCAGACTGGCGATCCGCGCTCTCGCCCGGTGCGTGCGAGAGAGACACGCCCCAGGCCTGAGCGCGCTCCTCCTCGGACAGATCCTCGAAGAAGGGCTCAAAGCCCTCGATGCGGTCCGCCTGCGTCAGGACCAGATACACGGGGAAACGCACCCGCAGCGACCGGGTCAACTCATCCAGCCGATCCCGCATGATGGTCGCATGCCGCCGGATCCCGTCGCCGTCGGCAGTCAGCAGATCGGGCAGCGGCAGCGTCAGCAACACCCCGTTGATCGGCCTCCTGGGGCGGTGCTGGCGCAGCAGATCGAGAAAGGCAAACCACTCCGGGCGATCATCCGGCTCCGAAGTGTAACGGCCGGCGGTATCCAGAAAGATCGCCTGATCGGACAACCACCAGTCACAGTTGCGCGTCCCGCCGAACCCGCGCTGGCGCAGGGCCTCCTGGTCGTCGTAGGGGAAATGCAGGCCGGACTCCCGGATCAGCGTGCTCTTGCCCGCCGCCGGTGGGCCGATGACCAGATACCATGGCAGCGTATACAGCCCTTTGGCCCAACCGGAGGTGCCGAGGCGGCTGGCTTTCAGTGCCTGAACACGCTCGTCCACCTGCCGGGACAACAGTTCGATGTCCGCTTCCTGCTGGGACGGTGCCTGCTCGCCCATGGCGTCGACCATGCGTCGCCCACGGCGGTGTTTGACCAGAGCAACGATGCCGGCGATGACCGCCCCGGTCACCAGGACGACAGCCACGATCACACCCCGCTCCACCAGGCCGGGGAATCCCGCATGGGGGAGGACGAACCACAGGAGCAGACCCGCGAGCACGAGCGCGATCAACACGCTGCCGGCCGCCGAGAGGAGAACTTTCTTCAGATTGCGTGCGATCCATGCCATGACGTTTCACCGGCGCTCAGCCGTCCTCCCCGCGCCCGAAGAGTTCAATGTGCGTTTCGCGGATGTCCTGTGCCGCCGCCTCCACTTCACTGGCCGTGGCACCCAGGTAGTAGAGATGGCTCAGCCCGACTGCCGCCACGGTCGCCACGGCGATGGCCCAGTACGGCACCCGTGCGCCCGCCCGCCCCACTTTCTGGGTGAACGTGAGCCGTTCCGGGGACAGGCGGGGATCCGGTTGCCCACGGACGTCTTCGATCTGTGCGTGCAGATCCATCTGCAGCACCATCAGCCGTTCCGGCTCCTGAAACGCGTAGGCGCCCTCGAAACCAAGGTGCAGACACGCGCAGTAGACCTCGATGAGAGCAATGTTGCGCTCGGGCTCGCGCCGTAGTTCGCCCAACCGGTCGAAGAACTTCTGCCCGGCCGTCTGCTCGCCGAACAGTTCCAGCTGCAGGGGGTGAGCCATCCATTCGGCGCGCCCGTCCCACTCCGAGGCGATCACCGCCTCATCGACATATGCCACCACCGCGAAACGCGCAGACTCGACATCCGCGAGCGCAAGCCTGTTTTCGAGCCCGCAGCGGTCAAGGCCATGGAGTGCCTCCACCACGGACGCACGAAAGGCGTCAAACGGGCCGGCCCGATCCGGCCGCGTGCGCAGCGGCGCCACCATGGCGAACACGTCGCTGGCCGCGTCGAGCAGCGGATTCACCGCGTCCCGATCCTGCTGGTTCATGGTCACCTCTCCGTGGTCTAGCCTTCGTGCACCGACACCATCTCGACCCGCGCATCACGAAACGCTGCGGGCATGTAAAGTGCGAGGGAACCGGCCTCCCTGGCCCGCCCCCAGAACTCGCCGGATTTATCCAGGCGGAAATACTCGTACCCGGTCTTCACCGGCAGCCGGTTGGGGGGGCGCTGAACGTGGATCAGTTGCACGCCCGGCAATGCGGACGCAACGATGCGCTCCAACTCCGCCCGCGCCCCGACCTTGACCTGACGTGGCAGATCGTCGATCCAGGTCATGGAGGTGGCGGCGTCAAAGCGCACCGCCAGGAACAGCGTCTGCTCATCAAGCAGGCGGGACTCCACGCCTTCGACCTGAAGAATGGACTCGGACTCCCGCACCAGCTGAATCGACGCCAGGTGCCGCGGCAGCGCCGTGCCAATGAGGTCGTCCACTGCGCGATCCAGCGCCTGCATCACGGCGTGCAGGTCACCATGGTCGTACACGGGCGGCTCGGGCACGGCGTTATCATCATCCATATCGGAGAAGATGCGCAGCCCCGCGACCAGGCGGGACAGCACGTCGTACGCCTGCCATGGGTGGCTGCCGGGGTTCGCCCGTAGCGACCGCAACGCCGCCGCGGCCGGCTCCAGGGTCTGCAGCAGCAGAAAACTGGCCACCTCACTGGGCCCGAACTCCTGCACACGCCCGGCCGACGCCTGCTGACGGCGCACCACGGACACGCGGGCCGAGACGCGCTCGAGATTCCGCTCGACGAGATCCATGAGCGCC
>SLBZ01000035.1 GCA_007126095.1 Aquisalimonas sp.
AAACCAGCGCCCTTACGACCCCGCGTTGGCCTGACGGCCAACCGGCATGGGGGGCCCGGGATGGCGGACCTGAAGGTCCGCCCTACGGGGTCTACCGCTTGACCCGCAAGACGGTATCTACGACGGCACCCGGGCAGCACCCGTAGGGTGGATCTCCAGATCCACCATCCGACGGCACCCCGGCAGCACCCGTAGGGTGGATCTTCAGATCCACCATCCGATGGCACCCGGGCGGCAACCGTAGGGTGGATCTTCAGGTCCACCATCCGACCTGAAACGCACGACCGCGTGTCGCTGCGACGCACCAAAAAAAGCGCCCCGCGAGAGCGGGGCGTAAGGAGTCCGTTCGATTAGGAGGAGAAGCATTGCTGGGCGGCATCCTGCCGCAATTGAAGCAAAGCAACCCCCGTGCCATGTTTTTAAGTGTATGTTTTTAAGAGCATATTCACGCATTCTGCTGATGCCTGTGAGGCTGTCGAGCACCACGTTGGGGCGCGAAGCGCACGACGTGCCCGATCCGGGAGCACGACCGACCTACAGATGATGCCCACGTTGTGACATGGATCACTGGTCGCGGTCGCCATCCATGGTTTCCTGACGCCATACCAAGGAGGTGAATCATGGCCGACGCATCCGCAATTGCGGCAACCGCCACGACGATGAGTCAGACGCAGCTGCAGGTTGAAGCCGGAACCAGTGTCACGCGCAAGGCGATGGACGTGCACGAGTCCACCGCAATGCAGCTGATCGACAACATCGACGCCGTCGGCAATGCGCCCAGCAACCCGGGAGACCGGGTCGGCGAAATGCTCGACACCCGCGCTTGATGCCGGTCACTGGCGGTCCGTCCGACTCGGGTGGTGCCACCGCCAGTCCTCTGTAACAATCCGGTCCATGCATATCGAGCGCATGGACCTGAATCTCTTCGTGGTCTTCGAGGCCATCTACACCGAGGGTGGGATCACGGCCGCCAGCGGCAAGCTGCATCTTACCCAGCCGGCGGTGAGCCACGCCCTGGGGCGTCTCCGCGACATCTTCGGCGACCCGCTGTTCGAGCGCGAGGGGCGTCGCATGGTGCCTACGCCATTGGCGCGTAACCTCATCGGCCCTGTGCGCGAGGCGTTGCGGGGGCTGGAGATCGGGCTGGTGGAAGCGGACCGGTTCGATCCGGAATCCAGTGACCGACTCTTTACGCTCGGGGTTCGTGATGTGCTGGAGACGACGGTGCTACCGCCGCTCATGGCCCAGGTGCGGCGTGAGGCGCCCGGTGTGCGGGTGTCTGCTGTTCGTGCGGATCGGCGCGGTCTGGAGTCGGAACTGGCCGCCGGGTCGCTGGATGCCGCCGTGGATATCTGGCTGCCCCTGTCCGAGCGCGTATGCCACAAGCGCCTCGTGAGTAACCGGCTGGTGGTGCTGGTGCGGCATAATCACCCGATCGCCGACGGGCCCATGACGCTGGATACCTACCTGGCCCAGGATCACTTGGTGGCCAGTTCGCGCCGGGCCGGGCCGGGGGTCGAGGATGTGGAGCTGAGCCGGCTTGGCCTGCAGCGCACCATTCGCCTGCGCTGCCAGCACTACTTCGCCGCGTGTCGGGTCGTCAGCGAAACGGATCTGGTGCTGACCATCCCGGAGCGATACGCCCAAGTGGCCAATCAGGCATTCGGCAACCGTGTGCTGCCGCTACCCATGACCCTGCCGCAGCTGGACTCCTACCTGTACTGGCACGCCAACGTGGACTCGGAGCCGGCCAACCTGTGGCTGCGCCGGCACCTGGAGTCCATATTCGATGGTGCTAGACCATCTCCCGGGCACTGACGGACCAGCCCTCGACCTTTTTCTCCGAGATGACCACCGACTGATCCCGCAGCTTCTGGGTTACGGCCTTGACGTTGGCTGCCGCCAGATCGTCGAAAGTGCGGATGCCGAGGTTCTGGAGCCGGGCGGCCATGGCCGGTCCGATGCCCTTGATGGCCGTCAGGTCGTCCACCGGTGCTTCTTCAGCCTTTGCCGCAGACGGCTTTGGGGCCTGTTCCTGAGCAGATTCGGATTTCGCCTCTGGTTTCGGCTTCGGTTCCGGTGGTGCTTCGGGTTTGGCTTCCGCCTTCGGGTCCGCTTTCTGTTCAGGCGCCGGTTCCGGTTCTGGGGCCGGCTCCGGCTGCGCCGCCGCCGGCTGGGAGGCCGCAGCAGGCCGCACGTTAGCCCTGGATTCCTGGGCGGGTGGTGTCTCGGCTTCTGGTTTCTGGCCCTGAGAGGCGCTGTCCTCGCGCCGTGAGGCGTTATCGTCCCGGGGCAGCCACCAGAACAGCATGTCCATCCAGCGTTTGAAAAGATCCGGTCCCATAGTCAGGCTCCGTTGCAGCTCGCGGTCTGCGTTTGAAATTACGGCAGTGCATCATGCCGTCGCTTCATTCTTCCATACCTTATGGTAGAGGTCACGAACGGCGTGTGGCAGGCTCGCAGCATGGCGGGCGGAGAGCAGAGGGTGATATGGAGCGAACGGGATACCGGTTTGCCGCGGATGCAATCATGTGGAGTCACGCAGCGTTCGTGCTGTTTGCGCTGCTCGGCGCTCCGGTTGCCCTCCTGGGGACCGGTTGGCTGGTCCTGCATCTGGTGGTGCTCGCCTGGGCTGCGGGTATCAACCTGGGCGGCTGTACCTGCCCGCTGACGCCCCTGGAAAACCGGTTTCGTGTCGCGGCCGGAGAGAGTGGTTACGGCGGAGGGTTCATCCAGCATTATCTGGAGAAATTCGGCTTGCAGGGGATGCCCCGCCGACAGCTGGAGGTGCGGGTCGCGTGGGCACTGCTGGCGTGGAACGCAGTACTTTACCTGGTGCTGTTCGCCCTTCGCTGAGAGGCCGGGTGCGGCAGCGGTTGCCGCACCCGGATCAGCTTTACGCCTTGCCCAGTTCCTTCAGTGCTTCCGCGCGCAGGTCCTTGCGCAGGACCTTGCCCACCGGTGTCAGCGGGATTTCTTCCCGGAACACGATCTGCTTGGGCACCTTGTAGCTGGTCAGCGACTGGCGGCAATGGTCACGGATATCGTCCTCCGTGACGGACTCGTCGGCCTTGACCACGTAGGCGCGCACGGCCTCACCGGTTTCATCGTCCGGCACCCCGACGACGCCGACCTCGCGCACGCCCGGATGGCGGGCGATGACGTCTTCCACTTCGTTCGGGTAGACGTTGAAGCCGGAGACCAGGACCATGTCCTTCTTGCGGTCGACGATGTAGAAATAGCCGTCCTCGTCCATCTTCGCGATGTCACCGGTGAAGAACCAACCGTCATCCATGGCCTCGTCAGTGGCATCGGGGCGGTTCCAGTAGCCCTTCATTACCTGCGGTCCCTTGACCACCAGTTCGCCCGGTTCGCCCACCGGCATCGGGTTGCCGCCCTCGTCCACGATGCGGCACCAGGTACTGGCGTACGGAATGCCGATGCTGCCCATCTTGACCGGGCCGTTGAGCGGGTTGGTGGTGACGCCCGGGCTGGTCTCGGTCAGACCGTAGGCCTGGTAGATGGGTTGGCCCACCACCTCTTTCCAGCGTTCTGCAGTGGCGTCCTGCACGGCGGTGCCGCCGCCGATGGTGATCTCCAGGTTGCGCGGCGGCGCTTCCCGGAACCAGTCTTCGGCCAGCAGACCGTTGAACAGCGTGTTCACGCCGGAGAAGAAACGGATGTCGTACTTCTCGAACGCCGGCTTGAGGTTGGCGACCGGTCGCGGCGAGGGAATCAGCACATTGTGGCCGCCGAGGCTGAAGAAGATGCCGCTAACACCCAGGGCGAAGATGTGGTACATGGGCAGCGCCGTCATCGCCACACGCTCTTCCGGCAGGCTGTTCTGCAGGTTGTTGTACGACTGCTGGATGTTGGAGATCAGGTTGCCGTGGGTCAGCATCGCGCCTTTCGAGCGTCCGGTGGTGCCGCCCGTGTACTGAAGCGCCAGCAGGTCGTCCTGGCTCACTTCGATGGTGTCCACCGACTTGCCGGCCGCCAGGTGTTTCGCGCCCAGCTCCAGTGCCTCGTTGATGGTGGTGGCGGGCACTTCGCATTTGGGCACCATCTTCTTCAGCTTCTGCACGGTCCGCACGATGAAGCGCCGCACAGTCGGGAAGAAGTCCGCCACGCTGTGGATGACCACCGTTTGAACCTGGCTCTTCGGCACCACCTGCGGCAGCTTGTCCGCGAACATGTCGATCATCAGAAGCACTTTCGCGCCCGAGTCATTCAGGGCGTGATCGATCTCCGGCACGGTGTACAGCGGGTTGATGTTGACCAGAACGCAGCCTGCCTTGGCCGCGCCGAACATGAAGATCGGATAGGTGAGGCAGTTGGGGCTCTGGATCGCGACGCGGTCGCCCTTTTCCAGGCCCAGCTCGTAGCGCAGGTAGGCCGCGAACTGGTCCGACAGGGTGTCGACCTCCGCAAAGGTGAGCGTGCCCGTGGTGCCGGTGGGCAGACAGGTGGTGAATGCGGGCTTCTGCGCATGCTCGCGGCTTGCCTGGCGCACCATGTCACCAAAGCTCTTGTAGGGCAGGGCGTCCAGGTCGTTCTGGCTTTCTTCACCGTAGAACTTCAGCCAGGGCCGCGCGTCATAGGGTTCGAAGCTCGCACTGGTCTTGTTATTGCCGGGTTCCTGTGCCGAATCCGTCATGGCCAATCTCCTCCGTTTGATCTTGTTATGGTGTCGTTGGTGCGATCATGCAGCCGCCTGCCGGTGGTGTCCATGGGCGCGTGGGGCGTGGACGAACCGACAGGATGGCCTCATTCCCGAGACAGGATAGCAGGATGGCGCGGGGCGGGTCTTCGCCGTGCCCGCGTCAGTCCTGGTCGGCCGCCGGGGCATCACCGCCGACGGCCGGTTCATGGCTGGAGCCGCCTTCAGGCGACCTCGAACAGCCCGGCTGCACCCATGCCGGTGCCCACGCACATGGTCACGACCACGTACTTGACGTTCCGGCGCTTGCCCTCGATCAGGGCGTGGCCGACCAGGCGGGATCCCGTCAGGCCGTAGGGGTGGCCCACGGCGATGGAGCCGCCGTTGACGTTCAGGCGCTCGTCGGGGATGCCGAGCTTGTCGCGGCAGTACAGCACCTGTACCGCGAACGCCTCGTTCAGTTCCCACAGCCCGATGTCGTCCACGCTGAGCCCGTGGCGCTTGAGCAGCTTGGGGATGGCGTAGACCGGGCCGATACCCATTTCGTCCGGCTCGCAGCCGGCCACCGCAAAGCCGCGGAAGATGCCCAGTGGGCTGAGGTTGCGCCGCTCCGCCTCTTTGGCCGACATCAGCACCTGGGCCGATGCGCCGTCGGAGAACTGGCTGGCGTTGCCTGCGGTGATGACGCCACCCGGCATGGCCGAGCGGATGCCGCTGACGCCCTCGATGTTGGTGTCCGGGCGGATCCCCTCATCCTGGGAGACGGTGACTTCCTTGGTCATCATCGCGCCCGTGGCCTTGTCGGCGGCGCCCATGACCGTCGTCATGGGCACGATCTCATCGTCGAACTTGCCCGCTTCGCGGGCGGCGGCGGCCCGCTGCTGGCTGCGCACGCCGTACTCGTCCTGGGCTTCCTTGGGGATGTTGTAGCGTTCGGCCACGGTTTCCGCCGTCTGCAGCATGCTCCAGTAGACTTCCGGCTTGTGCTTGGCGAGCCACTCTTCCTGAATGTAGTTGGTGTTTACGTCCGCCTGCACCGTGGAGATGGACTCCACGCCGCCCGCGACCATCACCGGCGCGTTGTCGACGATGATGTGCTGCGCCGCCATGGCCACTGCCTGCAGTCCCGAGGAGCAGAAGCGGTTGACCGTAACGCCCGCCACGCTCACGGGCAGGCCGGCACGCAGGGCGCCCATGCGGGCGACGTCGTTGCCGGTGGAGCCCTCGGGGAGGGCGCAGCCCATGATCACGTCGTCGATCTCGGCGCCGTCGACACCGGCGCGCTCCACGGCGTGCTGGATGGCGTGGCCGGCGAGCGTGGCGCCGTGGGTCAGGTTGAAGCTCCCGCGCCAGGATTTCGCCAGCGGCGTACGGGCAGTGGATACGATGACTACGTCGTTCATGTGTCTCTCCTGGTGTCAGCGGGCCCGCAATGGCGAGCCCCCTGTCGCGTATTCAGTTGAACGTCTTGCCGTCGGCGGCGAGTTTCGTCAGCAGCGGCGCCGGTTCCCAGAAGCCCGGCTGGACGTTGGGATTGGCCCGGAACTGTTCCATGGCCCGCTCCACATTCATCAGCCCCACCTGGTCGGCGTAGTGCATGGGGCCGCCGCGGTGAACCGGGAAGCCGTAGCCGGTGAGGTAGACGATGTCGATGTCCGAGGCGCGCTGGGCGATGCCTTCCTCGAGGATGCGTGCCCCCTCGTTGACCAGGGCATAGATGCAGCGCTCCACAATCTCCTTGCTGCTGATCTTGCGCGGCGTAATGCCCATCTCCTTGCGGCATTCCTCGATGACGCGGTCGACTTCCGGGTCGTGCAGCGGGGAGCGGTTGCCCGGTTCGTAGCGGTAGAAGCCGGCGCCGGTCTTCTGACCGTAGCGGCCCATCTCGCACAGCCGGTCGGCGATGACCAGGCGCTTCATGTCCGGCTTCTCTTCGTACTGGCGCTTGCGGATGGCCCAGCCGATGTCGCCGCCGGCCAGGTCGGCCATGCGCAGCGGTCCCATCACGAAGCCGAACTTCTCGATGGCCTTGTCGATCTGCTGCGGCGTGGCGCCTTCCTCAAGCATGATCAGCGCTTCGCGCTGGTACGGCCCGACCATGCGGTTGCCGATGAAGCCGTCGCACACGCCGGAGACCACCGCGGTCTTCTTGATGGTCTTGCCGATCTTCATGACCGTGGCCATGACGTCCTTCGACGTTTTGTCGCCGCGCACCACTTCCAGCAGCTTCATGACGTTCGCCGGGCTGAAGAAGTGCATGCCGACCACGTCTTCCGGGCGCTTCGTGAAGCCGGCAATCTTGTTCAGATCCAGGGTGGAGGTGTTGCTGGCGAGGATGGCGCCGGGCTTGCAGGTGGCGTCCAGCGTCTCGAACACTTTCTGTTTGACGCCCATGTCCTCGAACACCGCCTCGATGACGAGATCGACATCCTTATAAGCGTCGTAGTCGGTGGCCGTGTGCAGCAGGGCGAGCTTCTGCTCGGCATCCTCCTGCTTCATCTTGCCCTTCTTGACGCGCCCCTCGTAGACGCTGCGGATGTGCGCCACGCCCTTGTCCAGGGACTCCTGCTTCATGTCCAGGATGGTCACGGGAATGCCGGCGTTGAGGAAGTTGATGGCAATGCCACTGCCCATGGTGCCGGCGCCGATGACGCCCACGTGCTTGATCTCGCGGCTGGGCGTGTCCTTACCGATGTCCGGGACCTTGGACGCCTCGCGCTCGGCGAAAAAGGCGTGGCGCAGGGCGGCGGATTCGGGGGTCTGCATCAGCTCGGCAAACAGCTGGCGCTCCTTCTGCAGGCCTTCATCGAAGGGCTTCTCCACGGCCGCGCGCACGGCTTCCAGGCACTTCAGCGGTGCCGGGTAGTTCTTCGCCATCTGGCTGATGCCGTTGCGGGCGAACATGAAGAACGCCTCGGCCTTGGGGTGGGAGACGCGCATGTCGCGCACGCGTTTGAGGGGCTTGTTCTGCTTGACCACCTGACTGGCCAGGGCCGTGGCGTCGGCTTCCAGATCGCCTTCGCTGTACTGGTCGAACAGGGCACTGCCCTGGAACATCTTCGCCGGCACGGTGGTGCCGGAGACGATCAGGTTCAGCGCATGCTCCACGCCGACCACGCGGGGCAGACGCTGGGTGCCGCCGGCGCCGGGCAGCAGGCCGAGCTTGACTTCCGGAAGGGCGACGCTCGCGTTCGGTGTGGCGACGCGGTAGTGGCAGCCCAGGGCCAGTTCCAGTCCGCCGCCCATGCAGTTGCCGTCCACCGCGGCCACAACCGGCTTGCTGCTGGTCTCGATGACGTTGATCACTGTGGGCAGGCTGGGTTCGGCCATCATCTTCGGCGTGCCGAATTCACGGATGTCCGCACCGCCGGAGAAGGTGCCGTTGGCGCCGGTGATCACCACGGCCTTGATGGCGTCGTCCCCTTCCGCCTTGCGGATGCCGTCGACAATGCCGCGCCGCAGATCGTAACCGAGGCCGTTGACCGGCGGGTTGTCGAGGCGAATGAGGGCAATCTCGCCTTTGACTTCGTAATGGGCTGTGCTCATGTCATCTCCTGACTTGCTTAACAGGACGCCGGCCGCCTTCGGGACGGTGCGCCGGCTGCTCCGGAACAGGTTGTTTGCGAAAACCGCCGGCGCCAGCGCTGGCCGGCCGCCGGTGACGGTGAGCGGCGCGCTTTGCGGGTGGCGTGCGGGCGGTTCTTTTATGCCAATACACTAGTGTATGGTGACTGGAACGGTAGTTCATGTTCTGCAGGGGCGTCAATGCTTCAAGGTGAGGTAGGAAATGACTGACGCAGAGTCTTCCGGCAGCCGGCGGCGGCGGGGTGATCGCGATCAGCTCACGCGCGACGACTGGCTGGACGCGGCCACCGAGCTGGTGGTGGAGGGTGGCTTCGACAATGTCCGCGTACTCACCCTGGCGCGCCGTCTCGGCGTGTCGCGGGGGAGTTTCTACTGGCACTTCCGGGATCACCAGGACCTGCTATCGAGCTTTCTGCAGCGCTGGCGCGAGCGTCGGATGGCGGACCTGGACTACTGGAAGTCCGGCGACGGCGACGTCCACACCGAGACCCGGCGTATCCTCCGGCTGCTGCTGGGTGACTCCGGTCGCAGCGTGCGGCGCATGCGCGTGGAGCTGGCGGTTCGCGACTTCGCCCGGCGGGACCGTGACGCCGCCGATGCGGTGGCCGCGGTGGATGAAGCCCGCATTCGCCAGAACGAGACGCAGCTGCTGCGCATTGCGGATAATGGTGAGGGGGCGCAGGATCTCTCGCTGTTGCTGTACGTGGCCACCATGGGGGCGCAGCTGGTGATGACCGGCCCCGATCGGGATGAGGCGAAAGTAGAACGCATCGAGCAGCTCATCGCCAATCTCGTGGTCCAGTGGCACGAGCGGGGCGGCGGCAGCATGCTTGGCCCGGACGCTGAGTGAAACGCCGTTCCACGGTGGATCAACGGCGCCATGATCCGTAGGGTGTGATTTTGAGAGGCCGCGCCAACGGGTTTAAGGGCAGGCGGCCCATTAGATACGGAGCGCGTCCGCCGCGCTCCGCTGGAGGAGATCAGCATGACCGTACTAGTCATTGGTGCCAACGGGCGCATCGGCAGACAGGTATGTGCTCTGGCCGCGGAATCCGGGGTGCCGGTGCGTGCCATGGTGAGGCACCGGGCCGAAGAACCGCTCTTCGAGGAGCAGGGCATCGACACAGTTCAGGGCGATCTGGAAGGGGACTTCCACGAGGCGCTGGATGGGTGTGATCAGGTGGTTTTCGTTGCCGGGTCCGGTCCCCACACCAGCGCGGACCGCACCCTGCTGGTGGATCTGCACGGCGCCGTTCGTGCCATCCAGCTTGCCGAGGAAGCCGGCGTGTCGCGTTTCATCATGCTCAGCGCCCTGCGGGCCAGCGATCCGCTGGCGGGGCCGGAGAACCTGCGGCCCTATCTGGCAGCGAAGTACGCGGCCGACCTGATTCTGCAGCGCTCGACCCTGCCCCACGTTATTCTGCGGCCCGGCAAGTTCACGGACGACGAGCCCACCGGGCTGGTCTCGACGGATCCGGACCAGTCGGTGGGGATCGATATCAGCCGCGGCAATGTGGCTCTGGCGCTGTTCGCCATTCTGCGCAATCCGGACATCGTTGACCGGGAAATCCCGCTGGTGGACGGTGACCGTCCGGTGGACGCCGTGGTCGGCTGACGCATCGGCGCTGTCGCCCGTTGAGCTGGCACCCGACACGCGGGTGTCAGCTCACCCGGGGACACCCTCCCACAATCCCCCGTCTGGACAACACCAACTGCCACAGCTGGGTTTCCCGTGCCCGGAACAGTGCCGCGCAGCTCAGCAGGTAGTAGCGCCACATGCGCCGGAAACGCTCGCCGTAGCGATCCCGGAACTGCGGCCATGCCGCCTCGACGTTGTCGTGCCACGCCATCAGCGTCGGGTCGTAGTCGGCGCCGAAGTTGTGGACGTCTTCGATGAGGACCAGGTCCTCGGCGGCATCGCTGATCTGGCCGAGCGCGGGCAGGTCGCCGTTGGGGAAGATGTACTTGTCGACCCACGGGTCGGGCGTCGAGTTGCGGCGGTTCTTGCCGATGGTGTGGAGCAGGCAGAGGCCGTCGTCCGCGAGGCAGCGGTTCACTGTCTCCAGAAACGTGCGATGGTTCTTGCGGCCCACGTGCTCGAACATGCCGACGCTGACGACGGCATCGAAGTGCTCGTCGACTTCCCGGTAGTCCTGCAGCCGGAACTCGACGGGCAGGCCCCGGCAGCGTTCCCGCCCGAGGCGGACCTGTTCCTCGGAAATGGTCAGTCCCACGCACTCCACGCCGTAGTGTTCGGCGGCATACTGCATGAAACTGCCCCAGCCGCAGCCGATGTCGAGCACACGCATACCCGGTTCGAGCTGGAGCTTGCGGCAGATCAGGTCCAGTTTTGCTTCCTGGGCCTCGTCCAGTGTCCGCGCATCCCGCCAGTAACCGCACGTGTAGGTCATGCGGCGGTCCAGCATTGCGGCGTAGAAGTCGTTGCCCAGGTCGTAGTGGGCCTCCCCCACCTGTCTGGCGCGCCGAAGGCTTTGCAGGTTGAGCAGCCTGGCGCGCATGGAGTGGAACGCCAGACGCAGCGGCTGGACCTGGTCGTGGATGCGGGCACGGAGGATACGGAAGAA
Organism: Aquisalimonas sp.; assembly: GCA_007126095.1. Lineage (GTDB taxonomy): Bacteria > Pseudomonadota > Gammaproteobacteria > Nitrococcales > Aquisalimonadaceae > Aquisalimonas. The sequence continues at coordinate 10,831 of SLBZ01000035.1, forward strand.
GAACTCGTCGAGGCGCTCCACGTCCCAGTGGCCGTCCATGTACGCCTCGCCCAGGCCCAGATTACCGTAGGCCAGGGCGCGCTCGGGGACATTGCTCGCGTGGAGTTGGATGTCCCAGGGTCGGTCGCCGTTGACACGGATGTCTGCTTTCTCAAGCAGGTCGTGCATGAGGCGGTCGAGACTGTTACTGCTCTGCTGTTGGGAAGGCAGACGCGTGCGTGTCGGTGATGCCATCAGCCCCTCCATGCGCAGTTTATTCTTGCTTCTGCGCTGTCAATCCTCCATTCACTTTCAGCATAGTCAATGAGCCGCCGTTGATCCTACCCGTCGGCGCCGCCGGGGTGTCCCGGCGGCGACGCCGGTCACTCGAACGGCCGCTCGCGCCACCAGGGGAAGAAGTCCGGCATATCCGCGGACGGCCCCATGGTGAACCTGGCCGGACGCTTCTCGAGAAAGCTGCTGACGCCTTCGCGGGCATCGGCTGACTGGCCCATGTAGGCGATGGCGCGGGAGTCGATCTTGTGCGCCTCCATGGGATGATCGGCCGCCAGCATGCGCCACATCAGCTGGCGGTTGAGCGCGGTGGCCACCGCCGAGGTGTTGTCGGCAAACTCCCGCGCCAGTTCCCGTGCCGCTGGGAGCAGGGCGTCGGGTTCATGCAGGCTGCGCACGAGGCCGCCTGCATGTGCCTCCTCGGCATCGAAGACGCGGCCGCTGTAGACCCATTCGGCAGCCTGCTGCATGCCGACAAGACGCGGCAGGAACCAGCTCGAGCATGCTTCCATGGTGATGCCCCGGCGGGAGAAGACGAAACCGAAGCGGGCCCGCGTCGAGGCCAGCCGGATGTCCATGGGGAGCTGCATGGTGAGCCCGATGCCGACCGCGGCACCGTTGATTGCGCCGATGACCGGTTTGCGGCATTCATAAATACGCAGGGTGACCGTGCCACCGCCGTCGCGGTTGCTGTTGGCCAGCTCCTTGTCCTCGCGCTTGTCCCGGTTGAACGTGTCGCCGCCTTTCTCCAGATCGGCGCCGGCGCAGAACGCCTTGCCGGCGCCGGTGACGATGATGGCGCGGACCGAGTCATCGCTGTCCGCGGCATCGAATGCTTCGATGAGTTCGCGCCGCATCGCGTCGTTGAAGGCGTTCATGCGGTCGGGGCGGTCCAGGGTCAGGGTCAGGACCCCCTGGTCGACCTCGTACTGCAGCGTTTCGTAGCTCACTGCGGATCTCCTTGTGGTGTGGTTTTCTGGTTCAGGCATGCCGGTCGTGACCGGATCCGGCCGGCGTGTATGCACCCAGTCTATTGCGCTGACCCGGCGCTGTCAGGTGCGAGTGCCATTCCGCAAATAGGCTGAGAAGGGCTGGGTGAGTGAAATTCCCTGAAAGCCCTGAAAAAATCATCGTATTTGCTGCCAGCGGGGTTTGGTAACGCTGTGATCGTTGTGCGCAGACAGTATCCGTGAGAACCGTGGTCGTTGGGTTTGCGTTCTGATCTTTCGCATCTATGTCAAAGGGTTGCCTTTTCCGCAGAGCGGACCCGGGCAGTTGCTTTACCGGCCCTGTTTGCTGTTGACAGGGGGTTTGCCAGCTGTAGTCTGAATAACGTCCACAGAATCAAGAATAAGTGCCACGGCACTGGCGTGATTCGCAGTCGGCATCAGTCCAATTCGGGAGGAGAATACCGTGAAGCATTCCATGAAGCTGGGTCTTTCCGCCGCCGCCACGGGCCTGCTCGGGCTCGCACTGGCTCCAGCAACGGTCTCCGCGGACGAGACCTACACCTGGCGTGTCCAGTCGCACTGGCCCAGTGCCAGCAGCTCGTACGGCGACAGCCTGGAAACGTTGAAGGAGAAGCTCTACGAGCGCACGGACGGCCGGCTTGAACTCGAGCTGCACGAGGCCGGTTCGCTGTTCGGGCATGACGAGATCTTCAGCGCTGTGAGCCGCGGCACGCTGGATATGGGGACTATTTCGCCCGCTTACGAGATGGACCGGTTGTCCACTGCCGGTATCGCATTCGGTCTCCCCAACGGCTTCCAGGAAACCTGGGAGGCCGCTTACTTCTTCAAGCACAAGGGCTTCGAGGAGATGATCCGCGAAGAGGCCGCAGAGTACGACGTGGCCTACTTCACCGAGAAGGTCTATCCGACAGAAATGGTGCTCAGCGAGCCCATTGAGTCCCTGAGCGATTTCGAGGGGCTGAATATCCGCTCTTCCGGCGTGCTGCAGACCTTCCTGACCGAGGCCGGCGCAGCGGCATCCAACATTCCCGGTGAAGAGCTTTACCAGGCCCTGCAGACGGGTGTCGTCGACGGTGCCCACTGGGGGGCCGTGCAGGGCGCGATGAGCATGTCACTGTACGAGGTGGCGCCTTATCATGTGCGGCCACCGCTCAACATCGGCGGTATCGATGCCTACGTCATAAGCCAGGACTCCCTGGACGAGTTGCCGGATGACATCCGTAAGACGGTGGAAGACACCATCGAGGAGCAGTTCTGGCGCCGCACCAACGAGTACATCTACCAGGAGCAGGCCGCCCTGGCTCACTCCAAGGAAGAGTACGGCGTTGAGGTTATCGAACTGCCCGACGAAGTACAGGACGCCATGCTGGAGGCAGCGGAGAGTATCTGGGATGACCAGGCTGCCGAGAGCGAGCGTGCCGCCGAGGCGGTCGAGCTGATGCGCGAACTGCTCGCCGATCTGGGGCATATCGACGAGGAGTGAGTCGGCCATGGGGAGTCTGCGGTCACGTGCTGCAGACTCCCCGGTTGCGTTTCGCCGGTGGTGACGCCAAGCCGGGGTCACCACCACCCAGGTGACGGATTTCCCCTCACGGAGATGTTATGAACGCCCTGCGCAAGGTGCTCCGCGGCGTGACCCATGCCAATGAGTGGCTGGGCCGAGCGGTACTGGCCTGGCTTGTCCTGGTCATGTTCGTGTTGCTGTTTCTGGAAGTGAACATGCGGTATCTGTTCGGCTCGCCCACGGTCTGGACGGGCGAGCTCACGCAGATGCTTTTCGGGGTCTACGCCATTCTCGCCGGCGCTTACATCATGACCCAGCGCGCCCACGTGAACGTGGACATCTTCTACGCGCGCTTCCCGAAGCGGGTCCGCGCCGGCGTGGATATTCTGACCTCGGCGCTATTTTTCGCGTTCGTGCTGGTTCTGGTGACCGAGGGATACAGCATGGCGGAGGACTCCATGAGCCGCTGGGAGACCTCCCGTTCGGCCTGGAACCCGCCTGTGTGGCCGGTGAAGCTGGCCATTCCCGTGGGCGCGGGACTGTTGTTGCTGCAAGGGCTGGTCAAGCTGATTCACGACATCCTGATTCTTTTCAATCTGGAGGGTAGCGAGCCGCTGTTCCCCGAGCAGGCAGGGGAGGACAAGCTATGAGCGTCGAAATGATCACGCTGCTGTTCTTCGGTTCGCTGCTGTTCTTCCTGTTCCTGGGGGTGCCCCTGGCCTTTGTGCTGGGCGGTGTCTCGGTGGTGTTCCTGTACTTCGACTGGGGGCCGGATGCGTTCTACATGGTGGCCTCCAACATGTGGAGCACCATGAACAGCTTCACGCTGATCGCCATCCCGCTGTTCATCTTCATGGCGATGCTGCTGGAGCGCTCGGGCGTTGCCCGCGATCTCTACCACATGATGCACTTGTGGTGGTCCGGCGTGCGTGGCGGGCTGGCCATCGGCACTGTTGGTATTTGCGCGATCTTTGCCGCCATGTGCGGCATCAGCGGCGCGGCGGTGACCAGCATGGGCACCATAGCCCTGCCCAACATGCTGGAGCGCAAGTACGACAAGGAGATGGCGCTGGGGGCCATCAACGCCGGCGGCGGCTGGGGGATTCTCATCCCGCCGAGCATCATCATGATTCTCTATGCCCTGATCACGGGCGTGTCGGTGGGTGAGCTGTTCGCCGCGGGGATTGTCCCGGGGTTGCTGCTGATGGTGCTAGTGTCGCTCTACATCGGCATCCGCTGCTACTTTCAGCCGCACCTGGGGCCGGCGCTGCCCCAGGAGGACCGCGGTAGCCTGAAAGACAAGTTCATCGCCCTGCGGTCGGTGATCCTGCCGATCTTCATCGTCGTCATCGTACTCGGCTCGATCCTGGCCGGGATCGCAACCGCAACAGAGGCGGCCGCCATCGGCGTGTTCGGGGCGCTGGTGTCGTCCATCGTCTATCGCCGGTTCAGCTGGGAGATGCTGCGGGAGTCGTGTATACGCACGCTGCGGCTGACGGGAATGATCATGTGGATCCTGTTCGCGGCCCACGCGTTCAGTACCGCCTATAACTCCATGGGCGCCCAGCCCATGATCCTCGAGTTCATGATGTCGATCCCCGGCGGGGAGTGGGGGGCGCTGGCGGCCATTCTGATCATCATCTTCCTTATGGCCATGGTGCTGGATCCACTCGGCATCATGCTGATCACGCTGCCGGTGTTCCTGCCGATCGTGACCGGTTTCGGGTTCGATCCCGTCTGGTTCGGGATCCTGTTCATCATCATGATGGAAATCGGTTACATGACTCCGCCGTTCGGCTTCAACCTCTTCTACCTGAAGGGAGTGGCACCGCCTGGTGTGACCATGGGGGATATCTACCGGTCGGTGATTCCCTACACGGCGGTGGAGATGTTCGGGCTGTTCCTGGTGATTCTGTTCCCGGGCATCGCGTTGTGGCTACCCAACCTGCTCATGGGTTAGTTCGGGGGGCGTCCGCGGCGGATTCCGGCATCAGGCCGGAGTCCGCCGCCGGATCGTCAGCGCCGGGTCTGTCGCGCAACAGGTGCTCGATGCTGTTGGCGTAGTACTCCAGCAGGGGCCGCGCGGTCTCGGCGGGCATGAATCGGTCGTTGCCGGCGTCCAGCAGCGCATTGCGTTCGGTCAGCATGGCAATGGCGAGGTCGAGACCCTCGGCTGGATCCGGGACTGGAATGTAGGGGGTTGCCCGATCCCCCGATTCCAGTTCCAGCACAGCCGCAGCGTATGCCGAATCGAGTGCCTCCCTGGACCACTCCCGGCGAGGCTCGTGTATCAGTAGCCAGCACACCAGGGGCACCGGCAGGATCGGCGTGACCTCGCCGATGCATCCCATGACGTGCCCGGCGAAGGCACGGCTCAGGCGCAGCCGCTCCCGTGGGGGCAGAAAGCGCGGGTCGACGTTGCGTTCCTGGCACCAAGCCCGCGCGGAGATGGGGGTGCCAAAACCGGCGGCCGCATGCCCCATGGTATCTGCGCGCCCCGTCAAGCGATTGCCGACGTTGCGCAGCAACAGCATGACCCCCTGACCCATGGCGCGCACCGTCGAACGGCGTTTTATCTGGCCGTGAGCCTCTGCAAGGAGTGACTGGTCCTCGACGACGCGGTCGTAGGTGAGGCCCACGGGGATGAACAGGATGTCCCGTTCGCCGCCCGGGTTGAAATCCCGCAGCATGTAATCCAGCAGCCCCGCCCGCGGCGCGCGCAGGGCCCCGTCACGACTGAGTCCGGCTTCGGGGAACACGGCCTGCACCACGCCGCCGTCCACCGCCATCTGCACGTAACGCTCCAGCACGCGGCGGTAGAGCGCGTTGTGGTCGTGTCGACGCACGAAATAGGCGCCCATGGCCCGCACCAGGGGCTCCAGTGGCCAGACGCGGGCCCACTCTCCCACGGCGTAGGAGAGGGCGGTCTGGTCTTCCGCCAGGTAGGCCACCAGCACGTAATCCATGTTGCTGCGATGGTTCATGACGAAGACGATACTGGCGTCGGGGTCGATGTTGGCCAGGCCCCGCTCGTCCCGGTAGGCGAGTCGTACCTGGTAGAACCGGCGCACGATCGCCCGCGCAAGGCGGTTACCGAGCCGGAAATAGACGTAAGCGTTGAACGCGGGGACGATTTCGCGGGCGTAAGCGTCCACCCGGCGCAGCGCCACCGCCCATGGCGTGCCATTCTCTTCGCAATAAGCCCTGACGGCGGCCAGGACGCGCGGGTCGTAGGCAAGGCGGTCGATGAGGACTTCCCGCTTGGTGAGGCTGAACGTCGGCAGCTTGAGGTGCAGACGCCGGTTCACCTCCTCGATCAGCCCGCTCAGCCGGCGCCGGAAGAACCAGCGCACTGTGGGAATCAGCAGGCGTGCGAGTACCGCCCACAGGGTGATGAGCAGCATGACCAAAAGCAGCCAGTAGGGCACCTCTACCGGTTCAGTCATCGTTTCGGGGGTCTCGAAGCCGGGCTGATAGTGGGGACGTTTATCATGCGAGCGCGACGCTGTCACACGCCCACGCCGGTACGGCAACGCTATTGCGGCGGTGCAGTGTGAAAAATGCTGGCCTGACGGCGAATCATCCTGTAGTCTCCTCCTTGCAGTGTCCAGCTTGAGTACCTTCGGCAGTCCCGCCCTTCTTGGTCGTCACTCCGTACGTTGTTCAGGTCGACCTGCATTATGCAAACGATCGATGAGGAAATGTAACGATGATGACCGGTACCGTTAAGTGGTTCGACGACGCCAAGGGCTTTGGCTTTATTACCCCGCAGGATGGTGGCAAGGACGTGTTCGTCCATCACTCCGCCATCAACGGCGCGGGCTTCAAGAGCCTGGCCGAAGGGCAGCAGGTCGAGTTCGAAACCCAGGACACCCCGAAGGGCCTGGCCGCGGCGAACGTCACCGCGATCTGAGCCTGACTGGCTGGTGCGTGCCGCGGCGACCCGCGAGCACGCGCGCCTGTTAAAAAGCCCCGCTCCGGCGGGGTTTTTTGCGTTCGAGAAGTGAGGTTCCGGCGTTCGCCGTTGGTTCGAAACGGCCCCTGGGTTACCCTTATAGACTGACTGGTCAGGAAAGAGCCGGAGAGAGCTTGCCATGCCTGCTGGACGCCCCAGACAGTTCGATCCCCCTGTTGCCCTGGGTCGGGCGACGGATCTGTTCTGGTCCCGCGGTTATGAGGGGACGTCACTGCAGGGGCTGCTGGCAGTCACGGGGCTGTCCCGGAGCAGCCTGTACCAGACCTTCGGTGACAAGCATCACCTGTTCTCCCAGTGCCTGGAACACTACCGGGAGAAGACGGTTTCCGGCATGTGGCAGCGTCTCGAAGATGCTCCCACCGGTCGCGCCTTTGTCGAGTTGACGATGCGTCGTGCCATCGACGACCGGCACGCCGCCGGTGGCCCCAGGGGGTGTCTGGTACTCAATACGGCCACCGAGTTCGGCCACCGCGACCCGGACGTGACGCGTCAGGTCCAGGCGGCATTGAGCGCGTTCCGGGCGGTTTTCGAGGAGGCCGTGCGGCGCGGGCAGGCTGACGGCAGCATCACACCGAGTCAGAGCCCGCAGCAGCTCGCCGTGTATCTTGTGGCGGGCATGGGCGGGCTGCGGACGCTCGTGAAAGGGGGGGAGGTGGAAGCGCTGGTCGACGGTGCGTGCGAGATGCTGCTGACGGCCCTGGATTGACCGAGCCGTCAGCGCTGCCCGGCGTTGGTCACTTTTCCACAAAGGCGCGTTCGATGACGTAATCGCCCGCTACGCCGATCCGCGGCGAGGCCTTGAAACCCCGCTTGTCAAGCATGGTGCTGATGTCTTCCAGCATGGCCGGACTGCCGCAGATCATGGCGCGGTCGTGTTCCGGGTTGAGTGGCGGCAGGCCGATGTCATCAAACAACTTTCCGGTCTCCACCAGGTGCGTGATGCGGCCCTGATTCTTGAACTCCTCCCGGGTGACGGTCGGGTAGTAAATCAGCTTCTCGCGGATCATTTCGCCAAAGAACTCGTTCTCCGGCAGCTCGCCCTGGATGAAATCCTGGTAGGCAAGCTCGCTCTTGTAGCGAACGCCGTGGATGAGCACGATTTTCTCGAACTGCTCGTACGCCTCCGGGTCCTGGATGACGCTCAGGAACGGCGCCAGTCCCGTGCCGGTGCTGAACAGGTACAGGTTCTTGCCCGGGGAGAGGTCGCTGAGTACGAGCGTGCCCGTCGGCTTCCGGCTGGTTACCACTTCATCCCCTTCCTTGAGATGCTGCAGGCGGGAGGTCAGCGGGCCGTCCGGTACCTTGATGCTGAAGAACTCGAGGTGGTCCTCGTAGTTCGGGCTGGCGATGCTGTATGCCCGCATGAGCTTCTTGCCGCTTTCTTCCTGCAGTCCGATCATGACGAACTGGCCGTTCTCGAAGCGCAGGGCCGGATCGCGGGTGGTACGGAAGCTGAACAGCGTATCGTTCCAGTGGTGGACGCTGATCACGCGTTCGGTAGCCATGTTGCTCATGTCGCCAGCTCTCCCTGGACGTTCAATACAAGACAGAATGTTAGCAGGCCCTGTGGAGCCGGATCCTCCCCGGCGCCACATCCCGCATGGTCAGTCCGCGGTCGCTCGCAAGCGCCATTGCCACGCAGGTAGCCTTGATGGTGCAAAGCTTAGGGGGAAAAGGAATATCTGTGAAATGGGTTATTCGCATAAGCTATAACCCATTTCGACATATGGCGTGCTCAGCGGAACTGGATACCGCCTCCGGGCATTCCCTGCTGCCCGCCTCCGCCCATGCCTCCACCCTGACCGGGCGTGACGATGGAAGTGGCCTGTTCCCGCTGCATCTCCTCGATGCGCCGGATCATGTCCTCCAGCGCCTGATTGGCGGCGTCCGGGAATTTTGCGATGGCGTCTTCCAGGCTGTCGGCCTCAATGTCGAACGACAGCGGCAGGGCGCCACCCTGGGTCATGACCTGGCTCTGACCGTTGTAGGTCACCGGGCGTGATTCATCGCGGCTGCCATCCGTGTTCACCGGGGTCATGCGTCGAATGGCGCCGACCCGGCCATCCGTAAAGGTTTCTTCCTGGACGAGCGCACTGGTGTCCAGGGACATGTCGGGCATCTGGTCGGCTTCACTCATTTCCCTCTCCTGTGAGTCATTGATGGACAGTCCTTTATGATGCCGCAACGGTGCCGCTGATCCAAACCCGCCGGTCGGTCAGCAGCCCGGCGTCGCCGCTTGTTCACGGCGCTGCTCAAGAAGGGCCATCCCCTGCTGATACAATGTCCATGACAGCAGCCCGGCGGCCAGGTTCCCCGCGAGGGCGCCGTTGAACACGCCAGTGAGACCCATTAGCCAGGCGCCGAGCCAGAGCAGGGGCAGGTAACACAGGAACAGCCGCGCAACCGATATGGCCAGGGCTCGCATGGGCAGACCCAGGGCGTTGCATACCGATACCATCAGCATGCAGACCCCCAAGGCGCCGTAACTCAGCGGCACCCGCAGCAGGTAGTCGTTGAGCGCCGCCGCCACCTCGCCATCGCTGCTCACGAGCCCCGTCAGGACCCCGGACAGCAGCAGCCAGAGCACGGCGATGGCGAGCTGCCAGATCAGAACGAAGCGTACGGCGATGCGGACCAGGCTGCGTACGTGGTGCAGCTCCCCCGCACCAAGGAACCGCCCGATCATGGGCGGCATGGACATGGTCAGCGCCAGCACCACGACAATGGAGAAGAACTCCAGGCGGGTACCCAGGCCCCACGCGGCGACGGCGCTGGAGCCGAAACCGGCCACCAGCGACGTTGCCAGCATGGCCGAGACCGGGGGCATCAGCTGGCTGACCATGGCCGGTCCGGTGATACCGGCCAGCTGACGCAAGGCGGGGGCTGGGTTGATCGCCAGCAGGTCGAAGTGCATCAGATGGCGCCGCAACAGTGCCGGATAGATGACGGCGATGCCGAGGGTGAACGCCGTCACCGTGGCCCACGCCGCACCGGGCAACCCCCAGCCAAAGACGAAGATGAACAGAGGGTCCAGGGCCAGGTTCGCCAGGCTGGTGATTACCATCCACAGCCCCGGCGTGCGGGTGTCTCCGTGAGCGCGCATCACACTGTAGCCGAAGTAGAGCACCGCACCGCACCAGGCGCTCAGCAGCCACGGAATCCAGAACGTTCGGATCAGTGGCAGCAGATCGGCGTCGGCGCCGAGCAGAGTGACCAGCGGTTCGCGCAGCACCCACAGCAGCAGGCACAGCGCAGCGACGGCGATGGCGCCGGAGACGACCACCAGACCGCCCTGGCGCCGGGCCAGGGCGGCGTCGCCGGCACCCAGGGTGCGCGATATGATCGCCGTGGTGGCGATACCGAGCCCCACCTGAAAGCCAATGATCAGCTGCTGCATGGGCAGGGTGAACGCCAGCGCGGCCAATGGGTCGACGCCAAGCTGCGCGATGAAGGCGCTGTCCACCAGCTGGAAACCGAGCAGCGACACCACCCCGAACAGCATGGGCCAGGTCATGGTGAACAGGGTGCGCCCGAGACCATGGCGTGTGAGGTCCTCTGTGGTCATGGCGTTCCCGTACGGATGATTTCGGTGAGCAGTCCGGCGGCGAGCGGCACCGGCAGGCAGGCCAGTGTACGCAGCACGACGAAGCGCCAGCCCATCATGGGTGCCTCGAAGACCAGCACGCGGTGAAACGCGAGCACGGACCAGGCAGTGATCAGCGTGATCATCTGTGCCACGCCGATGCCGGCGTCGATTAGCGCCAGTGCCAGCGGAAAGACGATCATCGGCCCGCCGGGCATGATTCCGCCGATCAGGGTGGCCAGCAGGATGCCGCGGATGCCGGACGCATCGCCCAGCACGGCAACCATCTGCTGCTCCGGTATCAGAGCGGCGAGAAAGACGCCGGCAAGTAGCGCAGGCGGCAGCCGCATCAGCAGCGGTTGCAGCTGGATCCAGCCGTCATGGGCCACGTCCCGGTGGCGAATGGTGCCACGGCGGTGAGCCGCAGCGAAGGCCGCTGCCAGGAGCAGGGCCACGGTGCCGTAGGCCACCACCGTCATCATGGCTGCACCCGGCGGAGGATCAGCCGGGTGGCGAACCCGGCCAGAAAGGGCAGCGGCAGCGACACCAGCAGCCGCAGGGCGACGAAATCCACACCGAGAAACGGCAGCTCCCACACCAGCACCCGGTTCAGGCCAAGCACCGACCAGGCCGTCAGGTAGGCAACGCAGACCTCGGTCGAGGCGCCGGCCCGGTGGAGTCCGACCACCAGTGGGAAGGCGGTGAAGGGGCCGCCCGGCGTGATCGCACCGGCAACGGTGGCGACGGTGAGGCCGCGCAGTCCGCTGCGGCCGCCCAGCCAGTGCTCCATGGTCGTGCGCGGGATCAGCCGTTGCACATAGGCGCCAACGAGCAGGGCGCCGACGAGAACGGGAACGATCCACACCATCAGGCCCAGAGCCTGCTGCAGTGTGTCACTGAACACGGCGGTGCCGTGCTGCCACCACGTGGCTGCGCCCGCCATGGCCGCGAGCGCCAGGAAGAACACTGTTGTGCCGTCCAGGCGGCGCCATGGGGGTCGTTTTAGTCGGGTTGCTGGCGGCATCGAGAAAGGTGTGGGAAGGTTGACCGAACGCACAGTCTACAGGCTACCGGTCCGTGGGCGAGAGGAGGAGATCGCAATGGATCTGGCATACCACTCCACGGCGCGGCTGGCGCTGATGATCCGCGAAGGGGAGATCGGCTCGGAGGCTCTGCTGGAGCACCTGCTGGCGCGCCATGATGCGTGCAATCCGCCGCTGAACGCGGTGGTGGTGACGGACGTGGGCGCCGCCCGGCAGCGGGCACGCGAGGCCGATGCCGCTCTGGCGCGCGGCGAGCGTTGGGGGCCATTGCACGGCGTGCCCATGACGGTGAAAGAGACCTACGAGGTGGCTGGCATGCCCACCACCGCCGGGTCACCTTCGTTGCGGGAGTACCGGTCGGAGCACAGCGCCTTGGCCGTGCAGCGGCTGCTGAACGCCGGCGCGGTGATCCACGGCAAGACCAACGTGCCGCTGTTTGCCGGTGATCTGCAGACCTACAACGACATCTACGGGACCACCGTGAATCCCTGGAACCCGGATCGCACCCCCGGCGGTTCTTCCGGGGGGGCGGCGGCCGCGGTGGCGGCCGGGTTGACGCCTCTGGAACTGGGTAGTGACATCGGTGGCTCCATCCGCACGCCAGCGAGTTTCTGCGGCGTGTGCGGCCACAAGCCGAGTTACGGCATTGTCTCCATGCGCGGCCATATCCCCGGCCCACCGGGGTCGTTGTCGGCGGCGGATATCAGTGTCGCCGGGCCGCTGGCCCGCACGGTGGATGATCTCGATCTGGCCATGGGCCTGCTGCTGGGGCCGGATCCGGAGCAGGCCACGGGCTGGCGGGTGGAACTGCCGCCGTCCCGGCATGGCCACGGCCGCGACTTCCGCGTGGCCGCATGGCTGGATGATCCCGGCTGTCCGGTAGATGCGGAGGTCGTGGCGCTGCTGGAGGCGCTAGTGGAGCGTCTCCGGGGGGAGGGCACGAAGGTCGATACCATGGCTCGGCCCGCCGGCATCGATCTCGCCCGGTCTCACGATACCTACTATCAGCTGTTGACCGGCACCATGAGCGGCGGTCTGCCGGAGAAGGTCTTCTCGAGCATGCTGGCCCAGGCCGATGGCGCCGGCCCGGACGATGCCGGCTATCCGGCGCGCTTTGCCCGTGGCGCGACCCAGCGCCATGCCCAGTGGCTGCGCACCAACGAGAAACGGCTCCACATGCGTGCGGCGTGGCAGGCCTTCTTCGGCTCGTTCGACGTCATGCTGGCCCCCGCCATCCATACGCCGCCCTTTGCCCACGACCACGGTCAGCCCATGGCCGAGCGCCGCCTGCCCATCAACGGCGTGGACCGCCCCTACATGGACGTGCTGACCTGGGCCGGGCTGGCCGGCGTGGTGCATCTGCCCTCGACGGTGGTGCCGGTCGCGCGCACCCGGGCCGGGCTTCCGGTAGGTGTGCAGATCATCGGCCCCTATCTGGAGGACGCCACGTCCCTGGCGTTCGCCCGTTTCGTTGAGGCGGTGACCGGCGGCTTCGAGGCACCGCCGGGATACTGAGCGGGCGTCACCGCGCCCGTTGGTTGAACAGGATTTCCCGCTCGCGGTCGTCCGGTGGCGCCTGGCGACGGTATTCGCTGCCCAGGTCCACCGCCCGTTGCACTGGCGCACGCTCCTTGATGGTCTGGCGCCAGCGCCGAACGTTGGGGAAGGCCTCCAGGCTGTCGCCCAGCGGTTTCGCGATCAGGACCCAGGGCCAGGTGGCCATGTCGGCAACGGAGTACTCCCCCAGTATGTACTCCCGCGTCTCCAGGCGCCGCTCCAGAACACCCAGGCAGCGGTTGTACTCGTTGGCGTAGCGGGTGTGGGCGTAGTCCTGGCCCGCCGGCGCATAGTTCACGAAATGGCTGAGCTGCCCGGCCATGGGGCCGATATTGCCCACCTGCCAGAACAGCCACTCCAGCGCTTCCTTGCGGCCGATGGCATCGGTGGGCATGAAGCGCCCCGTCTTCTCCGCCAGGTAGACGAGAATGGCGCCGGATTCGAACACCGGCACCGGCTCGCCGCTGACGTCATGGTCAACGATGGCCGGCATGCGGTTGTTGGGGCTGATGGCCAGGAACTCCGGTGTGAACTGCTCGCCGCGGCCGATGTTGATCGGCACCATGCGGTAGGGCAGGCCGCATTCCTCCAGCATCATGCCGATCTTCCAGCCGTTCGGCGTGGGCCAGTAGTAGAAGTCGATCATGGGGTTCTCTCTCCGGGCGCGGTGACGCCGGTCTCGCGGAGGCGGCGCCGTTCGTCTTCACTGTATCCCAGGTCGGCCAGGATGGCGTCGGTGTCCTGGCCCAGGGCCGGGGCGCCGTGGCGGATGCCCGCGGGTGAGCGCGAGAACGTTGCCGCCGGCGCCGCCTGTCGCAGTGTGCCGGCCGCCGGGTGATCCGACTCCAGCACCAGGGCCTTGGCGCTGACCTGGGGGTGGTGGATGACCTGGTTGCGCGTGAGCACGGGCGCGCACGGCACCCCTTCGCGCTCCAGGCGCTCCAGCCAGGTTTCCGCGGTGCGGGCGTAGAGCGCGTCCTGAGTTAGCTGCAGGCGCTCATCAATGTGCTCCTGGCGCAGTGCCGGTGTCAGGAAACGCGGGTCGGTGAGCCACTCCGGGCGATCCAGTGCCCGCGTCAGCGCCTGCCACTCGCGGTCGGTCTGCACGGCCACGCTGATGTAGCCGTCGGCGGTGGCGTAGATGAGGTCGATGAAACTCGCGGCTTCCGCCTGGGGCAGTTCGTCGCCCACGAACGTCTGACTGCCCATGTCCGATCCCCACAGAAAGGCCAGGACGGCGCCGAGCATGGAAACCCGCACGTGCTGGCCTTCACCCGTTTGCGCCCTGTGGAGCAGGGCGGCGGTGACGGCCTGGGCCGTGGTCATGCCGGTGAGCTTGTCCGGGAGAATGGTCCGGACCAGTTGCGGGCGCACGCTGTCGCTGCCGCCCTGGACGCTGGCGAGCCCCGAGAGTGCCTGGACCAGCGGATCGTAGACGGGTTTGGCGGCATACGGCCCGGCATCGCCGAAGCCACTGATGGAGGCGTAGACCAGGCCGGGGTTCGATGCGCGCAGGGTCGCTTCGTCCAGCCCCATGCGCTCGATGACCCCGGGGCGGAAGTTCTGGATGAACACGTCGGCCCCGGTTGCCAGTCGTTGCACTGCCGCCAGGCCCGCGTCCGTTTTCAGGTTCAGTGTGAGCGAGCGCTTGTTGCGATTGTTGTTCAGGAAGCTGGCGGAGAAGCCGCTGCGCTGATTGGCGGCCAGGCGGGTGTAATCACCACCGGCGGGATTCTCCACCTTGATGACCTCCGCACCCTGGTCGGCAAGTATCATGGTTGCCAGCGGGCCGGAGACCATGGCCGTGAGGTCGACCACCCGGATGCCGGCAAGGGGACCGCTCATGTGGCTGTGCCCCATGGCTGCAGACTCGCGCGCTCAACGGTCATCGGCGCCGCCGTCCACGGCCGGGACCCAGCCGTCCAGGGCCCGGGCGACCATGTCGAGCCGGTCCTGCCCCCAGAAGACCAGCCGTCCGTCCACCACCAGCGTTGGCGCGCCGCAGGCGCCCAGGGCCTCGGCCTGTTGGGTGTTGGTCTTGATCAGTGCCTTGGTCTCCTCGGCGGTGGCGCGGGCGAAGAGGTCCTCGGGATCCATCCCCGCCTCGCGGACGATGGCCGCCACCGTCTCCTGCTCGCTGAGGTTGCGGTTGTCCGCCCAGGCCGCGCGGTACAGCGGCTGGATCAGATCCGGCGCCACGGCGGAGACCCGGAGCGCAAGCACGGTGTTGAGCGGGAAATGACTGGTGAACCGGAAGGGCACGTTCCAGTGCGTTGCCCACTGCTGCATGTCCCGCAGTCCCCACGCCTGACGGTTCTCGCTCATGGCACGGATGGGCATCATGGGCGTGCCGATGGACTTGAACAGCGCACCCAGGAGCATGGGCCGCCAGACGAGTTCGGCATCGTGCTCCTGCGCCAGGCGAGCCACCTGGGTGCAGGCCAGGTAGGAAAACGGGCTGGAGAAGTCGTGGAAGACCTCCAGCCGCCGCCGGTGGCCGTCCGGCTGCCGGGGCGCGGTCGCCGCCGAACCGCCCATCGCCCGGGCGACGAAGTCCAGCCGGTCAGCCCCCCACCAGAGCTGTTCACCGAACGCTACCGTCGGCACGCCGAACACGCCGCGTGACAGCGCCTCGTCGGTGTTGGCGGCGAGCGCGGAGGCGCTGGCGTCGGCGTCGATCAGCGCCGACGCCAGGCCGTGCTCTTCGGCGATACGGCGCAGGAGGCCGGTGTCGTCCAGGGCCTTGCCGCGCTCCCAGGCCGCGTTGAACAGAGCGTGCATGACGCCGGACCGCTGTGTCGGCGACGTGCCGGCCAGCAGGCGCTGGGCGGCTTCGCTTTCCCGCACCGGCCGGTGCAGATCGCCCCGCAGGCGGAGCCCGGCCAGCTCCGCCTGGCGCAGGACGTCGTGATCGTGACGATGGCGTTTGTTCTCTGCCCAGTCGGCTTCCGGCTGCAGGGGCAGCCCCTGGGCTTCGTAGAGGTGCGCCAGCGAGACGGGGCGAAGCACCAGGTCGTGTCCGGTCTCCCGCGCCAGTGACTCCACCCGGGAGGCAGCCAGGTGCGCCTGTGGGCAGATGACGTCGAAGAACCATTCCAGTTGTGCCATGGGGGACTCCTGCAGTCGCTAACGCCGGACCAGCGCTTCCAGCGCTCCAAAGTACTGGGATTGGCCCGTTTCGGCCAGAGCTGCGGCGCGGCGAGCATGGTGCAGTGCTTCCTCACGCTGCTCCAGGCGCAGCAGTGACCACGCCAGGTTGTGATGCGCCGCCGGCGACTCCGGCGCCCGGGTGATCGCGTCCCGGTAGTGTGCGGCGGCGGTGTCGAAGCGTTCGGCGCCGTAGGCAATATTGCCAAGGCCCACATGGGGCACGGGGTGGTCGGGCCAGCGCTCGGTTGCAGCCGCATAGGCTTCCCTGGCGGCTTCGGGGTTGCGACCTTCCAGGGCCGTAACGGCGCGCAGATAAGTGCCTTCATCGGCGGTGGCGGGCATCGCCCCGGGTGCATGAACGGTCATGGCCCAGTAGTCACCCCGTCGCCAGGTGGCCTCGAAACGGTCAAACGAGATGACCTCGCGCTCTGTGGTGCCGGAGCGCAGGATCACGGTCTGGTCTACGCGGTCGAAGCCGATCACCACGGCGTAATGCCAGATTGGAAATCGGTCCAGCCCGAGGTTCTGCAGGACCAGCACCGGGTTGCCGGCATCCACTTCGTGCAGCAGGTCCGCGAAGGTATGTTCGCCCGCATGCCCCACGAGCCCGTAGCGGCGGGTGGCAGCAACCAGTTCCGGCTGCAGGGTGCCGCGGCGCTCCGGGAGGTATACCTGTGGTTTGAGGGTGTCCGGGTTCACATCCACCCCGGCGACGTTCATCACCGTCGCCAGCGCGGCGGGGCCGCACTGATAGGCGTCCTGGGGGTGGAACGGCACGTGGGTGAGTTCCCGCTCGTGGGCGGTATCGCCCGGGTCGCCGTCCAGTTCGGCGTGCTGCGGCGACGGGCTGCCGGCACAGCCGGCCAGCACGATCAGGGCGCCCGTCAGCAGCAGCAGCCGAACCGCGTTCATCGCAGAATCAGCAGGAGCAGAATGATCACCAGAAGAATGGTGACGGTGCCGCTGCCGGCCGGCAGATTGTCGATTTGGGCATTCATCTCGGCCGCTTCGGCATCGGACAGGTTCGCCGCCCGCTCCATGGCATCCGCCGGGTCAACGCCGCGCGCAATCAGTTGCTCCTGCACATCATCGCGCTCGATCATGGACTGCAGTCGTTCCTGCTCGCTCGGCGCGTCGGCGCTGATCATCGTCTCGGTGCCGACGATGCCGGCGCTGGCCGTCTGGGCGAACAGGCCGCTTAGCGCGAGCATGAGAATCAGGGGCAGGGCGCAGAGGCGGCGGTAATGTCTGAGGCTTTCCATGATGGGCTCCCGTGTCTGGGTTCTGATTGATGTGCTGGCGGTTAGATGCAAGCACACTTTGCCGGTGGGGTGAACCCGTTGCCACGCGCGGGCTATACGGAGAACGGGAGTGTCGCTGTCAGGATACAGTTACCTGCGGTCAGCCGGGAGCGTAGGATAGCGCGCACGCTGGCGAAAATACGGCCGGCACAAACGTAATGCGACCGACTTCTGGAGGGGATGGCATGGCCATGTTTGATATTGGTAAGCGCGGGGCTGGCACCGAACGCGAGGCCGCAGCGGAACCGGAATTCGAGCCCAAGCGCGCCCAGGAACCCGCGCGGGAAGGCGCTGCGGCTGGTGGCGGAGTGCGTCGGCGGGAGGCTGCCGTGGTCGGGCCGTCGATCCATATCGACGGGACGCTGAAGGGCGAAGAAGACCTCATGATCGAGGGGCATGTCACCGGTAACGTCCAGTTGCAGGATCACTCGCTTACCATCGGCCCCAACGGCCGGGTGGAGGCAGACCTGTTTGCGAACGTGGTCAACGTGGAAGGCGTCGTCGAAGGGGATCTCTACGGCTCGGAGCGAGTGGTGATTCGGAGCTCCGCCCGCGTGAAGGGGAACATCACCGCGCCACGCGTGAGTCTGGACGACGGCGCGTGGTTCAAGGGCGCCATCGAAATGGATCCGGCGGCCGTGGAGGCGGCGCTGGGGACCAAGCCGCGCGGTGCAGCTGCGAGTGGTGGTGCATCCCCTGCTGCATCGAAAGACAGTACATCGTCCGCCACCAGCGGCTCGGACAAGTCGGAGTCCGCCAAGGCGGATAACGGCGGCAAGAGCGGCACCAGCGGATCGAGTCAGGTCGAGAGCGGCAAGCAGACGGGTGGCGAGCAGGCGGCAAAGGCGTCGGGTGCGCGTGGCGCCGGTAGTAGCAGCTAGACTTCCCTGAACGACGTATTATTGGTTGCTGTGGGCCGCACGGCATGCGCGGGGCGGGCATCTCTGCGTCTGTCACGCGTTGCCGTGCCCGGCCCCGGTTTTTGACAGGCTTGATTCCATGGCTGACGTCCGGAGAGCCGGGCCGACCACTTCTGTGGCTTCTGATCCCCCGTTCGCGGCACCGCTGTTCCAGGAGTGGATGGGCGCCGCGGAGGCGGGCGAGCGTGTCATCGTGCTGGATATCGGTCCGCCGCGCTCGGCCAACGTCGCGTTCTTCTCATCGTTCCGCTGCAGGCTGGGTATCGGTGATGCGCTGACGGACC
Source organism: Aquisalimonas sp. (assembly GCA_007126095.1). Taxonomy (GTDB): domain Bacteria; phylum Pseudomonadota; class Gammaproteobacteria; order Nitrococcales; family Aquisalimonadaceae; genus Aquisalimonas. The sequence continues at coordinate 29,393 of SLBZ01000035.1, forward strand.
TCGTCGCCATCAACGGCGTTGATGGTCGCGGGGAGGCCATGGAGCGGCTTCAGGCGATACTGCCGGAACGGCTGTTTGGCGGCACCGATCTCATACTCTGCTGGGATCTGCTCGATTATCTTGATGCCAACGCGATCCGGTATCTGGCGTCGCATCTGCGGGCACTGGTGAGTCCCGGGGCGGCGCTGCACGCGATCGTTGGCTACGGCGTGTCCAGCATTCCGTCGTCACCCGTCGGGTACCGGCTGGAGAACGAGGGCTTCCGGCGGTCCGCGGCGCCGACAGATGACCCGGGGCGCAAACCGCCGCGGCACAGCAGTGGTGAGCTGCAGCGGCTGATGCCCGACTGGCGCGTGGAGCGCTCGGTGCTGCTGCGCAGCGGCTTTCAGGAGTACATGCTGCGCAGCTGATCGCGGGTTGTTACCGGTGCTCCTCCACGAACCAGCGGATCAGGTGGCCGGCAATGGACATCTCGCCGGGTACATCGGGCAGGTTGTCCGGGTCGAACCAGTCCGCATGAGTGATTTCGTCGTCGTCGATGCAGATCTCGCCGCCGGCCCAGTCGGCGATGTAGGCCACCATCAGTGAATGGGGAAACGGCCAGGACTGGGAGGCGAAATAGCGGATGTTCGTCACGTCCAGGCCCACCTCCTCACGCACCTCGCGGCGGACACACGCCTCCAGCGTCTCCCCGGGCTCCGTGAACCCCGCGAGGACGCTGTAGAAGCCGTCCGGGTAGCGTGGCGCATGGGCAAGCAGCAGCTGCCGGCCGCGACGCACCAGCACCATCATGGCCGGGGTGAGGCGGGGAAACTGGGTGAATTCGCAGTTCGGGCAGATCCGTGCCCGCTGGGTGGTGGCCCGTTCCGTCGGTGTGCCGCAGCGGCCGCAATAGCGGTGCTTGCGGTCCCACTCCAGAACCTGGAACGCGCGCCCGGCCAGCAGAAACAGGTCGGCATCCATGCGGTGATGGAGCACGAACAGGCCGCGGGCGATCCATGTGGTGTCCGGCAGCCCGCCCTTCAGGTCGGCGGCATAGCAGGGAATGCCGTCGAGACGCCCGAGGAAGTGGGCCGCTTCCGGGGCCGCGCTATCGGGGCGTGGGTCCTGGCGCTGGAACAGCGGTCGTACCCGGCGTTCGTCGATGCGCTCCAGCACCAGGTTGCTGTCCTGGAAGACGAACCACCACGCCGGTTCCTCGCCGATCATCGGGGGCTCGACGCCGGATTCGAATGGCAGTTGCAGCTCGAAAGCGGGAATTTCCACGGGCGTCCCTCTGTTGTCCGGGGGGGAGAGCAACGGTAACACGGTCGTTGCGCCCGCGGGTGGCGTCAGAGAATGCCGGCATCCAGGCTGGCGGCCATGTAGAGGCCCAGCTCCTCGCAGTCGGTAACGAACTGCTCGTGGAAGTCACCGCGGCAGATCAACGGGTCCTGGGCGGGTTGCCAGCGCAGGCCCGTGGTGATGCTCTCCACCGCCCGGCGGGTGCCGGTGCCGTCCCGGCCGGCGCGCACGTAGAGCGCGTAAGGCAGCCCCTGGGTTTCCTCCAGGCATGGGTAGTAGATGCGGTCGAAGAAGTCCTTGAGCGCGCCGCTCATGTAACCCAGGTTCTCGGTGGTGCCGAGAATGATGGCGTGGGCACCGAGTACGTCGTCGGGGCCTGCCTCAAGGGGCGGGACATGCCGGCTGTCCACGCTCTCCACGTCCGGGTGTCGGGCGCCGCGGAGCACGGCGTCCACCAGTTTGCGTGTGTTCGGTGAGGGCGCATGCGCCACGATTAGAAGCTGTCTACGGTCACTCATGGGTCTGCCGCCATTGTGCTGTGTGTCGCTCCCCGTCAAGGTAACGGGGAACGGGGCCGGATTGCACGGTCATTTCATCACGGCGGCAAAGGGAGGTGCGCTTGGCTGACGAGACCCGCGCCACGCTGCTGGCGCTCGGTGCCGTCCTGTTGTGGTCCACGGTGGCCAGCGCGTTCAAGCTCTCGCTGGAGTACATGGCGCCGATTCAGCTGCTGGCGTGGGCGACCCTTGTGTCGCTTGTCACGCTCGGGGTGCTGATGGTCGCGAGCGGCCAGCTGCCGGACCTGCTTCAGTCGGCCCGGGCGGACTGGGGCCGTTCGGTGCTGCTGGGCGTGTGCAATCCGTTTCTCTATTACGTGGTGCTGTTCGAGGCGTATGACCGCCTGCCTGCTCAGGAGGCGCAGCCGCTCAACTACACCTGGGCGTTCACGCTGGCGCTGCTGTCCATCCCCCTGCTGCGGCAGCGGTTGCAGCGCTGGGACGTGATCGGAGGTTTGATCGCCTACGCCGGCGTCTGGGTCATTGCCACCCGTGGTGATGTGTTCGGCATGGACTTCGCCAATCCCGTGGGCGTCATGCTGGCGCTTGGCAGCACGGTGCTCTGGGCGCTCTACTGGATTGGTTCGGCGCGCGACCGGCGGCCGCCGCTGGTGGCGTTGTTCAGCAATTTTGCCGTGGCCGCGCCGGTCGTGGTGGTTGCGTGCTGGTTGACCACCGGCATGGCGCTGGACCAGTGGCAGGGGCTTTGGGGGGCGGCCTATGTCGGTGTTTTCGAGATGGGGCTTGCGTTCGCGCTCTGGCTTGGCGCCATGCGGCTCACGCGCAGCGTGGCGCGCATCGGCAACCTGATCTTCCTGTCGCCGTTCCTGTCGCTGGTATTCATCCGCATACTGGTGGGCGAGGCGATCATGCTCTCGACCCTGGCGGGACTGACCCTGATCGTGACCGGGCTGGTGCTGCAGCAGACGCTGCGGCGGCCGTCCGTGGCCGCCGATTGATCAGCTGTTCAGTGCTTCCAGAGTGAGTTTCGCCGTCAGGGCACTGGAGGGCGGGTTCTGGCCGGTGACCAGTTTGCCGTCCCGCAGGGCGTGCTCCTGGAAGGCGGGTCTGGGGTCCACGTCGGCTCCCAGCTCGCGGATCCGGGTCTCCAGCAGGAACGGCACGTCCTGATCCAGCTCGACGGCTCGCTCTTCCTCGTCAGTGAATACCGCCACCCGGCGCCCGGCAACCAGCGGTTTGCCGTCCTTGCCGGTGACGCCGACCAAGCCGGCCGGGCCGTGGCAGACGGCGGCAATGACCTTGTCGTCCGCGGCGAAGGCGTCCAGCAGTGCGATCAGGTCGGTGTTGTCCGGCAGGTCGAACATGGTGCCGTGGCCACCCGGCAGGAAGACGGCGTCGTAGTCCGCCGCGCTGATGTCGCACAGCGGCCGGGTGCTGGCGAGCTCCGCCGAGGCGTCCTGCCATGCGCGCTGCTGTTCATCGTCCGGGGCGCTGCGCGGGTCGATCGGGCACTGGCCGCCCTTCGGGCTGGCAACGGTGACCCTTGCACCGGCCTCGATGAAGGCCTGGTACGGGACGGCAAACTCTTCAAGCCAGAGCCCGGTGGTCTTGCCCGACGGCATGGTGTCGGCACTGGTGACGATCATGAGAATGCGAGGCTCGGCCATGAGGGGCCTCCTTCAGTTGCGCGTTTCCGAGTGTGTCTGAGGACGTGGGGGGATATGGAGCGGAATTCAACCGTTAGGGCGACCCCCGGCGCCCTGCAGCGGACGGCCGGGGGCGCCGCGCCTCAGGCGGTGCCGGAACGGGTCTTGCCGCCGCTGTCGGGGATTCTCGGTGCGGCGTTCAGCAATTCCTCGCTGGCCTGATCGGCGTAGGCCTGGAAGTTCTCGTGGAACAGCCGTGCCAAGTGGGCCGCCATGTCCCGGTACGCGTCGGGATCGTCCCAGGTCTTCTCCGGGACCAGGACCTCTGACGGCACGCTGGGGCAGGACGTCGGCACGGCCATTCCGAACACCGGATCTTCCGCCGTGTCGGCTTCGGCGAGGGAGCCGTCATGGATCGCGTCGATGATGGCGCGGGTATGGGAGATGCTCATGCGCTGGCCCTGGCCGTAGGGGCCTCCCGTCCAGCCCGTGTTCACGAGCCAGACCGTCGCGCCGCTGTTGCGGATCCGCTCCGCCAGCAGATCGGCGTACTGGGTCGGATGCCAGACCAGGAACGGCGCGCCGAAGCAGGCGGAGAACGTCGCCTCCGGCTCGGTGACCCCCATCTCGGTCCCCGCAACCTTCGCGGTGTAGCCGCTGATGAAATGGTACATGGCCTGCGCCGGCGACAGCCGGCTCACGGGCGGCAGCACGCTGAAGGCGTCGCAGGTCAGGAAGATGATATTACTCGGCGTTCCGCCGACGCACGGGATCTTGGCGTTGTCGATGAACTCCACCGGGTAAGAGCACCGGGTATTCTCGGTGAGGGCGTTGTCATGGTAGTCCACCTGCCGGGAGACCGGGTCGTGGACCACGTTCTCCAGCACGGCCCCGAAACGGATGGCGTTGAAGATTTCCGGCTCCGCGCGCGGATCCAGGTCGATGACCTTGGCGTAGCAGCCGCCTTCGATGTTGGACACGCCGCTGTCGGACCAGCAGTGCTCGTCATCACCGATGAGGCGGCGGCGCGGGTCGGCGGAGAGCGTGGTCTTGCCCGTGCCGGACAGGCCGAAGAAGACGGACACGTCGCCCTCATGGCCCTCGTTCGCCGAGCAATGCATGGAGAGCACGCCCTGGCGCGGCATGATGTAGTTCATGATGGTGAACACGCCCTTTTTCATCTCGCCGGCGTACTCTGTGCCGAGGATGACCATTTCGCCGGCCTGCAGGCACAGGCTGACGCTAGTGTCGGAGGAGACACCCTCAATGCGGGTGTCCGCGTCGGCGCGGCCGGCGTTGTAGATGACATAATCCGGATCGCCGAAGTCGGCCAGTTCATCACGTGTCGGCCGGATCAGCATGTTGTGCATGAACAGGGCGTGGTAGGCGCGTTCGCAGATGACCCGGATCTTTACCCGGTACTCCGGGTCCCAGCCCGCGTAACCATCCACCACGTAGAGGCGGTCATGCTGCGACAGATGTTCGCGCGCCTGGGTGCGCAGGCGGCCGAAGCTCTCATCCTCGAGCCCGATGTTCACCTTGCCCCACCACACATCGTCCATGATTTCCGGGTTCTCCACGACCCGTTTGTCTCCGGGGCTGCGGCCGGTCTTGGCGCCGGACTGGGCGATCAGTGCGCCCGTGGCGGAGATGGCGCTGCCGGGCTCGTGCGCCAGCGCCTCCTCGTAGAGCCGTGCCGGGGCGGCGTTGCGTAATACGGTCTCGACTGAGATCCCGTGCTGCTCAAGGCTGAAAGTCACGTCAGTGTCCTCCTGAATGATTCAAAATCTCCTGTCGACGCCGGGTGCGAACCATAACCCTTGAGTGTGCCACCACCCCGGGGCAATGTCGCCGTCAGCCTGCCGGCGTCGTCGTTGTCTCGTCGCGCAGCGCCATGACCCGCAGGTAGGCGCTGGCGCTCGCCATGTCCCGATAGCCGGCAACCGCTTCGCGCAGCGTGTCGCCGGGCAGCGGCGCGCGCAGGGAGGTATCCATGGCCGCCGCCATGGCCTCGGCGTCGCCAACCGGCACCAGCGGGCCGTAGCGGCCGCCATCCAGGATCTCTCTGGGGCCGCTCGGGCAGTCGGTGGAGACGCTCGGGCACCCCAGTGCCAGCGCTTCCGTCAGCGCATTCGGCGACCCTTCCCAGGCGGAACTCAGCGTGAACAGATCCGCCTGCCGCAGCCAGGGATAGGGGTTGTCCTGAAACCCGGGCATGCTGATGCGGTCCGCGAGCCCGAGCTGCTGCGCCTGCTCCTCCAGCGCGTCCCGGTCCGGGCCTTCGCCCAGTATGATCAGGCGCGCGTGACGACTGGCCTGCAGCGTCGCGAACGCCCGCAGCAGGGTCGGGAAGTCCTTCTGTTTCGTGAGGCGTCCCATGGCCAGTATGACCGGTTCGTCACGTTCCGTGGACAGCCACGGGTGATCCACTGTCTCCTGCGCCAGATCCTCGATGGTGTCGGTCAGCACCGGGTTGCGAACCACGTGGATGCGCTCGCGGGCGACGCCGCTCGTCTCATGAACATCGGTGGCGACGCCGTCGGAGACAGCGATGAGGCCGTCTGCCCAGGGGTACAGGCGCCGGATCGGCGCGTAGCGCGCCCAGCGCTTCAGTGCCGGTGCCCCGGCGAGAGAGGCCGACAGGGTGTTGCCGAGCCGGACGTACACACGGGTGTCGACGCCGGCCAGCCGGCGGGCCAGCAGGGCGGCGCGGCCGGCGCGGTCCTTTGCGGCAAGCAGGGCGCGCGGGCGCTCGCGGCGCAGATACTTCACCAAAGCCGGAACGGAAGTGCTCGCGTGTCTCGTGCCCAGCGGCACGTGGCGGACGGAGTCCGGTACGGCGCGAAAATGGCCGCCTTCGGTCTTGAGGGTGAGCAGGTCCGTCGGGCAGCCGAGTTCCGGAAAACGGCGAAGCAGGTTGAGGACCATGCGCTCAACGCCACCGTCACCGGAAAAGGAAATCAGCACCGCCAGCTCCGGACGTTGGGCCCGCGTGCTCATTCGTTATGCGTTCCCTGGCTTCGATCAGGGGCGAATCATACACGAATGGGGCCGAAAAGCTGAACGTGGCCGAGCTTGCCCGCCTCTCAGTCGAGACTCCACGTGTTGGTCGTGAGCGGCTCCGCCGGTCCGTCAGCCGTCACCCGCACGGTCTCGCTCATGCCGATGCCCCAGCGGCCGGGCAGGCGCAGGCACAGGGGCAGGTGGAACACCATGTTCTCCCGGAACAGCGCATCCTTGCCGCGGGCGATGAATCCGGATCCTTCCACCCAGGACGGCGGGAAACCGGCGCCGACGGTGTAGCCGTAGACCCCGGAGAAGAACGCCTCGTCCGCGATCGGCGCGAGTGCCCGGTCGGCGGCCGCGGCGGCGTCGTCGAAGGTGTAGCCGGGCCGCATGCCGTCCACCAGCGCCTCGTAGAGGGCCCGGCAGTGGTCATGGATACGTGCCATGTCGCCGTCGGCCCGCCCGTCGCAGATCCGGGTCCGCATCATCGGCGCGGTGTAGCGGCGCACGCAGGCGCCGAATTCCATAAACACGGGGTCCCCCGCGTCGATGCGGCACCCGTTGTGGTTGGTGTGAATAACGCTGCTGCGCACGCCCGTGGTGACAATGGGCTGCATGCTCATGAACTCGCTGCCCGCCGCAAGCATGGCCTGCGCCCCGGCGGCGGCGACGGCGCTGTCGCTGGCGCCGGGACCGATGGCCGCCTCGGCGGCGTCCAGCCCAGTGGCGGTGATGCGGGCGCTGGCCCGGAGGAGCGTGAGCTCCGCTGCGCTCTTGACCCGGCGAATCGGCGGCAGCAGGTCGGCGGCGTCGTGGAATCGGCTGCCCGGCAGCGCCGCGCGCAGGCCATCCAGCAGACCGGGACGGAGTCCGGGCTGCCAGGGGTCGTAACCGATATCGCCGCTGCCCTGCAGCAGGTCGATCAGATCGGGCAGGGGGCCGCCCGCGTCTTCCCATCGGTAGCCCATGAGATCGCTGACACGCGTGCACACCACCGCCGGGCCGGTCTCGATGGATGGCACCTGAAGCGCCGCGTAGCCGCGGCCGAGAACCAGGCAGGCGTGCACCGAAACCTCGAAGGTGCTGTAGCCGGTGAGGTAGTGGATATCCGCGGGTGCAGTGACGAGCAGGGCGTCGAGGCCGCGCCGGGCCATGGCCTCCCGGACTTTCGCCTCACGCCGGTCCAGTTCATCCGCGGTAAAGGGGAGCTCGCTGCCGGCAAGGGCTGCATGCAGGGCATGGCGGTAGGCGGTGTAATCCATGGCGCCTCCCTGGAGGGGGGTACGTGTCTTCGACTCGAGGATACCGGTGCGGCTTCCATGGCGGAAGATGCCGCGCGGAGTGTGGCAGAATGCTCGCCGGATCACGGTAGGGACATGAAACAGACATGAGCGAACACAATGAGACGACACCTCCGCCGCAGCCGGATCGCCGTCTGCCCTTGCTGCACGCCCTGCTGGCGGGTGTGGCCATCGCGCTGCTCCATGCGCCGTTTCTGGAAGTCGGCGACGGCCAGCTTCTCACGTTGATGGACATCAGCGGGGCCTGGGGCATGGCGACCCTGGTGATTCTCGGCGTGCTGGCGCTGGCCGCAGTGCTCATGATCGCGGCGGATCGCGTGGGCTGGGGCAATGTGCTGGTGGTGGACATGATGATCGTGCTGGGGTTGATTCCCCTGGTGCTCGGAATCGTGCTCAACTGGGAGGCGCCGGCCGCTGGTGTTGCCGGCTTTGCGTGGGGGTTCTGGGCCGCGATCGTGCTGTTGATCGCCCGTTTCCCCCTGAGTATCTGGATCCGCAGTCATGCCGCCAAAGCGCAGGCCCAGGCCCGGGCCGGGGGCAGCGGTGATAGGTAAGATGCACACGTCATGGCAGGGCCGCGGTACCCCGCCATGACGATACTGGTGCTCAGGAGCGGTTCATGCCGATCCGGCCCGGGCCGGTGAACAGCAGCACCACGGCGGTGAACAGGAAGAATGCCTGCAGCTCAATGGCCCAGCCCCCGTGCTGGCTCAGCATGAAGATCTCGTGGGAATGGGCAAGGAAGATGGCGAATAGCATGTTGATGACGATCAACAGGGCGCCGATACCGCAGAACCAGCCGGCAATGATCATCAGCGGCGCGACCACTTCGCCGATGTAGACCCCGAAAGCCAGGAACTCGGGGAGGCCGGCGCCCGCCAGCATGCCCTGGATGCCACCGACGCCGCCAATCAGCTTGGCGATGCCATGGGGCAGCATGAGCAGCCCGAGCGTCAGGCGAAGCAGCAGTTTGCCCACATCGTCGTTGTGCAGAAAAGTCATGCGTACGCGTCCTTGTTCTGAATTGGTGGATACAGCGTGATGGAGCACTGGACTCCGGCACGTCGCCAGTGTCCATGAAGCCGCGGGGCCTGTCGACCGGCGACGCTGGTGTTTCCCGGCAGGATCTGGTGCCATAGGCGCTTGTGGCGACCGGGGCGGTGCGCCAGCCCGACTATTCCCCTCATTAACATTGCAATCCCGAGGAGCAAGACGATGCCAGCAGACGTTTTCAAGATGACTGTCACCCTGCCGCTGGAGAAGGCGCGGGCAATCATCGCCGGTAGTCTCGCGGAAGGCCGCCGCCGAGGCCTGCAGCCCCTGACCGTAGTGGCTCTGGATGCCGGAGGACACATCGTTTCCCTGGACCGCGAGGACGGATCCGGCAATATGCGCGTGGAGGTCGCTCGTGGCAAGGCGGGTGCGGCGCTCGGTATCGGAATTGGCAGCGGCGTCGTGGGTGAGCGCAACCAGGGGCGGGACGCGTTTCTCGCCAGCGTGGCCACGGCGTCCGGAGGCGAGTTCGTGCCGGTTCCCGGTGGCGTGCTGGTGCTTGACGAGGGCAGCCGGATTATCGGCGCCGTGGGTGTCAGCGGTGACGCCTCGCCCGAGGATCAGGCCTGTGCGGTTGCGGGTATCGAGAGCGCCGGTTACAGCGCCGGGCTGGATGCCGCCGGCTGAGGCAGTGCCGGTAGGGCGGATACGGCGCCGGGCCGTGTCCGTCGCCTGCGATGTCAGCGGGAGTGGGTCTCCCAGGCCATTGCCTGGCGGACCCGGAGCGGTGCGTCGGCCGTCAGTGCCGCGTCCCAGCGCACGGTGTCCTGTGGGAAAAGCACGATGACCGTGGACCCCATGTTGAAGCGGCCCATCTCCGCGCCCCGTTCCAGGCGTGGAGGTTGCTCGTCGTAGCGCCAGCTGCGTACGCGCCGGCCCCTTGGCGGGGTGACTTCCCCCGCCCACACGGTTTCGATGCTCGCCACGTTGATGGCGCCCACCAGCACCATGGCCATTGGCCCCACCGCGGTGTCGAACAGGCAGGCGACACGCTCGTTGCGTGCAAACAGGGCCGGAACGCTTCTCACCGTGTGGCGGCCGACGCTGAACAACCGTCCCGGTACGTGCACCATTTCCCGCAGTGAGCCAGTGATTGGCATGTGGACGCGGTGGTAATCCCGTGGCGACAGGTAGATGGTGGCGAAACTGCCGTGCCGGAACGGCGCCGCGCGGTCCGGTACGCCACCGAGGAGGTCGGTCAGGGAGTAATGCTGTCCCTTGGCCTGGATCAGGCTGTCGTCATCAATACGGCCCATGGCGCTCAGGGCGCCGTCGGCCGGTGCGCATACCGCATGGTCTTCCGCCGGCATGGGCCGCGCGTCGGGCTTCAGCGGGCGCGTGAAGAAGCTGTTGAAATCGGGGAATGCGCCCGCGTCCGGCGTCATTGCTTCGCTCATGTCCACGCCGAAATGGCGGATGAACAGCCGCGTCAGCGGCTTGCGGAACCAGGCCGCCCGCACGCGCGTCAGCCGGTGGATCAGGCGCGACACGGCGTGGTGGGGCAGCGGGTAGAGGGGCAGGGACTTCAGCCGGTCGGCCAACGATGGCCGGCCCTCGAGGTGGCGCTCCGGAGCCGGCCCGGAGCGCCCGTTGCCCGTTTCAGGATGAGCCATGGAAGTCGACGATGGTCTTGAGGTCTTCGACGATCTCCGGCGCCCGGTGGGGCGAGCCGAACATGGCCTGGAACCGACCATCGGGGTTAACCAGCAGGACCGACGCGCCGTGGTCCACCGCGTAGTCCGTGCCGCCTTCTTCGTCGTGCCTGATGTGGGCTATACCCATGTCGCGCGCGAGCACGTCAATGTCGTCAAGCGCTCCGGTGACGCCCCGGAAATCGTCGCGGAAATTGGTGACGTAGGCCTCCAGGCGCTCCGGCGTGTCGCGCGCCGGGTCAACCGTCACGAACACCGTGCGCACGTTGTCTCCCCTGCCTTCGTCCTCGAGCATTGCGTGGACCCGACTTAGCTCGGCCAGCGTCATGGGGCAGATGTCCGGGCAGTGGGTGAAGCCGAAGAACAGCAGCGTCCATTGGCCCTGAAGATCGGCATTGTCGAACGGCTCGCCGGAGTGGTCCACCAGCCGGAAATCGGTGATCTCGCGGCTGTTCTCGAGATAGGTCGCGCTCAGGTCATCATTCGCCAGCGTCGCCGGGTTGATCAGGGTGGTGGCGGCATACATCCCTCCCGCCAAGGCAACCCCTGCGGCGGCGATGGCCGCGAGCGTGAAAGCAGTTGTGCGGAGTCTGTTCATGGCGCGGAATTCTGTCATAGCCTCGGATGGAAGGGAACGGCTGTCAGTGATTGGATGCGCGTGGGCAGCAATCAGTTCAATCCGGAGGCAAGGCCAGGAGCGGATCAGTTATGATTGCGGGCTCGACGGTATTGCAATGGAGCCCGCCCATGCTCGATCTCGACGAACCGCTCAGCTACCTGCGGACGCTGCGTGATTACGTGCGCTGGTCCGCCAGCCGTTTCCGCGAGGCGGGGCTGGTGTTCGGGCACGGGACCGACAACGCCCTGGACGAGGCGGCGGCCCTGGTGCTGCACAGCGTGCATCTCCCGCCGGTAATCGACGATGACCTCTGGCAGGCGCGGGTGACGCCCAGTGAGGGCCGGGCGATTCTCGAGCGCGCCAAGCGCCGGATCGACGAGCGTCTGCCGCTGCCTTATCTGACCCGCGAGGCCTGGTTCGCCGGGCTGCCGTTTTACGTGGACAATCGCGTGCTGGTGCCGCGCTCGCCTATCGCCGAGCTGATCGAGACCGGCTTCGCGCCGTGGCTGGACCCGGACCGGGTTGAGCGTGTGCTGGATATGGGCACCGGCAGCGGTTGCATTGCCATCGCCTGCGCGCTGGCCTTCGACCACGCCGTGGTCGATGCGTCGGATGTCTCGGAGGAGGCCCTGGAGGTCGCCCGTATCAACGTGCAGCGTCATCAGCTCCAGGACTGGGTGCGTCTGCACCGGGCCGATGCCTTCGATGGGCTGCCCCGTGGTGAATGCTACGAGCTGATCGTCGCCAACCCGCCGTATGTGGACGCCGGCGACATGGCCCAACTGCCCCCGGAGTATCGGCATGAGCCCCGCCTGGGGCTGGCGGCCGGCGACGATGGCCTGGATGTGGTACGGCGGATTCTGGCGGAAGCGCACCACTGGCTGGCGGAGGACGGCCTGCTCGTGGTGGAAGTGGGCAACAGCGCCGAGGCGGTCGAGGCGCTCTGGCCGCAGGCGCCAGTGGTCTGGATCGAGTTCGAACGCGGCGGACACGGTGTCTTCGCCATGACCGCGCAGGACCTGCGTGCCTGTGAAGGCCTGTTCGGGGCGCCTGCCCCTCACCAGCACAACCAGTAACGGATGCGCCATGTCTGGTAATACCTTCGGAAAGATCTTTCAGCTCACGACCTTCGGTGAGAGCCACGGCCCCGCACTGGGCGCCGTGGTGGACGGCTGCCCCCCGGGGCTGGCCCTGACCGAAGCCGACCTTCAGCGCGACCTGGATCGCCGCCGGCCCGGCACCTCCCGCTATACCACCCAGCGCAGGGAGCCGGACCAGGTCCGTATCCTCTCGGGTGTCTTCGAGGGGCGCACCACGGGGACGCCCATCGGCCTGCTGATCGAGAACACCGACCAGAAATCCAAGGACTACTCCGAGATCGCGGCCACCTTCCGGCCCGGCCATGCCGATTACACCTACGCCCAGAAGTACGGTGTTCGTGACTACCGCGGTGGCGGCCGTTCCTCGGCCCGTGAGACGGCCATGCGCGTGGCCGCCGGTGGTATCGCCAAGAAGTGGCTGGTGGAGCGGTTCGGTGTGCGCATCCGTGGCTACCTCTCCCAGCTCGGGCCCATCGAGCTGGGGCTGAAGGACTGGGGGGCGGTGGACCAGAACCCGTTCTTCTGCGGCGACCCGGGCCGGGTCGAGGAGCTGGAGCATTACATGGTCCGCCTGCGCAAGGATCTGGATTCGGTCGGTGCCCGGGTCACGGTGGTGGCCGAAGGCTGTCCGCCCGGCTGGGGTGAGCCCGTGTTCGATCGCCTGGATGCCGATCTTGCCCACGGGTTGATGAGCATCAACGCCGTCAAGGGCGTGGAGATCGGTGCCGGTTTCGCGTCCGTGTCCCAGCGCGGCACCGAGCACCGGGACGAGATTACCCCGGATGGCTTTCTCGCCAACAATGCCGGCGGGGTGCTCGGGGGGATTTCCACCGGGCAGGATCTGGTGGCGTCCATCGCCCTGAAGCCCACGTCCAGCATCGTCACGCCGGGCCGTTCCATCAATACCGAGGGCCAGCCGGTGGAGGTGGTGACCAAGGGACGTCATGACCCCTGCGTGGGCATTCGTGCCACGCCGATTGCCGAAGCGATGATGGCGCTGGTGCTCATGGACCATGCGCTGCGCCACCGGGCCCAGAACGCCGACGTCAAGCCGCCATTGGCTCCGGTGCCCGCGGAACCCGGCCGGCGCGGCGACTGACCGGTGGCGGCACCGGATCTGCCCTACTGGCGGCTGTCCGCCTTCTATCTGTTCTTTTTTGCGGTGCTGGGTGGCCTGGCTCCCTACTGGGGGCCCTACCTGGCCGCGGAGGGGTTTTCCGCGGCGCAGATCGGTCAGCTCATCGCGATCCTGCACGCCACCAAGATCGTGGCACCCAACATCTGGGGCATGATCGCCGACCGCACGGGGCGCCGCATGGCGGTGGTCCGCCTTGGCGCGCTGGCGGCGATGCTGACGTTCACCGGTGTACTGCTGGGCAGCACGTTCTGGTGGATTGCGCTGGTGATGGCGCTGTTCAGCTTCTTCTGGAACGCGGCCCTGCCGCAGTTCGAAGCCAACACCATGAACCACCTGGGGCGGGCGGATCACCGCTACAGCCGGATCCGGCTCTGGGGCTCGGTGGGGTTCATCATTTCCGTGGTCGGCTTCGGCGAGCTCATCGACCGCCTCGGCGTGCAGATCCTGCCCTGGCTGCTGCTGGTGATGTTCGCCGGGCTTTGGGTCGCGAGCCAGGTCGCGCCGGAAGCCAGGCAGCCGGCTCGGCGCTACAACAGCGACCCGATCCTCAGCGTGCTGCTGCGGCCCGATGTCATCGGCTTTTTTCTCGCCTGTTTTCTGCTCAAGGCGAGCCACGGGCCGTACTACGCATTCTTCAGTATTCACCTGGAGGAGGCGGGGTATAGCAGCAGCATGATCGGCATTCTCTGGGCCGTCGGTGTGGTGGCGGAAATCGTCCTGTTCCTGGTCATGCACCGGCTGTTGCCGCGCTTCGGAGCCCGTCTGCTCATGACCGTGGCCATGCTGCTGTCAGCGTTGCGCTGGGCACTGATCGCGCTCGCGCCGCAGCTGCTGCCCGTACTGTTGTTCGCCCAGGGGCTGCACGCCGCGTCCTTCGGCGTCTACCACGCCGTGGGGATCGCGCTGGTCAATCGCTACTTCGTGGGCAGCAACCAGGGCCGGGGCCAGGCGTTGTACAGCAGCATCACCTTCGGTGCCGGAGTGGCCGTGGGCAGCCTGTTCAGTGGGCTGCTCTGGGATGTGGTGGGCGGCAGTGCAACATTCTACATGGGGGCGCTGGTTGCCATTCTCGCCGCCGTCATCGCCGCCGCCAGTCTGCCCGGAAAAGACCCGGTGCAACGGACGGCCGACGCCCGTTCCGGGTGACCGCGGATTCATCGGGCACCGGGAATCCGTTATAATCGCGGGTTTGAGACCGAATTGAACCGTGGTTCGACCACTGCCAGGTGATCCAATGACAGGCAAGACCCTTTACGAGAAGCTCTGGGACGATCACGTCGTTCGTGACAACGAAGACGGGACGTCGCTCATCTACATCGATCGCCAGCTTGTGCACGAGGTGACCTCGCCGCAGGCGTTCGAAGGGCTGCGTCTGGCCGGCCGGCAGCCGTGGCGGGTGGATGCCAACCTGGCCGTGACGGATCACAACGTCCCCACCACGGATCGCAGCCAGGGCATCGCCGATCCCGTCTCGCGCATCCAGGTGGAGACGCTGAACCGCAACTGCGAGACGTACGGGATCACCGAGTTCGGCATGAACGACCCCCGCCAGGGGATCGTGCACGTCATCGGCCCGGAGCAGGGTGCGACCCTGCCGGGCATGACCATTGTCTGCGGTGACTCCCATACCTCTACCCAGGGGGCCATGGGTGCCATGGCATTCGGCATTGGCACTTCCGAGGTGGAGCATGCGCTCGCCACCCAGACCCTCGTTCAGCAGAAGAGCAAGACCATGCTCATCAGCGTGGACGGCGAGCTGGGCCCTGGCGTCACCGCCAAGGACATCATCCTGCACATCATCGGCACCATCGGTACCGCCGGCGGCACCGGCTACGCCATCGAATACGGCGGCTCGGCCATCCGCAACCTGGGCATGGAAGGGCGGATGACCATCTGCAACATGTCCATCGAGGCGGGCGCGCGCTGCGGCATGATCGCCGTGGACGACACCACCATCGAATACATCGCCAACCGGCCGTTCGCGCCCACCGGCGAACTCTGGGACCAGGCCGTGGCGCACTGGCGCACCCTGCACAGCGATGCGGACGCCGCGTTCGACAAGGTCGTGCGTATCGACGCGGCCGCCATCGAGCCGCAGGTCTCCTGGGGGACGTCGCCGGAGATGGTTGTGCCGGTGAACGGCAGAGTGCCGAACCCGTTCAAGGAAGCGGACGAGGGCAAGCGTGCGGGGTACGCCCGGGCGCTGGAGTACATGGATCTCGAACCCGAAACGCCCATGACCGACATTCGCCTGGACAAGGTCTTCATCGGCTCCTGCACCAACGCGCGCATCTCCGATCTGCGTGCGGCCGCGGAGGTGCTCAAGGGGCGGCGCATTGCCGACAACATCAAGTTGGCCATGGTGGTTCCGGGCTCCGGTCTGGTAAAGAAACAGGCCGAAGACGAGGGCCTGGACCGGATCTTCAAGGATGCCGGTTTCGAGTGGCGCGAGGCGGGGTGTTCCATGTGTCTGGGAATGAACCCCGACCAGCTCGCGCCGGGCGAGCGCTGCGCGTCCACGTCCAACCGCAATTTCGAGGGCCGGCAGGGACAGGGTGGCCGCACCCACCTTGTTAGCCCGGCCATGGCCGCGGCGGCCGCTGTCGCCGGCCACTTCGTCGACGTGAGGAATTTCTGAGATGGAGCCGTTTTCCCAGCATACCGGGGTGGTCGCGCCACTGGAGCAGACCAACATCGACACCGACGCCATCATCCCCAAGCAGTTTCTGAAGTCCATTCACCGGACCGGTTTCGGCGACAACCTGTTCGACTCCTGGCGCTACCTGGACGAGGGTCAGCCCGGGCAGGACTGCAGCCAGCGGCCGGAGAACCCCGACTTCGTGCTCAACCAGGCGCCGTACCGTCAGGCGAGCATCCTGCTCACCGGGCGCAACTTCGGTTGCGGCTCGTCCCGGGAGCATGCGCCCTGGGCACTGAAGGACTTCGGCATCCGCACGCTGATCGCGCCCAGCTACGCCGACATCTTCTACAACAACTGCTTCAAGAACGGGATTCTGCCGGTGATCCTGCCGGAAGAGACCGTCGAGCGGCTGTTCCGTGAAGTGAAAGCCGAGCCTGGTTGCACCATGTCGGTGGACCTGCCGGCGCAGACGGTGACGACACCGTCCGGTGAGACGATCAACTTCGACGTGGACGGCTTTCGCAAGCACATGCTGGTGGAGGGGCTGGACGAGATCGGCCTCACGCTGCAGCACGAGGAGGCCATCCGCGCCTACGAGGAGCGCCGGCGCAAAGAGGCGCCCTGGCTGTTCCGCGCCTGACACAACCCGTTTGCATGAGAGGCGTCATGAGCCGAAAGATTCTTGTTCTACCCGGTGACGGCATCGGCCAGGAAATTGTTACGGAAGCCGTCAAGGTCCTGAATCGCCTGCGCGAGGACTTCGGCCTGGATGCGGAGCTTGAGCAGGGCCTGATCGGCGGCGCGGCCTACGATGCCCACGGCGAACCGCTGCCCGAGGTGACCCTGCAGCAGGCGCGCGAATCCGATGCCATCCTTCTCGGTGCCGTCGGCGGACCGCGCTACGACGCCCTGGAGCGTCATCTGCGACCCGAGCGCGGTCTGCTTGGCATCCGGGCGGCGCTGGAGCTGTTCGGCAACCTTCGCCCCGCCATCCTCTACCCGCAGCTGGCGGCGTCGTCGGCCCTGAAGCCGGATGTGGTGGCCGGGCTGGACATCATGATCGTGCGCGAACTCACCGGTGGTATCTACTTCGGCGAACCCCGGGGTGAGCGGGTCCTCGAGAACGGTGAACGCCAGGGGTTCAACACCCTCGTCTACCGGGAGTCGGAGATCGAGCGCATCGGCCGCCTGGCGTTCGACACGGCCCGCAAGCGTGGCGGTCGCCTCTGCTCGGTGGACAAGGCCAACGTGCTGGAGGTCTCGGAGCTCTGGCGTGAGGTCATGAACCGCCTGGCGGCGGATTATCCGGACGTGGAACTCTCCCACATGTATGTGGACAACGCGGCCATGCAGCTGGTGCGCGCGCCCAAGCAGTTCGACGTGATGGTCACCGGCAACCTGTTCGGCGACATCCTTTCGGACTGTGCCGCCATGCTTACCGGCTCCATCGGCATGTTGCCGTCGGCGTCGCTGGACAGCCGTGGCCGTGGCATGTACGAGCCCGTGCACGGCTCTGCGCCGGATATCGCCGGGCAGGACAAGGCGAATCCCCTGGCGACCATTCTCTCCGTTGCCATGCTGCTGCGTTATTCTCTCGGGGAGGGCGCGCTGGCGGGCCGTGTCGAGGCGGCGGTGGGGCGCGTCCTGGACGACGGGCTGCGCACGCCGGACATCCACGCCGAGGGCACCCGGCTCGTGGGAACGGCCGCCATGGGTGACGCGGTGGTGGCAAGACTGAACGATTGAGGGGGTCGCGAACGAGCGGCCCGACACCCGATTCAAGCGAGGTGACGCAATGAAGCGCGTAGGATTTGTTGGCTGGCGGGGCATGGTTGGCTCCGTGCTCATGCAGCGCATGCGTGACGAGAACGATTTCCAGGACATCGAACCGGTGTTCTTCACCACGTCGCAGGTCGGCCAGCCGGGGCCCGACGTGGGCAGGGACGTGCCGACGCTGAAGGACGCCCGCGATATCGGCGAGCTGCAGACCATGGATGTCATCGTCACCTGCCAGGGTGGCGACTACACCGAGGCGGTCTACCAGGACCTGCGCAAGGCCGGCTGGGACGGCTACTGGATCGACGCCGCCTCGACCCTGCGCATGGCCGATGACAGCATCATCGTGCTGGATCCGGTGAATGCCGACGTCATCAGACAGGGGCTCGGCAACGGGGTGAAGACCTTCGTCGGCGGCAACTGCACCGTCAGCCTGATGCTCATGGGCATCGGTGGTCTGCTGCGCGAGGGGCTCGTGGAGTGGATCAGTCCCATGACCTATCAGGCCGCATCCGGCGCCGGCGCACAGAACATGCGGGAGCTGGTGGCGCAGATGGGCTACATCCACAAGTCCGCCAGCGACCAGCTGGCCGACCCGTCCAGCGCCATTCTCGAGCTGGATCGCGCGGTCTCCGACGCGATCACCGGTGACGGCTATCCCCGTGAACACTTCGGCTACCCGCTTGCCGGCAGCCTGCTGCCCTGGATCGACAAGAAGCTCGAGAGTGGTCAGAGCAAGGAGGAGTGGAAAGCCGAGGTGGAGACCAACAAAATCCTCGGCCGATCCGACAACCCGGTGCCCATCGACGGCATCTGCGTGCGCATCGGCGCCATGCGCTCCCACGCTCAGGCGCTGACCATCAAGCTCAGCAAGGATGCGCCCATCGACGAGATCAGCAGCATCATCGCCGAGTCCAACCCCTGGGCCAGCGTGGTGCCCAACGATAAGGAAGATTCCCTGCGGGATCTCACCCCAGCGGCGGTGACCGGAACCCTGAACGTGCCCGTTGGCCGCCTGCGCAAGCTCTCCATGGGCAATGACTACCTGGGTGCGTTCACGGTCGGCGATCAGCTGCTCTGGGGTGCCGCGGAACCGCTGCGGCGGATGCTGCGCATCCTCAACGAGGGGTGAACGGCGTCGCATTCCTGTCAGCCGCGCCTCTGGCGCGGCCTGGCGGGGTTTGAAATTCGCCGGGCTGGCCGCTAGTGTGCGGTGGAAGCGGGTGGCCGCACCACGGGCGCGTCTCCGGCACGGCGATCACTGCCATCGCAGTGGCGTCGGGCAGTACCGCATTCAGGGACAAGAATCACAATGCAAGGGCTGACAACCGACCTGACCACCTGATCAGTCCACCGATAAGGGAATGCCATGGCACGCAGACTGGCTCGCATCGCAGCGCTTAGCACCGTATTAGCCCCCTCCATCGCGGCGGCGCTGGGCGTTGGTTCGATTCAGACGGAATCGGCGCTGAACGAACCGCTGGAGGCACGGATTCCGCTGGAGTCCGCCGATGCGGAGGAACTGGAGACCCTCAGCGCGACGCTGGCCTCTCCCGACGCCTTTGAACGGGCCGGTCTGGAGCGCCCGTTCATGCTCTCGCAGCTCGATTTCGAGGTGGTGACCGATGGTGCGGAGCCCTACGTGGTGGTCAGCACCAGCGATCCGGTGCGCGAGCCGTTCCTGGCATTCCTCGTCGAACTGAACTGGGCCGGCGGGCGGCTGGTCCGTGAGTACACCATGCTGCTGGATCCGCCCGTGCATTCCCCGGAAGACGATGCCGCCCCGGCGCCCGCCGATGCTCCGGCCCCTGACGCGACGGCGGATGAAGAGGTTGCCACTGCCACCCCGGGCGATGCGGGAGAGCCGGATCCGGTGGCGGATGCACCCGGCGAGATCGAAGTCCAGAGCAATGACACGCTCTGGGAGATTGCCGACGAGGCGCGCCAGGGGACGGACGCCTCCGTTCACCAGATGATGATGGCGCTGCTGGCAGCGAATCCGGACGCGTTCATCGACGACAACGTCAACAACGTGCGTGCGGGGGCCATTCTGCGGGTACCGGACCGGGATGAGGCCGTGGCGCTGTCTGCGGCGGATGCCCGGCAGCAGTATTCCCGGCAGGTGGAAGCCTGGCAGGCGGGGCGGGCGCCGGATCCGGCGCCGCCTGAAGAGCCTGAGGTGGCCGAGGACGCTGACCAGCCCGACGTGACCGACGGGCGTCTCGAGGTGGTGGCCGCGGGCGACACGGGCGGTGACGATGCCACTGCATCGCTCATGGATGAAGACGAGGATGCGAGCCCCGAAACCGTGGCTCGCCTTCAGGCCGAACTCGCTGCCGCGCGCGAGGACGAGGCATCCCTTCGATCCGAGAACGAGCGCCTGCGCTCCCAGACCGAGGAGCTGCTTGAGCGGGTCGAGGCGCTGGAGCGGACGCTGGACGTGCAAGTCCAGGGCGCGATTCCCGGAATGCCGCAGGAGTCGGCGGAGGAGGACGTGCCGCTGGCCGACGCAGCCACGGACGATGACGAGCCGGCAGTCACCGACGAAGAGGACGAGGTCGCTGCCGCCGCCGACGGCGTTGATACCGACGAGGCAGTGGCGGCTGCCGATGAGCAGGATCCAACCGGCACCGCCGCGGATGAGTCGGCCACGACGCAGCCGCAGGCACCCTGGGAGGATCCGCGCAACCTCAGTCTTGCCGGGGCGGCGCTGGTTGCGTCGATGCTACTCGCGCTGCTCGTCGTGCGCCGTCGGCGCAATGCAGCGACCGATGCGTCGGAGGAGGTGGAGGCGAACCTGGCCGCAGCCATGGCCGCCGGCACCACCGCCCGGACCGACGAGGCCGCTGAGCAGGCCGA
>SLBZ01000140.1 GCA_007126095.1 Aquisalimonas sp.
AACGGGCCGGCACCGACCCGTGTGGTATAGGCCTTGGTGATACCCAGGACATAGTCGATGTCCCGCGGCCCCACGCCGGTTCCGCTGGCAGCACCGCCGGCGGTGGTGTTGGACGATGTCACGTAAGGGTACGTGCCGTGGTCGATATCCAGCAGGGCGCCCTGGGCGCCCTCGAACATGATGCGGTTCCCCGCCCGGCGGTGGGCATGGAGAATGCTGATGACGTCCTCGACCATGGGTCGCAGGGGCTCGGCATGCTGCAGGCACAGATCGTAGACAGCCTCGAATGGCTGGGCCGGCTCGCCGAAATACTGCTCCAGCACGAAGTTGTGGAAGGCAATCAGATCGCGGAGCTTCGGCGCCAGCACCTCGGGCCGCAGCAGGTCCGCGACGCGGATGCCGCGCCGGGCAACCTTGTCCTCATACGCGGGGCCGATGCCGCGACCGGTCGTGCCGATGGCCGACTTGCCGCGCGCCTTCTCGCGCGCCCTGTCCAGCTCCACGTGCGTGGGCAGGATCACCGGACAGGCAGGGCTCAGGCGGAGCCGTTCACGGGCCGGTACGCCGCGCGCTTCCAGTGTCTCGATCTCGCGGAACAGCGACGCCGGATCGAGCACGACGCCGTTACCGATCAGGCAATGCACACCCTCACGGAGAATCCCCGACGGAATCAGGTGCAGCACGGTCTTCTCACCGTCGATCACCAGTGTGTGCCCGGCGTTGTGCCCCCCCTGGAAACGCGCCACCGCAGCCGCACGCTCCGTCAGCAGGTCGACCACTTTCCCCTTGCCTTCGTCACCCCACTGGGTGCCGATCACCACCACGTTCTTTGCCATGCTGTCCGTTCCAGTTGCCCATGAGCGGCCTGCAGCCGCGATTGACTCACTCGGCCAATGGCACCACTTTCCAGGCGCCATTGCTCTCCACAAGCTGGCGGTCGCAGCCGAGCTCCTCCGGCGACGCAGTCGCTCCCGGGAGTTCGACGACAACACGCTCCCCGTTCGCCCGGAGCTCCCGGACTGCGGTCACCAGGTCACTGGCGTCCCCCCAGGGTGCCAGTATCCCGGTGCGTTCAGGCTCAAGCTCCCGCTCGCTCAACGCAAGCAGGTTCTTGAGATCGGCGCTGAAGCCGGTCGCCGACCTCGGCCGCCCGAACACCTCGCCAATTCCGTCATACCGCCCGCCCCTGGCCACTTCCTGGCCGCAGCCGGGCGCAAACGCGGCGAACACCACGCCGGTGTGGAAGCGGTACCCGCGGAGCTCGGCGAGATCGAAGTGCAGCGTCACCTCCGGAATCTGCCGCTCCACTGCGGACGAGAGCGCCCAGAGATGCTTCAGTGCAGTCTGGACCGCCTCGCCGGCGCCCGCGAGCTGTTCGCCCGCGTGATTCAGCACCTCCACGCTACCGTTCAGGTTGGTCAACGCGGCCAGTCGATCCCGCGCCGCCCCCGACGGCACGCTCTGCAGCAGGTCGCGAATCTCACCGGCGGCCTTGCGCTGCAGACAGTCAAAGAGGCGGTTCTCGGTGTCCGGGTCCAGCCCCGCTTCACTCGCCAGCGCACGATAGATGCCCACGTGCCCGATATCCAGGTGCGGCGTGGGCAGGCCGGCGATACGCAGCGTCTCCATCATGAGGGCGATGATTTCGACATCGCTCTCGACGCCCCCATGCCCGAACAGCTCGGCTCCGAGCTGCACAGGGTTCCGGCTGCGCCCCGGCCCTTCCGGGCGGGTATTCAGCACGGTCCCCAGATAGCAAAGCCGTGTCGGCCCTGACCGTTTGAGTTGGTGTGCGTCGATGCGGGCAGCCTGCGGGGTCATGTCCGCGCGCACGCCCATCATGCGGCCCGATAGCTGATCGGTCAGTTTGAAGGTCTGCAGGTCAAGATCCGGCCCGGTGCCGATGAGCAGGGAGTCCAGATACTCAATGACCGGGGGCATCACCAGTTCGTAGCCCCAGTTCCGCCAGGCATCCAGCATATCCCGCCGAAGGGTTTCCAGAGCGGCCGCCCGGGGCGGCAGGACTTCGTCCACACCATCGGGCAGGAGCCACCGGTTGGCCCGGGAGAATTCTGCTTCTTTCATTGCCCTGAAGGCTCCCTCATGCGCCAAACAAGTACAACAGCCCGAGACCGCTCAGCATGGCGGCGAGCCCGCCGAGCCGCAGGCTGCGGTCATCCATGGCCTGGACCTGTTCAAGATAGCGCCGCAGCAGGCGCGGGCTGAGAAACGGCAGAATGCCCTCGACGATGAGGACAAGCGCAATCGCCGTCATGAACAGTTCGAACGGTGCCATGCCGACTCCAAAAAAAGCCGGGCGGTCATGTCAACCGCCCGGTTCCGTCAGTGCTACCGGTCTTCGCCTGAACGGCCCGACGCCGGGCGCGTGCCGTTCAGTCGTCGTCACCGCCGGACGGGTCTTCCAGATAGCGGAAGAAGTCATTGTCCGGCGTCAGGACAAGCACGTCATCTTCACCCTGGAAGGCGCGGTCGTAGGCGCGCAGACTGCGGATGAAGCTGAAGAATTCCGGATCCTGTTCCGCTGCCTGGGCAAAGATCGCAGCGGCTTCCGCCTCACCCTCGCCTCGCAGCTCCTCACCATCACGGCGTGCTTCGGCAACCAGTACGGTACGCTGCCGGTCGGCATCGGCGCGAATCCGCTCAGACGCTTCGTCACCGCTGGCGCGGATATCACGTGCGACCCGCTCACGCTCGGCAACCATGCGCTGAAACACGGACTCGCTGACGTTGGGCGGCAGATCCACCCGCTTCAGCCTGACTTCCAGCACCTCGATCCCCAGGCTGGCGGCGTAGGTGTTCGCCTCCTCACTGAGGATATCCATGATCTGCGAACGCTCGCCGGAGACCACGTCCTGGATGGTGCGGCGACCGAACTCGCTACGCAGCCCGTCCTTGATGTTCTCGTTGAGACGGGCATTGGCACGGGCCGGATCGCCACCCACGGTGGTGTAGTACTCACGCACGTCTGTGATGCGCCATTTGACGAAGGCGTCCACGATGAGGTTCTTGAGCTCACCCGTCAGGTAGCGCTCCGGCTCGGCGTCGAGAGTCTGCACCCGCGCGTCGAACTTCCGCACGTTGTTGATGAAGGGCATCTTGAAATGCAGCCCCGGCTCATAGTCCGCGCGCTGGATTTCACCAAGGCGGAACATCAGCGCCCTTTCGGTCTCATCCACGGTGAACACCGAGAAATAGCCCACCACCAGGGCCACCACCAGAGCGATGCCGCCAATTGACTTCAACGATTGCATTAATAGGCCTCCCGCGAACGCAGGTCGCCCCGACTACGGGCGCCGCTGGGCTGCTGCTGATCCTGCGTGGACAGACGGCGATCGAGAACGTCGGGATCCAGCGCCCCCGTATCCCGCCGGGCGTCGTCACCGCGCGACTGCCGATCGCCCATGCGATCCAGCGGCAGATACAACAGCGAGTCGGCGGCATCGCCGGTCATATACACCTTCTGACTCCGGGAGTAGATATCCGACACGGTATTGAGATACAGGCGGGTACGCGTGACTTCCGGGGCCCGCTCGTACTCACGGAGCACGGCAAGGAAGCGGGCACTTTCACCCTCCGCCTCGGCGACAACCTGTTCACGATAGCCCTGCGCTTCCTCGCGCACCCGGGCCGCTTCACCCTGAGCGCGCGGAATCACTTCGTTGCGGTAGGCGTTGGCCTGATTGATCTTACGCTGCTCGTCCTCGCGCGCCATGATGGCGTCCTCGAAGGCCGGCTGCACTTCCTCCGGCGGCTGGACGTCCTGCATGTCCACGCTGACCACGCGCAGGCCGGTGCCGTAGGATTCCATCGCCTCGCTCAGCAGCCGGCGGGTCTCCTGGGCGACTTCGGTCCGTCCCTCCGTGAGCACGAAGTCCATGCGCCGCTTGCCGACCGTCTCGCGCAGTGCGCTTTCGGTGACATCCTTGAGGCTCTGATCCGGGTCACGGAAGTTGAACACGTACTTGGCCGGGTCTTCGACCTGATACTGCACGGCCAGTTGGACGTCGACGATGTTTTCGTCCTGGGTCAGCATCAGCGCCTCGCGCGGAACGTGCCGCCGGCGCTCACCGCCACCGGTCTGGTAACCGATTTCGGAGACACGCACCGTCTCGACGTTCACCCGCTCGACGGTGCCGATGGGCTGCGGCGGACGCCAGTGCGGACCGGGCATGGTCGTCTGGTGATAGGCACCGAAGCGCTTCTCCACACCACGCCAGCCCTCATCAACGATGTAGATGCCCGAGGCAAGCCAGACCAGAACCGCAACGCCGATGATGGCGCCGATGGCCGTGCCACTGACACCGGGCGGGCCTGAGCCCTCACCGCCGTTGCCCTGACTGTCGCCGTTGCCGCCGGAACCGCCCTTGCCACCGAACAGGCCGCCGAACTTGCCTTTGACGTTCTTGATCACCTCATCGAGATCAGGTGGCCCCTGATTCCCTGAGCCGCCCCACGGGTCCCGATTCCCACGACCGGGTTCGTTCCAGGACATACTGTTCTCCGTAGACAGGATTAATTATTGGAATGCGGGCGGGCCACAGACCGAACCGGATTGTAATGATCTCCGACGCTGCCCCGCAACATATCACGGAACCGCGGCTTCCAGCGGAGCCGTGAGACCCTCCTTTTCGTACAGACGCTCCAGATCGCGACGACGGATATCCACATCCAGCAGCAATTCACCGTCGTCGGTCCAGACTTCTTCCAGGACCCGCCCCAGGTCGAACAGCCGCGCACGCAGCCGACCCTGATCAGGCGACAGAGTGAGCCGCCCCTGCACACGCTCTGCGGCAACGGCATCGGCAATCGCAGTCAGCAGCAGATCCATTCCGCGCCCGTCCTGGGCGGATACCCAGACTTCGGTCAGCCCGGTTTCCGGATCCACCATGACGCCGGGCTCACGGCCGGCCTCATCGATCTTGTTGAACACGCGTATGGTCGGAATGCTGTCCGCCCCAATGGCCTCCAGCACAGAATCGACCTGTTCGATGCTGCCGTCGCGATCATCCGCGCTGGCATCCACCACGTGCAGCAGCAGTTGCGATTCGGTGGCCTCTTCCAGAGTCGACCGGAACGCCGCCACCAGCTGGTGGGGAAGCTCACGGATGAATCCGACGGTGTCGGCCAGAATGACGTGCTCGCCACTGTCCACGTTCACCCGACGCAGGGTGGTGTCCAGCGTGGCAAACAACCGGTCATCGGCATACACCTCCGCCTCGGTCAGACGATTGAACAGTGTGGACTTGCCGGCGTTGGTATACCCCACCAGTGAAACCGTTGGCACATCCTGCTTGCGGCGCGCCTGGCGGCCCTGCTGGCGTTGCTGGCGAACCCTGGCAAGCCGCTTTTCCAGCTGTTTGATGCGGACGCCGAGCATACGGCGGTCCATCTCCAGCTGCGTCTCACCCGGCCCGCGCTGCCCGATGCCGCCCTTCTGGCGTTCCAGGTGCGACCAGCCGCGCACCAACCGCGAGGCCACGTGCCGGAGCTGCGCCAGCTCCACCTGCAGCTTGCCCTCATGAGTGCGGGCGCGCTGGGCGAAGATGTCCAGGATCAACCCGGTGCGGTCAAGCACGCGGCAGCGCAACGCCGCCTCGAGGTTGCGCTCCTGACTGGGCGACAGCGCATGGTTGACGAGCACGAGGTCCGCCTCGCCGGACGCCACCAGCGCAGCCAGCTCATCGACCTTGCCGCGGCCGATGAAATACCGCGGATCGGGCCGGTCGCGCCGACTGACGAAGCTCTCGACCACCTCGGCACCGGCGGATTCGGCAAGCGAATGCAGCTCGTCCAGGGCGTCGGCAACGCCGCGCCCGTCCATATCGAGATGCACCAGCACCGCCCGCTCGCCACCGCCGGGCCGATCAAACAGTTTGAGTTCCGAGGCTGCCGCCCCGGGTGTTTCATGCGTTACCAAGATCCGAAGCGCCTCGCTCCTGCTCCGCCGGCGGAAGTTTGACGTTCCGGGCAGGTACGATGGTGGAAATAGCGTGCTTGTAGACCATCTGGTTCACCGTGTTCCGCAGCAGAACCACAAACTGGTCAAAGGATTCGATCTGCCCCTGCAGCTTGATACCGTTGACCAGATAGATAGACACCGGAATCCGTTCCTTTCGCAGCGCGTTGAGAAAAGGTTCCTGCAGCGACTGTCCCTTGGACATTTTTGACCCCTTCAAATTCCCGTTGAGCTTGTTCTTATCGCGGAT
>SLBZ01000154.1 GCA_007126095.1 Aquisalimonas sp.
CTCACGCCGCTGTTCTCCCGCGAGCGCTTCCGGCTGGAGCGCGGCAATGGCAGCACCGAGGATCTCACCGCGCGTGTCATCGATATGTGCGCCCCCATCGGCAAGGGTCAGCGCGGCCTGATCGTCTCGCCCCCCAAGGCGGGCAAGACCATGATGCTGCAGAACATCGCCCAGAGCATCACCACCAACAACCCCGAGTGCTACGTGATCGTGCTGCTCATCGACGAGCGGCCCGAGGAGGTCACCGAGATGGCCCGCTCCGTGCGCGGCGAGGTGGTCTCCAGCACCTTCGACGAGCCGGCGAGCCGGCACGTGCAGGTGGCCGAGATGGTCATCGAGAAGGCCAAGCGCATGGTCGAGCACAAGCACGACGTGGTCATCCTGCTCGATTCCATCACCCGTCTCGCCCGCGCCTACAACACCGTGGTGCCGTCTTCCGGCAAGGTGCTCACCGGCGGTGTCGACGCCAACGCCCTGCACCGGCCCAAGCGCTTCTTCGGCGCCGCCCGCAATGTGGAAGAAGGCGGCAGTCTGACCATTCTCGCCACCGCGCTGGTGGAGACCGGCTCGCGCATGGACGACGTCATCTACGAGGAGTTCAAGGGCACCGGCAACATGGAAGTGCACATGGACCGGCGCATCGCCGAGAAGCGCATCTTCCCGGCCATCAACATCAACCGCTCCGGCACGCGCCGTGAAGAGCTGCTGATGCCCCAGGACGAGTTGCAGAAGATCTGGATTCTGCGCAAAGTGCTGCATTCGATGGACGAACTGGCCGCCATCGAGTTCGTCCTCGACAAGCTCAAGGACACCAAGGTCAACAGCGAATTCTTCGAAGCAATGAAACGCTGATCAACCGGGAGTAATACCTGGAGGAGGAGTGCGGCGCCCCGAGGGGCGCCGTTTTTTTTGAGATGGTGGACGTGAACGTCCACCCTACGCCTGACCGAGCCAGCAAGCCCCCGTAGGCCCCTTAGGGTGGACCTTCAGGTCCACCATCCCCTGACCAATCCCGCGATTACCCCCCGACCGCACTCAAATTCAACTCCCCGTGCCGCCAGCACCGCGCCGGTCGGCCCCGTTGATCCACCACCATCGGCTGGGTGCGCTCGCAGCCCGCCATGGCATGGGCGCAGCGGCCCCGGAACAGGCAGCCCTCGGTGGGTGCCGTCACAAGGCCGTCGACCTCCCGGTCACCCAGCAGCGCCGAAGTATACGGGTGCGCCGGGCGCTGCAGGAGGTCGTCGGCGCGCGCGTTCTCAACCACCTCGCCCGCGTGCAGGCTCACCAGCCGCTGGCAGTGGCCGGCGACCAGGGCCGGGTTGCGGCTCAACAGGAGCGCCGCCGATCCGACGCGGTGGGCAATATCGCAGAGCAGGTCCGTGAGCTCCGCCTGCGCCCCGTGGTCCAGACCCAGCGGTTCATCTATCACCAGCACTCGTGGCGGGTTGATGGTCAGGGCCGCCGCCATCACCCGGTACCGCATGGTACCGGCGAAGTGGTGGGGATAGCGGCTGAGACCGCGCCGCGGTGCAGGTATGCCCACCTGCTCCATCGCCTCCAGGGCGAGCTGCCGGGCGAACCGGTCGGAGATATCGTGGCGGTGGCGGAGGGCGTCGGTGAGTTGCTGACCAATGGTGCGGACCGGGTTGAGCGCGTCCATCGGATTGCGTGTCAACACCTGGATGCCGGCGCTGCCGGGCGGCCGCATCCGGATGTCCTCGCCATCCAGCAGGATGCGGCCGTCCATGCGGGCATCGGCCGGCAGGTGGTGTGGTTGCAGCGATCGTGCGGTGAGCGTCTTGCCGGCACCGGCCTCGCCGATGATGCCCACGCAGCTCCGCGGTTTGATGTCGAAGGAGACATCGCGCAGGGGGATGTGCGCTCCGCCCTCTCCGTCGTCGAACGAGACGGTGAGGTTCTCCACCCGCAGTCGCGGGCCGCTCCACACGTCCTCTGCGGTGTCCGGGGTGGTGACGCCGTTGCCCTGTTGCGTGCGCTCCGGTGCGGCGGTGTGTGCCATGTCTCCTCCGGGGCCGTGGCCCCCGTGAACAGCGCGTGCGGTGCCGGCTGTTTCTTTATTGCCCCGTGCGCGCCCGCGCTGGTCAGCGGGCGCCGTAGGCGTTGGCGATCGCGTTGCGTGTCGCCGCGTAGTGTTCTTCCAGCTTCGTCATGCCGGAGAACTGGGTAATCGGTGAGCCGTAGTACCACAGCGGTGTGATCAGCAGCATGATCTCGCGCACCGGCGCGTCGGCCCGCAGCTCGCCGGCCTCCCGGGCCTCCTCGATGGCCTGACTCACGTACGCCTCGAACTGGCGCGACATGGTGACGATGCCGTCGATCACGGCCTTGTCCACCTGCTGGTTCTCGAGCCGTGCGCGCCCCGAGAGGCTCCACGGCCGGCGTCCGCCGACGTCATCGTTGAACTCGTGGAAGCGGGTGCGGGCGTCCTCCAGTGCGCGCTCCAGACGCTGGTCCAACGTCAGACCCGGTGTCGTCCATATCTCGCGCAGCACGGCGTCGACCCGCTCGAAGGTGTCGTCGAAAACGGCCTTCACCAGCGCCGCTTTGTTGCCGTAGTGGTAGTGGACGTTGGCGCGCGTGGTGCCGACCCGACCGGCGATATCGCCGTAGGTCACGGCCTCGATCCCGTAGCTCACGAACAGCTTCCGGGCTTCGTCCCGGATGCGCGCCCGCGTGGATCGGGAAGCGGCGGCCCGGGAGCCCTGGCCTGGCGTCGTCGCCATGGCGGTCACCTCCTGATTCGGCGTTGACTGGCGCGCAAGTCAGTCTCACTATCATCGGAAACTGGCTGACGTGCAAGTCAGTGTCAAGGAGGAACGGACGAGCTGCCTATGGCCATACATCGACTGCTGATCGCCAACCGGGGGGAGGTGGCGGTACGCATCGCCCGCGCCGCGGCCGAACTGGATATCCCCACGGTGGCGGTCTATCCGGAGGACGACGCGGCCTGTCTGCACGTGCGCGAAGCCACGCAGGCGCAGCTGATCCCGGGCACCGGGAGCGCCGCCTATCTCGACGCCGAGGCGCTGCTGGCGGCGGCCCGCGATGCCGGCTGTGATGGCGTTCACCCCGGTTACGGGTTTCTCAGCGAGAACGTGGCGTTCGCCCGCGCCGCCGGCCGCGAGGGCGTGATCTTCGTGGGCCCATCGGCGGAGCAGTTGGCCCTGCTGGGCGACAAGACCCGTGCACGGGCGCTGGCACGGCAGTGTGACGTGCCCGTGGTGGAGGGCACTGACGCCGTCTCGCCCGGTGCGCTGCGGGCGTTCCGCGACAGCGTGGGCGGCGCCGTGATGATCAAGGCTGCGGCCGGCGGTGGTGGCCGGGGCATGCGCGTCATCCGCCCGGGTGACGACCTGGACGACGCCTACGCCCGCTGCGCCGCCGAAGCGGAATCCGCGTTCGGCGACGGTGCCCTCTACGCCGAGCGGCTGGTGGAGCGGGCGCGCCACGTGGAAGTGCAGGTGCTTGGCGACGGCAGTGGCGATGTGGTCCACCTGTGGGAGCGGGAGTGCAGTCTGCAGCGCCGGCACCAGAAGCTGGTGGAGGTGGCGCCCTGTGCGTCGTTGCTGGCCGCCGCCCGGCAGCGCCTTCTGGATGCCGCTCTGGCAATGGCCCGCGCCGTGCACGTGCGCGGGCTGGTGACATTCGAATTCCTCGTGGAGGCGGAGGGGCAGCGCTTCGCCTTCATTGAGGCCAACCCGCGGCTGCAGGTGGAGCACACCGTCACCGAAGAGGTGACCGGGGTGGACCTGGTCCAGGCCCAGATCCGCTGCTGCTCCGGCGCGACCCTGGCCTCCATGGGGCTGACGCAGCACGCCATCCCCGAGCCGGCCGGCCACGCCGTGCAGGTGCGCGTGAACCTGGAGTCCATTGGTGTCGACGGCGAGCCCGCGCCGGCCAGTGGGACGCTCGACGTCTTCGAGCCCCCGGTGGGCCCCGGTGTGCGGGTGGATACCTGCGGCTACGGTGGTTACACCACCAGTCCTTACTACGATGCGTTGCTGGCCAAGGTGGTCGTCCACAGCCGCACCGGTACGCACGCGGATGTGCTGCGCAAGGCATCCCGCGCGCTGGCCCGGTTCCGGGTGGACGGCGTCGACACGAACCTGCCGTTCCTCCGGGCGCTGCTGGCCCATCCGGACGTGCAGTCCAACGCGGTTCACACCCGCTTCGTGGACGACCACAAGGAGGCGCTCGCCGCGGAACAGGCCCGGTACCGCGCGGAGCCCGCGGATCGGGGCCCGGCACCACAGCAGGCCGCCGACCACGCCGCCGGGCCGGCCGGGACGGTGCCCGGTGTGGCGCCCATGCAGGGGGTGCTCGCCGCCGTGAGCGTCGCCGTGGGTGATGCTGTTGCCGCCGGGCAGGAGATCGCCGTGGTGGAGGCGATGAAGATGCAGCACGGCGTGGCCGCATCGGAGAGCGGCATCGTGCGAGAGGTCGTTGGTATGCCGGGCGATGCGGTGACGGCGGGGCAGCCGCTGGTCTTCATCGAACCCGCCGAGCTGGACGCTGATGGGGCGGATCACGCCGACACTGTCGATCTTGATGCGTTCCGCCCGGACCTCCGGGAGACACTCGATCGCCACGCCCTGCTGGATGACGCCGCCCGCCTGGAGGCCGTGGCGAAACGGCACCGGCTGGCCCAGCGCACGGCCCGCGAGAACATCGCCGATCTCTGCGATCCGGGCAGTTTCATGGAGTACGGCGGGCTCACCTTCGCCGCCCAGCGACGGCGCCGCAGCGTGGACGACCTCATGCGCGCCACCCCGGCGGACGGCCTGGTGACCGGTATCGGCGCCGTCAACGGCGACCGCTTTCGTGATGAGCAGGCCCGCTGTGCCGTGCTCGCCTACGACTACACGGTCCTCGCAGGCACCCAGGGCACCATGAACCACCGCAAGACCGACCGTCTGCTGCAGGTGGCCGAGGATCAGCAGCTGCCGGTGATCTTCTTCGCCGAAGGCGGAGGAGGGCGCCCCGGTGACACCGACAACGCCACCAAGGTGGCCGGTCTGGACGAGCCCAGCTTTCTCCAGTACGCCCGCTTGAGTGGGCTGGTACCGCGCATCGGCATCGTCTCCGGGCGCTGCTTCGCGGGCAATGCCGTGTTCGCCGGCGCCAGCGACCTCATCATCGCCACCCGCAACGCCAGCCTCGGCATGGCCGGCCCGGCCATGATCGAAGGTGGCGGCCTGGGTGTGTTCACTCCCGAGGAGGTGGGCCCCATGGCCGACCAGGTGCCCAACGGCGTGGTGGACTGCCTGGTTGAGGACGAGGCGGAAGCCGTGGCGGTGGCGAAAGAGCTGCTGGCGTACTTCCAGGGGGCGATGACTGAGTGGGACTGTGCCGATCAGCGCCACCTGCGCAACAGCGTGCCCGAGGATCGCCTGCGCTCCTACGATGTGCGCGCGCTGCTGGAGACTCTGGCGGACACCGGGTCCGTGGTCGAGCTACGGCCGGATTTCGCGCCGGGGATGGTCACCGCCTTCATCCGAATCGAAGGCCGGCCGATGGGCGTGATCGCCAACAACCCGCGCCACCTGGGCGGAGCCATCGACGCCGATGGCGCCGACAAGGCCGCCCGGTTCATGCAGCTCTGCGACGCCTTCGACATCCCCCTGCTCAGCCTGTGCGACACGCCCGGCTTCATGGTGGGGCCGGAGGCGGAGAAGACCGGCCTGGTGCGCCACACCAGCCGCATGTTCGTCACCGCCGCCAGCCTGCAGGTGCCGGTGTTCACCGTGGTGCTGCGCAAGGGCTATGGCCTCGGCGCCATGGGCATGGCCGCCGGAGCCTTCCACGCACCGGTGTTCAATGTCGCCTGGCCCACGGGTGAATTCGGTGGCATGGGTCTGGAGGGCGCCGTGCGGCTCGCCTACCGCAAGGAGCTGGACGCCTGCGACACCGACGCAGACCGCCAGGCCCTGTTCGACCGGTTGGTGGCGGAGTCCTACGAGCGCGGCAAGGCCCTGAGCATGGCTGTCTCCCTGGAGATCGACGCCGTCATCGACCCCGCCGACACCCGCGCGTGGATCACCCGCGGCCTGAAATCCATTCCCAGCCCCGCCCCCCGCCACGGCAAACGCCGGCCGATGGTGGATACGTGGTAGGGGATGGGGAGGAGGGGTCA
>SLBZ01000135.1 GCA_007126095.1 Aquisalimonas sp.
CCCGTACCCGCCGATCCGGCGGGTACGGGGCGCTTTCGTTTCACCCCTTCCTTCTGTAATTCCTGCGTTTGTCGCCAGTTAATGCCGCTTCCTTTTAGCCCTTCTCTTCAGAATCGGGTAACACGCTGATTTTCTGATTGTTCCTTCCTGTGCCAAATCGTCGTTCAGCGGCGACACGGCGTGTTTCTTAAGTCATTGTCATACAAGAAAGAATCACCTGCTTTAGCTTGACACGTGGGAGACGCGCTCCCTATAGTGTGGCGAAGTGGGATGAAGTGGCACAAAATGGATCAAAAGGGGGTCTCGGGGGATAACGTGTTTCGGGTTCGGGGGGTTTCCAATCTCAATCTCGATACGAAGGGGCGCATGAGCTTTCCCAGTCGTTTCCGCGACAGGCTCATGAGCTTCTGCGAGGGCGAGGTCGTGGTAACGGCGGATCCCGAGCGTTGTCTGCTGGTCTACCCGCTGCCCGAATGGGAAGAGGTTGAGAACAAGCTCATGGCCTTGCCCACCCAGAACGCGCATGCGCGTTCCTTGCAGCGGCTCTACCTCGGCTACGCCACCGAGGCCCAGCTAGATGGCAGTGGACGCATTCTGTTGCCGCCCCCGCTGCGGGAGTTTGCCGGGCTGGATAAACACGTGGTCCTGGTCGGCCAGGGCAAGCGCTTCGAGCTATGGGACGAGAACGCCTGGAATGAACAGTTCGACAAATGGCTGTCGGCAGCTGCGGACAAGGAGGGGATGCCGGAAGAGCTCCAGCAGCTCTCTCTGTGATCCGCGCTGAGCCATGACTGCTGAACACGAACATCGGCCGGTGCTGCTGGCCGAAGCAGTGGAGGCGCTCAACGTGCGGCAGAGCGGTCTGTATGTCGACGGAACCTTTGGTCGGGGCGGTCACGCCGCCGCCGTGCTCGAGCGTCTCGGTCCCGACGGTCGGCTCTGGGCGCTGGACCGCGATCCGGAGGCGGTCGCCGCCGCTCGTGCCCGTTTTGGCGACGATGCCCGCCTCAGTGTTCATCATGGCCGGTTTGCCGAAATGGCGACTGTACTTGACCGTCATGGGGTCGCGACGGTGGACGGCATTCTGCTGGATCTCGGCGTCTCGTCACCGCAGCTGGACGACCCGGAGCGGGGTTTCAGTTTTCTGCATGATGGCCCGCTGGACATGCGCATGGATACCAGTCGCGGGCCTACCGCCCGAGACTGGCTGGCGTCGGTGGAGGAGCGGGAACTGGTCCGGGTACTCCGCGTGTACGGCGAGGAGCGCTTCGCAAAACGGATCGCGCGCGCGGTTGTCCGGGCGCGAGAGGCGGGGGAGTTGCCGGAGACAACAGCCGGGTTCGCGGCGCTGGTGAGCACGGCCGTGCCCTACCCGGATCGCCACAAGCATCCGGCGACACGGACATTTCAGGCGGTGCGGATTGCCGTCAACGGTGAGCTGGACGACCTGGAGGCGCTGCTCGATACCGTGTGTGATCGCCTCGCCCCCGGCGGGCGACTGGTGGTGATCAGCTTTCATTCGCTGGAGGACCGGATCGTCAAGCGCTTCATCCGCGGCGCCGGCGAGCAGCGGGATCTGCCGCCAGAGATCCCGGTGGTGCCCGAGGGGCTGAAGGCGCGCCTCAAGCCGGTCGGCAAAATGGTGCGTGCCTCCGAGGACGAGACGCGCACAAACCCGCGGGCGCGAAGCGCTGTCATGCGCATCGCGGAGCGGTTGCCGTGAACGGGTCCGTGCTCTGCGCGCTGTTGCTGGCCGCAGCCACGGCCGCATCGGCCGTGCTGGTGATCTACAGCCAGCACCAGAGCCGTCTGCTGTTCGCGGAGGTGCAGGAGCTCAATCGCGAGCGTGATGCCCTGGACGCGGAATGGGGCATGTTGCGGCTGGAACAGGGTGCCTGGGCGACGCACGGCCGTGTCGAGCGCCTGGCACGGGAAGAGCTGGATATGGTCATGCCCGGACCGGATGACGTCATCATCCTTCGGCGTACCGGACGGGAGCAGAACTGATGATCGCATACGAACGTGAAGGAGCCGCCGGTGGTCAGTAATTCGGCCAGGCAGACATACCAGCCACCGCACTGGCGCTACGTCGCCGTGCTGGTGGTGTTTGCGTTGCTGGCCGGCAGTGCGTTCGGGCGTGCCGTGGATCTGCAGGTGGTGCGCAAGGACTTCCTTCAGCATCAGGGAGATGCGCGCCACCTGCGCGTGATCTCCGATCCGGCTCACCGAGGCATGCTGACCGACCGTACAGGGGAGCCGCTTGCCATCAGCACGCCTGTGGACTCGGTCTGGGCGCATCCCGGCAACCTGCTCGATGCCGCGGATCGGCTCCCGGAGCTGGCCGAGGCGCTGG
Organism: Aquisalimonas sp.; assembly: GCA_007126095.1. Classification (GTDB taxonomy): domain Bacteria; phylum Pseudomonadota; class Gammaproteobacteria; order Nitrococcales; family Aquisalimonadaceae; genus Aquisalimonas. The sequence goes on from SLBZ01000135.1 coordinate 2,354, forward strand.
ACCTTGATCCGTCCCGACTGGCACAACGACTGCGTGAGCGCGCCGACCGGCAGTTCGTCTACCTGCGCCGGCATATTCCGCCGCACCGGGCGGAAGAGGTGATGGCGCTGGATCTGCCCGGTGTTGCGCTCCGCCGCGAATACCGCCGCTTCTATCCGGCAGGTGAGGTGACAGGCCAGTTGCTCGGGTTCACCGATGTGGATGATGTGGGTCTGGAGGGGCTGGAACTCGGTTACGAAGGATGGTTGCGAGGCGAGCCCGGGCGCAAACGCGTGCTTCAGGATCAGCGCGGGCGTATCATCGAAGACGTGGAGCAGCTCCGGGAGCCGCGCCCGGGGCGCGATCTGCGCCTCAGTATCGACCGGCGTCTGCAGTACCTGGCCTACCGCGAGTTCAAGCAGGCTGTGAACACCTACGACGCCGATGGTGGTTCCCTGGTGCTTATGCGCCCGAAGACCGGCGAGATTCTCGCCATGGTCAATCAACCGGCGTTCAACCCGAACAATCGTCGGGCGATGGAGCCGGGCAGTCATCGCAACTCGGCGGTGGTGGATGCCTATGAGCCCGGGTCCACCATCAAGCCGTTTACCGTGGCCGCCGCCCTGGACGCCGGGATTGTTACCCCGGAGAGCGAGTTTGACACCGAGCCCGGGTACTTGCGGGTCGGCAACCACGGCATCTATGACCTCCGCGACTACGGCCGCATCGACGTGTCCACCGTCCTGAGCAAGTCCAGCAACATCGGTGCAGCCAAGCTGGCGCTGGACATGGACGACCATCAGCTTTGGCGCATGCTGGACCGTGCCGGTTTCGGGCAGCGTAGTGGTCTGGGATTTCCGGGCGAGAGTTCCGGGCGGCTGTCGGATATGCCCCCACGCGGTGACGTGGAGCGCGCCACCCTGGCCTTCGGCTACGGCCTGTCGTCGACCCCGATGCAGCTCGCGCGCGCCTACTCCGCAATCGCCAGCGATGGCCGCATGCCCATGCCGTCGTTCCTGCGCCAGGACGAGGCCGAGTACTACGAGCGGGTCATGACGCCGGGCACCGCGTCGGTCGTCCGTGACATGCTTGAACAGGCCGTGCTCCCCGGCGGTACGGCAACGCGGGCCAGCGTTCCCGCCTACCGCGTGGCCGGCAAGACGGGCACGGTGCGCAAGTCCACGGCAGGCGGGTATTCCGATGATCGCTACGTGGCGTGGTTTGCCGGAATGGCCCCCGCCAGCGACCCCGAGCTGGTGATGGTCGTCATGCTCGACGAGCCCTCGGGAGATGCGTACTACGGTGGGCAGGTTGCTGCGCCCGTTTTCGCGGAGGTGATGGGCGGCGCCCTGCGGCTGCTCAACATTGCGCCGGACGGGCTCGACGACGAGCTCGTGCCTACGCCGTTGACGGCCATGGGCGAGGAGTCGCCATGAGTGCCGCACGTGAACAGGCCGCGACCACCACGCTGGAGAGCGTACTGGCCGGCGTAGGCGGCATCTCCCGCGTTCCCGCTGCGGCCGTGCATGGGATTACCGTGGACAGCCGCCGGGTGCAACGCGGATTCGTTTTCGCGGCACTGGAGGGTGCCCGCAGCCACGGCCTCGATCATCTGGACACGGCCCTGCAGCGGGCCCCGGCCGCGGTGCTCCATGATCCGGCGACCGGCGGTGACGCGGATGCCGCCACGCAGGTCTGCGGCGCGGCCGGCGTGCCGCTTGTCCCCGTTCCGGCCCTGGAGGCCAACCTGGGCGGCATTGCGGCCCGTGTCTACCGGGAGCCGGCATCGCAGCTGTGCTGTATTGGCGTGACCGGAACCGATGGCAAGACCTCTGTGACGCAGTTTCTCGCGGGGGCATTGCAACGCGCCGGCGAGCCTTGTGGCCTGTTAGGCACGCTCGGTTCAGGGTTTCCCGGGGCGCTCGTCGATACCGGCATGACCACCCCGGATGCCGCCGCCACCCAGGCGCTGCTTCGGGAACTGGTGGACCGGGGGGCGACCCATGTGGCCATGGAGGTTTCCTCTCATGCACTGGTCCAGCACCGGGTCGGCGGGGTGGTGTTCGATACCGCCGTACTGACCAATCTGGGCCGTGATCACCTGGATTATCACGGAACGCCGGAGGCCTATGCCGACGCCAAGCGGCGTCTGTTCGAGTCGCAGGGGCTGCGGCTGGCCGTCCTCAATCTTGACGATGCCCTCGGCGTGCGCCTGGGTCGTGAGCTGGCGGATGGCCCCGTGCGGGTCATGGGCTACTCCATGGATGCCAACGCCAGCGCGGAGATCATCTGCACATCGCTCAAGCCGCAGCCGGACGGCCTGCGCATGACGGTGGTGACCCCGGTGGGGCGCATCGATCTGGACGTGCCGCTGCTGGGCCGGTTCAACGCCGCCAACCTGTTGGCGGTCATCGGCACACTGGTGGGCCGTGGTTACGGGGCCGCCGCGATTGAACAGACGTTGGCGGGCGTGTGCTCGGTCCCCGGGCGCATGGAACCGTTTCCCCGCGCCGATGGCCCTTTGGCCGTGGTGGATTATGCCCACACGCCCGGCGCACTCCGAGCCGCTCTGGCCGCTCTGCGGGAGCACCTGCAGGGCCGCCTGTGGTGCGTATTCGGCTGCGGTGGTGAGCGCGACACCGGCAAGCGTCCCCTGATGGCCGCCGCCGCCGAGCGCCTTGCTGACCATCTCATCATCACCGATGACAACCCGCGCGGGGAGGATCCGGATGCGATCGTGTCGGCGATCAGCAACGGCTTGCGCCGTCCCGAAGGCGCGCGGATTATTCGCGACCGCGGCGAGGCGATTGCCACCGCATTGCGAGAGGCGGGGCCGGGCGACGTGGTCCTGATCGCCGGCAAGGGTCACGAGACCGATCAGGCCACCGCCACGGGAAAGCAGCACTTCAGCGACCGCGAAACCGCCCGGGACATCCAGGCAGGAGGGCGCGCATGATCCACTTCGCCCTCAATGATCTGGTGGAGCCGCTCCGGGCTCGACAGGTGGGCCCGTCGGTGACGTTCACGGGTGTGGCCACCGACAGCCGTCACGTGCCGGAGGGCGCGCTGTTCGTGGCTCTGGAGGGCGAGCGGTTCGATGGTCACCGGTTTGCCCAGCAGGCCCTGGACAAGGGCGCGGCCGCGGCGCTGGTGGCGCGTGCGGACGGCATCACCGGCCCCTGCCTGGTGGTCGGCGACACGCTGCGCGCCCTGGGCGAGCTGGCGACGCTCTGGCGGCGCCGGGCACGGGCGCAGGTCGCCGCAGTCACGGGCAGTAACGGCAAGACCACCGTCAAGGAAATGCTCACCAGCATCCTCTCCCTGCGGGCGCCGACGCTGTTCACCCAGGGCAACCTCAACAACGAAATCGGTGTGCCGCTGACCCTGTTCCGGCTCACCGACGCGCACGCGCTCGCGGTGATCGAGATGGGGGCCAACCACGCCGGAGAAATCGCCCGGCTTACCGCCATGGTCGAACCGGACGTGGGCGTGGTGACCAACGCCGGCCCCTCGCACCTCGAGGGCTTTGGCAGTCTCGACGGCGTCGCGCGGGCCAAGGGCGAGCTGTTCCGGGATCTGCCCGCCGGCGCAACCGCCGTGATCAACGCCGATGACCGGTATGCGCCCCTCTGGCGGGAGCTGGCCGGGCAGCGACGCGTGGTCACGTTCGGGCTTGAACATGAAGCCGACGTCATGGCCGAGCGTGACAACGGAGCTGTGACCATGGTCGTGGGCACCCAGCGCCTTGAGCTTGTGCTCCCGGTTCCGGGTCGGCACAACCTGGCCAACGCCCTGGCGGCCGCCGCCACCGCGCACGCGCTTGGGATCGCGCCGGAAGCCATCCGTAACGGTCTGCAGGCGTTCCGGCCCGCGGCCGGGCGCCTCACCCGCCGTGCCGGCCGGGCGGGCAGCGAACTGCTGGACGATACCTACAACGCCAACCCGGCGTCGCTGGTAGCCGGCCTGGACGTGCTCGCCGAAGCCGGGGAGCCGCGCTGGCTCATTCTCGGGGACATGGGTGAGCTGGGTGCCGAGGCGGCCGACCTGCACGCCGAGGCGGGCCGTCAGGCGCGGGCCGCCGGGGTGACGCGGCTGTTCGCTGTCGGGCCGCTCAGTGCCGCCGCCGTGGAGGCTTTCGGTGCCGGCGCAGAGCATTTTCCGGGTCGGGATGCGCTGGTGGCGAGCGCGAGACAGGAACTGACCCCGGGGGCCACCGTGCTGATCAAGGGATCCCGCAGCATGGGGATGGAAGCGGTGGTGCGGGCACTAGAAGAGCCGGAAACGGCCGACGGAGACGGGTGACATGCTGTTTCATCTACTTGGATTGCTTGAAGAGTTCTACAGCGGGTTCAGGGTGTTCCAGTACATCACCCTGCGCGGCATCATGGGCGTGCTCACCGCGTTGGTGATCTCCTTCATTGTCGGCCCATTCGTCATCCGGCGGCTCGGCCAACACCAGATCGGGCAGCAGGTCCGTGACGACGGTCCCGAGTCCCACCTGTCCAAGGCCGGTACGCCCACCATGGGCGGCGCCATGATTCTGGTCGCCATTGCCGTGTCGACCCTGCTGTGGTCGGACCTGACCAACCGCTATGTCTGGATCGTGCTCATGACCACGCTGGCCTTCGGCGTCATCGGCGGCGTGGACGACTACCTCAAACTGCGTTACGGCAACAGTCGCGGGCTACCTGCCCGGCAGAAGTACTTCTGGCAGTCGGTGGTGGGGGTGGCCGCGGCCGCGGCGCTGTTCCTGTCCGCCCAGAATACGGTGGAGACCGAGCTGATCCTGCCGTTCGTCAAGGACGTGAGCTGGCAGCTCGGCTGGCTCTTCATTCCGCTGGCCTACCTAGTCGTGGTGGGCGCCAGCAACGCGGTCAATCTCACGGACGGGCTCGACGGCCTGGCCATCAACCCGGCCGTCCTCGTTGGGGGTGCCCTGGGCGTGTTCGCCTACGCCTCCGGCCACTTCCAGTTCGCCGACTACCTGGGGATTCCGTTCGTCCCGGGGGTCGGCGAGGTGGTCATTTTCTGCGGCGCGCTGGTGGGCGCCGGCCTCGGCTTTCTGTGGTTCAACGCATACCCCGCCCAGGTCTTCATGGGCGACGTGGGCGCACTGGCACTCGGCGCCGCACTGGGAATCGTCGCCGTGGTCACGCGACAGGAGATCGTGCTGTTCATCATGGCGGGCGTGTTCGTCATGGAGACCATCTCCGTGATGATCCAGGTCGCCTCGTTCAAGCTCACCGGCCGTCGCGTGTTTCGCATGGCGCCGCTGCACCACCATTTTGAACTCAAGGGTTGGCCCGAGCCTCGGGTCATTGTTCGGTTCTGGATCATTACCGTGATTCTGGTTCTGATCGGGCTCGCTTCACTGAAGATCAGGTAAATGCAACAAGCCATGGCAACAAACGCGCAGAGAACAGTGGTTGTCGGCTTGGGCCGGACGGGCGAGGCCTGCGTGCGTTTCCTGCATGCGCGTGGTGTTGCCGTGGCTGCAACGGACAGCCGCGAACGGCCGCCGGCCATGGCGGCGGTACAGGAACTGGACCGGGGGATTCCGCTGCAGGTGGGCGGATTCGACGCGGCCATGCTTGCCGATGCGCAGGAGATCGTGGTCAGCCCCGGTGTGTCGCTGGACGAGCAGGCCCTGCGTCAGGCGCGCCTGTGCGGTGTTCCCGTGATCAGCGAGATCGAGCTGTTCGCCCGGCATGCCCGGGCGCCCGTGGTGGCCATCACCGGCTCGAACGGCAAGAGCACGGTCACGACGCTGGTGGGCGAGATGGCCGCGGAAGCCGGAAAGCGCGCCGGTGTAGGCGGCAACCTCGGTACGCCGGCGCTGGATCTTCTGACCGACCCGGAGCCGGACCTCTACGTGCTGGAACTCTCCAGTTTCCAGCTGGAGACGACTTACTCCCTGCGGCCCGCCGCCTCCGTGGTGCTCAATGTCAGTGCCGACCACATGGACCGGCACGGCGATATCGGTGCATACGCCGCGATCAAGGCGGGCATCTACGCGGGTGACGGCATCATGGTGATCAATCGTGATGATCCGCGCGTTGCCGCAATGGCCCGGCGTCGCCGCACGGTGCGTTCCTTCAGCCTTGGTGCTCCCGCGGCCGGGGGGTTCGGTATCCTGACAGCGCAAGGCCGTGAATGGCTGGCCCGGGACCGCGATCTCATCATGCCAGTGGATGAGCTTGCGCTGCAGGGGCGGCACAACCAGTTGAACGCACTGGCGGCCCTGGCTCTGGCGGAATCGGTGGGGCTGCCGTCCCAAGACTGCGTCAACGTCCTGCGCCGTTTCCGGGGGCTGCCGCACCGGATGGAATGGCTGGCCGACCATAACGGTGTGCGCTGGATCAATGACTCCAAGGCCACGAATGTGGGCGCCGCCATCGCCGCCGTTCAGGGACTGGAAGGCCCGCTGGTGCTGATCGCCGGTGGGCAGGGCAAGGGGGCGGACTTCGCGCCGCTTGCTGCTGCCCTCGAGGGCAAGTCCCGGGCCGTGATCCTGTACGGCGAGGATGCCCCGCTGATCGCGCGGGCGCTGGGCGATTCGGTGCCCGTGCAGCGGGTCGCCGGCCTGGACGAGGCGGTCACCGCCGCAGCGGCCACGGCCGAACCGGGCGATACGGTTGTGCTCGCGCCGGCGTGCGCCAGCTTCGATCAGTTCAGCGGCTACCAGGAACGGGGCCGGGCGTTTGCCGAGGCGGTCGGGAGGGTTGCCCGATGAGCGTTCCCGTGCTCAATGCCGTCGCCACCGAGGCCCGCCGCGCCACCGCGCTGTGGCCGAACCTCGATCAGCGCCTGCTTCTGGCGCTCGCCGCGGCCGTGCTGCTGGGCATCGTGGCGGTGACGTCGGCATCCGTCTCCCTGGCGGAGAGCCAGTTCGGCTCGCCGTTCTACTACCTCAACCGGCAGCTGCTGTTCCTCGGCCTGACGCTGGCCGCCAGCTGGGTGGTGTTGCAGGTACCGGTACAGACCTGGTACCAGGCCAGCGGTCTGCTGCTCCTGCTGGCCATGCTGCTGCTGGTCCTGGTCCTGATTCCGGGGGTGGGGCGCGAAGTGAACGGTGCCACGCGCTGGATTCCGGTGGGCATCTTCCATCTGCAGGTCTCCGAGGTTGCCAAGTTCGGCGTGCTGTTCTACCTCGCGGCCTATCTGGTGCGTCGCGGCGACCGGGTGCGGGGCTCCATGCAGGGCTTTCTCATTCCCATCGTGCTGCTCGGCGCCAGCGGTCTGCTGCTGCTCATGCAGCCCGACTTCGGGGGGGCGCTGGTGCTCGGAGCCACAGGGCTGGGGCTGCTGTTTCTGGCCGGAGTCCCCCTGTGGCGTTTTCTGGTGCTGGCCTCCTGTGCGGGTGGCGCGGCCTGGATGCTGATCGTCACGTCCCCCTACCGGATCACCCGGCTCATGGCCTTCGTGGACCCCTGGGCCGATCCGTTCAACACCGGCTTCCAGCTGACCCAGTCGCTGATCGCCATCGGTCGCGGTGAGTGGTTCGGCGTGGGGTTGGGCGCAAGCGTGCAGAAGCTCTTCTATCTGCCGGAGGCGCACACAGATTTCGTCTTCGCAGTCCTGGCCGAGGAGCTTGGTCTGGTCGGCGTCGTGCTGGTGCTGGTGCTGTATTCCTGGATCGTCTGGCGGATTCTCGCCATTGGCGCTGCCGCTATCCGGGCCCACCAGCCCTTCGGCGGCTATCTCTGCTTCGCGGTTGGCTTCTGGCTTGGGCTGCAGAGCTTCATCAACATCGGCGTGAACATGGGGTTGCTCCCGACCAAGGGGCTGACGCTGCCGCTGATGAGCTACGGCGGCAGCAGTCTGCTCACCACCGGTGTCGCACTGGCCGTGGTTCTGCGGGTGGATTACGAACGCCGTATGGCGGAACGGGCGCCGCGCCCGGGGAGGTCGTCATGACCCGCGCTGTGGCGGAAACACCTGTGCTGATCATGGCCGGCGGTACCGGCGGACACGTCTTCCCGGCGCTTGCCGTCGCCGACGCCCTGCGCGCCCGCGGCGTGCCGGTGATCTGGCTCGGCACCCGTAAGGGGCTCGAGTCGCGGGTGGTGCCGGAAGCGGGCCTGGTGCTCGAGTGGCTGACGGTCCAGGGGCTTCGGGGCAACGGTGCCCTGGGCTGGGTGCTGGCGCCGGTGCGTGTGTTGCGTGCGGTGCTGCAGGCGGCGCGGGTTGTGCGCCGCCACCGGCCGCGCGCCGTGCTCGGCATGGGCGGCTATGTGGCTGGCCCCGGTGGGCTGGCGGCCTGGCTGCTGCGGTGCCCGCTGATCATTCACGAGCAGAACGCCGTGGCCGGGATGACCAACCGTCTTCTGGCGCGGCTCGCGCGCCGAGTGCTCGCCGGTTTTCCGGGCGCCTTTGCCGGTGATCGCGCCGAGGTCACCGGCAATCCGGTGCGCGGTGCCATCCTGCGACTGCCGCCACCGGAGGAGCGCCCGCAGGGACGTGAGCCCTGGCGGCTACTGGTGGTCGGCGGCAGCCTCGGCGCCAAGGTCCTCAACGAGGTGGTGCCGCAGGCGCTGGCCCTGATGCCGGAGTCGGAGCGGCCGGTGGTGGTGCATCAGGCCGGCGAGGTCACGGGCGAGCTTGCCCGCAGCGAATACGCAGGGCTTGGTGTCAGCGCCGAGGTGACGCCGTTCATCGCTGACATGGCGACTGCCTACGGGGAAGCGGATCTGGTGGTCTGCCGAGCCGGAGCGCTCACCGTCAGCGAGCTGTCCATCGCCGGCGTCGCTTCTGTACTCGTACCGCTGCCGCACGCGGTTGATGACCACCAGACCGCCAACGCAATGCAGCTGGCGGAGTGTGGTGCGGCCGAGCTGATGCCGCAGTCCGAACTTACGGCGGAGCGCCTGGCAGCGTTTTTCCGCTCCGTCGCGCAGGACCGTGCGCGACTCATCGACATGGGGCAGGCCGCGCGCGGGCTGGCCCGCCCGGATGCCGCTGAAACTGTGGCTGAACGGTGCCTGGAGGTAGCCCGATGAGCGATCATCGCCTTGAGCAGAGCTGGGATCACACCCGACCGGGCACCATGGGCCGGGTGCGGCGGATTCATTTCGTCGGGGTCGGCGGCGCCGGAATGAGCGGCATCGCCGAGGTGCTGTGCAATCTCGGCTATGCCATCTCCGGCAGTGACCTGCGCGAGAACCCGGTGACCCGCCGTCTGGCGTCGCTGGGTGTTCACGTCACCATCGGCCATTCCGATGCCAACGTGGCGGATGCGGACGCCGTGGTCGTGTCCAGCGCTGTGGGCGCAGATAACCCGGAGCTGCAGGCTGCGCGTACCCGGCGCATTCCGGTCGTACCACGCGCGGAAATGCTCGCCGAGCTGATGCGGTTCCGTTACGGCGTGGCCGTCGCCGGCACCCACGGCAAGACGACCACCACCAGCCTGGTGGCCAGTGTGCTCGCCGAAGGCGGGCTGGATCCCACGTTCGTCATCGGCGGCCGGCTGACCAGCGCCGGTGCCAACGCGCGGCTGGGCGACAGTCAGTTCCTGGTGGCGGAGGCGGACGAGAGCGACGCGTCGTTCCTCTACCTCCAGCCCATGATTGCTGCGGTCACCAACATCGACGCGGATCATCTTGGCACTTACGGCGGTGACTTCCAGCGGCTGCGCCAGACGTTCCTGGAGTTTCTGCATCACATTCCGTTCTACGGTCTCGCCGTTCTGTGCCTGGATGACGACGAAGTCGCCGGTCTGCTGCCGGAGCTGACCCGCCCCGTGCGCACCTACGGCGTGGCCGAGGGGGCCGACCTGCAGGCGTTCGACATCGTCCAGGAGGGCGCGCGCACCTATTTCAGCGTGCGCCTCAACGGCGACCCGGAACCCCTGCGCATCGGGCTCAACCTGCCGGGGCGCCACAACGTGCTTAACGCCCTTGCAGCCATCGCCATTGCCGACGAGCTGGGCGTCGACCACGACGCCATCGTGCGAGCCCTGGGGGAGTTCCAGGGGATCGGCCGGCGGTTCCAGAGCTACGGCGAGCAGCCGCTGCCGCACGGCGGGGGGCACGCCCTGGTGGTGGACGACTACGGGCATCACCCCAGCGAGATCCGCGCCGTGCTCGAAGCGGTGCGCTCCGGCTGGCCGGAGCGCCGGCTCGTGGTCGCGTTCCAGCCGCACCGTTACAGCCGCACGCGCGACCTGTTCGACGATTTCTCCCGGGTGCTGGCCGGCGTCGACGCTCTGCTTGTCTCTGAAGTCCATGCGGCGGGGGAAGACCCCATCGCAGGGGCGGATGCCCGCGCCCTTTGCGCGGCCATCCGCGCCCGCGGCCAGGTCAACCCGGTTTTCGTGGAGTCGGTGGCGGAGCTGGTGGACACGCTGCCGGGGGTGCTCCGGGACGGCGACATCCTGCTCACGCTCGGCGCCGGCAGTATCGGTGGCGCCGCAGCCATGCTTCAGGACCGACTCACGGGAGGTGAGGCGTGATGGCGGAAGCGCTCAACCATCGCGGCGAACTCAGGCTGCAGGAGCCCATGGCCCGGCACACCACCTGGCGTGTCGGCGGCCCGGCGGACCGCTTTTACCGGCCGGCGGACCGTGATGACCTGATCGGCTTTCTGCGCAGCCTTCCCGAGGACGAGCCGGTGTTCTGGTGCGGGCTCGGCAGCAACCTGCTGGTGCGCGACGGTGGCGTCCGCGGGACGGTGATATTCCTGCAGGGTGGCGTCGACGAACTGCGGCGGCTGGATGACACGCGCGTCCACGCCGACTGCGGCGTGGCGTGCGCCAAGGTGGCACGCTTCGCCGCCCGGCAGAACCTTGTCGACGCCGAGTTTCTTGCCGGCATCCCCGGGACCATGGGGGGCGCGCTCGCCATGAACGCCGGTGCGTTCGGTGGCGAGACCTGGCGGGTGGTCGAGGAGGTAGAGACCATGACCCGCGGCGGCGAGATCCGCCGGCGCCGCCCAAGCGAGTACAGCGTGGGCTACCGCAGCGTGAAGGCCCCAGCGGAGGAGTGGTTCCTGAGCTGCACTCTGGCGCTGCGGCCGGGTGACGGCGACGTGGCCATGCAGCGCATCCGGGAGCTGCTGGCCCAGCGTGCTGCATCCCAGCCCATCGGCAAGCCGAGCTGCGGCTCCGTGTTTCGCAACCCGGAGGGCGACCACGCTGCGCGTCTGATCGAGACCGCCGGCCTGAAAGGCCGCCGGCAAGGCGGCGCGCTGGTCTCGGACAAGCACGCGAACTTCATCATCAACGACGGGACTGCCACAGCCGCGGACATTGAGCAGCTGGTGGAGACCGTGCGCAGCGAGATCGCCAACCGGTTCGGCGTCCAACTGGAGGCGGAAGTGCGGATCGTGGGCGAAGCCGCGGAGGACGGAGCATGACGGAGCATTCGGTGACCACACCAGCGGTATTCGGTCGGGTGGCCGTGCTCATGGGCGGCTGGTCCGCCGAGCGCGAGATCTCGCTGCGCAGCGGGCGGCAGGTGCTTGTCGGCCTGCAGGCGCGAGGCGTGGATGCGCACAGCGTGGACGCCGGTCGCGACGTGCTTCAGGTGCTGGAGGCGGGTGGCTTTGATCGCGCCTTCATCGCCCTGCATGGACGCGGCGGCGAGGACGGCGTGATTCAGGCCGGCCTGGAGCTGCTCGGGCTGCCCTACACGGGCAGCGGCGTGCTGGGCTCGGCCCTGGGCATGGACAAGCTGCGCACCAAGCAGGTGTGGCGTGGCGCCGGGCTGCCAACCCCCGACTACATGGAGCTGCGCCCCGATACCCGCGCGGCCGACGTCATCGCCGCCCTGGGGACGCCGCTGATCGTCAAGCCCGCACGCGAGGGCTCCAGCATTGGCATGAGCCGGGTCACCACCGAGGCGGAACTCATTGCCGCCCGCGATGCCGCTGCCCGCTATGACCGCGACGTGATCGCGGAGCGCTGGATTACCGGCGAGGAGTACACCGTCTCCCTGCTCGGCGACACGGTGCTGCCGGCAATCAGGCTGGAGACGCCGCATACGTTCTACGACTTCGAGGCCAAGTACGAGTCGGATTCGACCCGTTACCACTGCCCGTGCGGTCTGGAAGGCGCGGATCTCGACGCCCTGAATGCGCTGGCGACGGAAGCATTCCGCGCCGTCGACGGCGCGGGCTGGGGGCGGGTGGACGTAATGCGCGACGGCAATGGCGCGTTCTGGCTGCTGGAGGTGAACACCATCCCCGGCATGACCGATCACTCGCTGGTTCCCATGGCGGCCGAGGCCGCGGGGATGCCGTTTGACGAACTGGTCTGGCGGATTCTGGAGACCAGTCTGGAGGCGGATGCATGAAGCGGCAGCGCACCACAACAGGCGCCCGTCGGCGCGGACCAGCCCGGCAGCCGGTGGATCCGGCCGTGCGGGCCGAGCGCCGCGCCCGGATGTTGCTGTGGTGCCGCCGTGGCGGCCTGGCCGGTGTGGCCGTCGCGGGGATTGGCGGTGCTGTCTGGGGCACGGCGTGGTTGCTGGCCCCGGAGACGTTCCCGCTGGAGTCGGTGCATTTTGACAGCCGCCTGGAGCACGTTCGCGAAGGGGACCTCCGCGATGCGCTGGATGGCCGCCTTAACGACGGTTTCTGGGCGCTGGACGTGGCCGGAATCCGCCGGGCCCTGGAGGCGTTGCCGTGGGTCGATCGGGCAGCGGTGCGTCGGGTCTGGCCGGGGCAGCTGCGGGTGGAAATCCGTGAGCAGGAGGCGGTCGCGGTCTGGAACGACGAGGCGCTGCTTGGCGCCGGGGGCGACGTCTTTTCCGCCCCCGAGGAAACCTGGCCGGGGGGGCTGCCCGTTCTGTCCGGGCCGGATGGGCGGGAATCGGACGTGGCCGCGCGCTACCTCGAACTCCAGCGCGCCGTGGGCGGCATTGGTTTCAATGTCGAGCGTCTGGGGATGGACGATCGCGAGTCGTGGACTGCAGAGCTGGACTCCGGCGCGCGGATCCGCCTTGGCCGCGAGGATGTGGCGGACCGCCTTGAGCGGTTCGTGGCGGCGTACCCGGGGCTGGTACGCGAACGGGAGGAGGAGATGGCCCGCGCCGATCTCCGTTATCCCAATGGTTTTAGCGTGCGTTGGCGCGACAACGGAAACAACGCGCCCAACTGACGAGAGGTAGAGCATGTCGAAGAAGACGGAACAGAGTCTGCTGGTCGGCCTGGATATCGGAACGTCCAAGGTCGTCGCCATCGTGGGCGAGGTGGGCCCCAATGGCGAGGTGGAGATCAGCGGGATCGGTTCTCATCCTTCGCGTGGACTCAAGAAGGGCGTGGTGGTGAACATCGAGTCTACGGTGCAGTCGATCCAGCGCGCCGTGGAGGAAGCCGAGCTCATGGCCGGCTGCCAGATCCATTCCGTCTACGCAGGGATCGCCGGCAGCCACGTGCGCAGCCTGAACTCGCACGGCATCGTCGCCATCCGTGACAAGGAAGTGGGTCAGGCCGACATGGAGCGCGTGATCGACGCAGCCCGGGCCGTGGCCATCCCGGCGGATCAGAAGATCCTGCATATCCTGCCCCAGGAGTTCGTCATCGACACCCAGGAGGGCATCCGCGAGCCCATCGGCATGTCCGGTGTCCGCCTGGAGGCCAAGGTCCACATGGTCACCGGCGCGGTCAGTGCGGCCCAGAATATCGTCAAGTGCATCCGCCGCTGCGGTCTTGAAGTGGATGACGTGATCCTGGAGCAGCTTGCGTCCAGCCACGCCGTGCTCACCGATGACGAGAAGGAGCTGGGTGTCTGCCTGGTGGACATCGGTGGCGGGACCACCGACATCGCCGTGTTCACGGAAGGGGCGATCCGTCACACCGCGGTCATCCCCATCGCCGGTGACCAGGTCACCAACGACATTGCGGTGGCCCTGCGTACGCCCACGCAGCACGCCGAAGAAATCAAGGTGAAGTACGCCTGCGCCCTGTCCCAGCTGGCGGGCGCCGAGGAGACCATTGAAGTGCCGTCGGTGGGTGATCGCCCGGCCCGGCGGCTGTCGCGGCAGACCCTCGCCGAGGTGGTGGAGCCGCGTTACGAGGAACTCATGACACTGGTCCACCAGGAGCTGCGCCGCAGCGGCTTCGAGGACCTCATCGCCGCCGGCGTCGTGCTGACGGGCGGCAGTTCCAAAATGGAAGGGGCCATCGAACTGGCCGAGGAAGTGTTCCACATGCCGGTGCGCATCGGCATACCGCAAAGCGTCACCGGGCTGTCGGACGTGGTCCGCAACCCGGTCTATTCCACCGGGGTCGGTCTGCTGACCTTCGGGGCCAACGGCCGCGGTCACAGCACCGGGCCGGATTACGACACGTCGAATGGATACAACGCGCTCTGGGACCGCATGAAGAGCTGGTTCCAGGGCAACTTCTGAGTTTCGGGTCGGGTCTGCGAGCGGCAGCTGCCCTCGCAGGGCATTGTAAGAAGGAGGCATCGCCATGTTTGAACTGATGGATTCGTTCAGCCAGAACGCAGTGATCAAGGTCATCGGGGTCGGTGGCGGCGGCGGCAACGCCGTGCAGCACATGGTTTCTGCAGACATCGAGGGCGTGGATTTCATCTGCGCCAACACGGACGCCCAGGCGCTGAAGAACACGTCCGCCAAGACGGTTCTGCAACTGGGCAGCTCCATTACCAAGGGGCTGGGCGCCGGTGCCCATCCGGAGGTGGGCCGGAACGCCGCGGCCGAGGACCGCGAGCGCATCGCCGAATCGCTGGAAGGCGCCGACATGGTGTTCATTACCGCCGGCATGGGCGGTGGCACCGGCACGGGCGCGGCGCCCGTGGTCGCCGAGATCGCCCGGGAGATGGGCATTCTCACCGTGGCGGTGGTCACCAAACCGTTCCCGTTCGAGGGTGGCAAGCGCCTGCGTGTGGCCGAGGAAGGGATCAAGGAGTTGGGTCGGACCGTGGACTCCCTGATAACCATTCCCAACGAGAAACTCCTCAGCGAGCTGGGTCGCAACCTGACGCTGCTGGACGCGTTCAAGGCGGCCAACGACGTTCTTCTGGGTGCCGTGCGCGGTATCGCGGAGCTGATCACCCGTCCTGGCCTGATCAACGTCGACTTTGCCGACGTTCGTACCGTCATGTCCGAGATGGGCATGGCCGTCATGGGCACCGGTGCCGCCTCCGGTGAGGGGCGTGCGCGGGAGGCCGCGGAACGGGCCATCGCCAGCCCGCTGCTCGAGGACATCAACCTCCACGGCGCCAACGGCATTCTCGTGAATGTCACCGCCGGTCTCGATCTTGGCATTGGTGAGTTCGACGAGGTTGGTCAGGCCGTGCGGGAGTTCGCTTCCGATGACGCCACCGTGGTGGTCGGCACGGTGATCGATCCGGAGCTGGAGAGCGAGTTGCGGGTGACGGTTGTCGCCACCGGCCTGGGTCAGCCCAAGACCGAGGACAAGGCCCCGCAGCTGCGTACGGTCAAGAAGCCGTCCGGCGAAGTGGATTACGACGAACTGGAGAAACCCACGGCGGCCAGGAAAAAGGCGGCCAACGACAAGTACGGCGATTCCGGGGATATGGACTATCTCGACATTCCGGCCTTCCTGCGACGGCAGGCGGATTGACAATGACGGTTCTGTGAACTGGTCCGCGGGTCCTCCCCGCGGCAGCGCGGTACCATTGCGGCCGTCACCGACCCGACGGCGCGCTATGTTGCACCGCAGTATGCAAGTTGCGTGCATTGCAGTAAAATGACGCGGCACTGATTCGGGGCGAGTTTGTCGAACGGCGATTAACACCCCCGTTTTGGGCCAGGCTAGGAGTTGATTGTGGCAATGATCCGCCAACGCACCCTCAAAAACGTGATCCGCGCCACCGGCGTCGGTCTGCACACCGGGGAGAAGGTCTACCTGACGCTTCTGCCCGCGCAGGCGAATACCGGGATCGTGTTCCGGCGCACGGATCTTGGCACCGAATGGGAAATCGGCGCGCACCCCGAGAATGTGGGCGACACGCTGCTCTCTACGTGCCTGGTCCGCGACGGCGTTCGCGTGGCAACGGTCGAACACCTGCTGTCCGCCCTGGCCGGGTTGGGCATCGACAACGTCATCGTCGAGCTGAGCAATGCGGAAGTCCCGATCATGGATGGCAGTGCCGGCCCGTTCGTGTTCCTGATTCAGTCCGCAGGTATCCAGGAGCAGGAGGCGCCCAAGAAGTTTGTGCGCGTCCGCAAGCCCGTAGTGGTTGAAGACGACGACAAATGGGTCCGTTTCGACCCGTTCGACGGCTTCAAGGTGGACTTCACCATCGAATTCAACCATCCGGTCTTTGATAGTGGTACCCAGCACGCATCCGTGGATTTCTCGGCTACCTCCTTCGTCAAGGAAATCTCACGGGCGCGCACATTCGGTTTCATGCGTGACATCGAGACGCTGCAAGCCAATCGGCTGGCGCTGGGTGGCAGCCTGGACAACGCCATCGTGGTGGATGACTACCGCATCCTCAACGAAGACGGTCTGCGCTACCGCGACGAGTTCGTGAAGCACAAGATTCTCGACGCGATCGGTGACCTGTATCAGCTCGGTCACAGCGTGATCGGGGCGTTCACCGGCTACAAGTCCGGGCATCACCTGAACAACATGCTGCTGCGAGCCCTGCTTGCCAACCAGGATGCGTGGGAATACGTCACCTTTGAGGGGGACGAGCCTGCACCGGTTTCGTTTGACCAGCCCTTGTCGGCCCCGGCGCCGGCGTGACCTGGGAGCTGAAGCCGGCCGCGGGCTGACCGCTAGTCCTGTTCGCGACCTCCCGGAGCGCGGGACGCCAGTTTCGCCAGTGCGTCCGCAAGCCGGGGGTCGGTGGCGTGTCGGGCGGCTGCGTCAATCGTGCGGCCGGCTGATGTGGACAGGGTTTTCGGCGTGGTGACGTCCGGGCGGCGCGGCAGATTGCCGATCCGGATGGTCACCTGCTGTGGCCGGATCCCGGCCTGGTCCATCACCACCTCCTGCAGACGAGGTGCCAGATACCGTAACCGGTGCCGCCACTCAGGGCTATCCGCCACGAGGACCAGGGCGTCGCGGCCGATCCGGGCGAGCCGCACGTGGCCCCTGGCCTGTGGCGGCAACTCTCGAAGCAGGCGTGTCTCCCACTGCCGCAGTTGTGCGGCGCGTGCGTACAGCCCGGCGGCAGGACCGCGTGTCTCCTTGAATGCCCCGGACAGGGGTTTCGGGCCCTTGCCTTTCGTTGCCATGCGTCAATCCCCCGCAACCCATCGCCTGCAGTTTACCCGCCGATCAGGTATGATGATCCATTTACCGGCCGCGCCCTGCAGCGGTGATTGTCATCATGGCTTCCATGGTGCCAGACGCAAGCAGCGCGGGGCGATCGGCGGATGGAACCAGGCCCCGGTCGAGGGCGTCGGAAATGCGTTCTGCAGTGGTGCGCTCGCGCCGCTGCCCACATCGTCATCGAGAAGGTCTCTATGCTAGGTGCAATTGCCAAGAAGGTCTTCGGCACCCGTAACGAACGGCAGGTCCGCAAACACTGGAAGAACGTGGACCGGATCAACGCCCTTGAGTCGGAGGTTGAAGCGCTGACCGACGAGGAACTCCGGGCGCGTACCGATGCGTTCAGGGAGCGGCATGCCAACGGTGAGAGCCTTGACGCGCTGTTGCCGGAGGCTTTTGCCACGGTTCGAGAGGCCGCCCGGCGCGTGCTGGACATGCGACATTTCGATGTCCAGCTGATCGGGGGCATGGTCCTCCACTCCGGGCGAATTGCCGAGATGAAGACCGGCGAGGGCAAGACCCTGGTCGCCACTCTGGCTGCCTATCTCAACGCCCTGAGCGGCAATAGCGTGCACGTGGTGACGGTCAACGACTATCTTGCCCGGCGCGACGCCGAGTGGATGGGCCGCATTTACGGCTTTCTGGGGCTGGAGACCGGCGTCGTTGTGCCCGGTATGGCGCACGAGGACAAAAAAGCCGCTTACGCCTGCGATATCGTCTACGGTACCAACAACGAGTTCGGTTTCGATTACCTGCGCGACAACATGGCGTTCCGGCTCGACGACCGCATGCAGCGGGATCTCGGTTTCGCCATCGTGGACGAGGTGGACTCCATCCTCATCGATGAAGCGCGTACCCCGCTGATCATCTCCGGCCCGGCCGAGCAGAGTTCGCAGCTCTACGAGAGCATCAATGCCCTCATACCGCATCTGAGCAGGCAGGAAGAAGACGAGGGTCCGGGTGATTTCTGGCTGGACGAGAAATCCCGGCAGGCCTACCTCACCGAGGAGGGACACGACCGGGTCGAGGAGATGCTCTCCGAAGCCGGACTGCTGAAAGAGGGGGAGAGTCTTTACGATCCCCGGAACATTGGTCTGCTGCATCACTTCAACGCGGCGCTGCGCGCGCACCACCTGTATCACCGGAATGACCAGTACCTGATACGTGACGAGCAGGTGGTGATCGTCGACGAGTTCACCGGCCGGGCCATGCCCGGGCGGCGCTGGTCGGACGGCCTGCATCAGGCGGTGGAGGCGAAGGAAGGCCTGCCGGTGCGCAAGGAGAACCAGACCCTTGCCTCCATCACGTTCCAGAACTTCTTCCGCCTGTACGAGAAGCTCTCGGGCATGACCGGCACCGCCGACACCGAGGCCTACGAGTTCCAGCACATCTATGGGCTGGAGGTCACGGTCATCCCGACGCACCGGCCGATGATCCGCGAGGACAATAACGATCTCGTCTATCTCAACCAGAATGACAAGATCAACGCCATCGTCGAGGACATCGTCGCCAACCGTGAGGCGGGGCGGCCGATCCTTGTGGGCACGGCCTCCATCGACGTCTCGGAGGTGATCTCCAAGAGCCTTGACGATGCCGGTATCCCCCACGAAGTGCTCAACGCCAAGCAGCATGACCGCGAGGCGCCGATCATCGCCAAGGCCGGTGAGCCGGGCGCCGTGACCATCGCGACCAACATGGCGGGTCGCGGCACCGACATCGTCCTGGGCGGTAACCTGGACGCCGAGCTGGCGGAACTGGGCGAGGATGCCACCGAGGAGCAGCGCGAGGCGGTCCGCGCCGACTGGCAGCGCCGTCACCAGCAGGTCATTGAAGCGGGCGGCCTGCACGTGATCGGCACCGAGCGGCACGAATCCCGCCGCGTGGATAACCAGCTGCGCGGTCGTTCGGGGCGCCAGGGTGACCCGGGCTCGACCCGGTTTTATCTGTCACTGGAAGACAGCCTCCTGCGCATTTTCGCGTCCGAGCGCGTCTCCAACCTGATGCAGCGGCTCGGCATGCAGGAGGGCGAGGCCATTGAGTCCGGCATGGTCTCGCGGGTGATCGAGAATGCCCAGCGCAAGGTCGAAACCCATAACTTCGATATCCGCAAGCAGTTGCTGGAATTTGACGACGTCGCCAACGACCAGCGTCGGGTGATCTATCGTCAGCGTCAGGAGCTGATGGCGGATGACGACCTCAGCGAAACCGTCGAGGTCATGCGCAACGACGTCGTCAACCGCGTCATCGACGAGTACATCCCGCCCGGCAGCATCGACGAGCAGTGGGATGTCGCCGGCCTGGAAGAGGCCCTGCGGCGCGACTTCGCCCTGGAGCTGCCGATCCAGCAGTGGCTGGACGACGAAGACGACCTCCACGAGGAGCCTCTGCGCGAGCGCATCGTCGAGCAGGCCCAGGCGAAGTATCTCGAGAAGGAAGAGCAGGTTGGCGCGGACGCCCTGCGCCGGTTCGAGAAGGTGGCGATGCTGCAGGTGCTGGACAGCCAGTGGAAGGAGCACCTGGCGGCCATGGACTACCTCCGCCAGGGCATCCACCTGCGCGGCTACGCGCAACGCAACCCGAAGCAGGAGTTCAAGAAGGACGCCTTCCACATGTTCTCCGCGATGCTCGAGAGCATCCAGCGGGAAGTCATCAGCCTGCTGCAGCGCGTGCAGGTCCGGGAGCCGGAGGACGTGGACCGCGCCGAGGCGGAGCAGCCGAAGCCCCAGGAGCGCGCCGACGTGAGCTATCAACACGCCGAGAGTCAGAGTGCGCTCGCCGGGGGTGGTGACGAGGCCGGCGAGGGGCGGGGGGATCGCGCCGCCCCGCGCACCGCAGACACCTTCGTCCGCGAGGGCCGGAAGGTGGGGCGCAACGAGCCGTGCACCTGCGGTTCCGGCAAGAAGTACAAGAACTGCTGCGGACGCCTGACCTGAGGAGCCTGTAACGTGGCGGTCGGACTCCCCCTGCAACCTGCGATAGCCCCGGTCCCCGGCGTTCGTCTTGGCGTGGCCGCGGCCGGCATCAAGAAGCCGGGCCGCCCTGATCTGGTGCTTATGGCACTGGACCCGGGCTCCAGGGCGAGTGCCGTGTTCACCCGAAACCGGTTCTGTGCGGCGCCCGTGCACGTGGCGCGTCGCCACCTGGGGGCGGCCGAGCCCCGTTTTCTGCTCATCAATACCGGCAACGCCAACGCCGGGACCGGCGAGGCCGGCATGGCCGCGGCACTGTCGTCCTGCGAGGCGGTGGCCCGGCACATGGACGTGGCCGACGCCTCTGTGCTGCCGTTCTCCACCGGCGTCATTGGTGAGCCATTGCCGGTGGACCGTATCATCAATGCCATTCCCGAGGCCGCCACGGCGCTGCAGAGCGATGGCTGGCTCGCCGCGGCGGCCGGCATTCTCACCACCGATACCGTGCCCAAGGGCGCGTCGCGGCGGGTGGCCCTGAGCGGTGGTGAGGTCACCATCAGCGGCATGTCCAAGGGGGCGGGAATGATCCGCCCCGACATGGCCACCATGCTTGCGTTCATCGCCACGGACGCCGACCTGACCCAGGCCCAGCTGGATGACGTCCTGCGCCACGCCGTGGGCACCAGCTTCAACCGCATCACCGTAGACGGTGACACGTCCACCAATGATGCCTGTGTCCTGATCGGTACCGGCGCCAGCGGCATCGCGCCGGCGGCTGGCAGCGATGACCTGGAGCGCCTGCAGCAGGCCCTGGTGTCGCTGTGCCAGGAACTGGCGCAGGCCATCGTGCGGGACGGTGAGGGCGCGACCCGCTTCATCACCATTGACGTGAGCGGTGCATGCAATGAGGCGGAGGCGGAGGCCGTTGCCTTCACCATTGCCCAGTCGCCGCTGGTGAAGACGGCGTTCTTCGCGGGCGATCCCAACTGGGGCCGAATCCTGGCCGCCATTGGCCGCGCGGGCGTGGACGATATGGACGTGGATCGTGTGGCCATCTGGCTGGACGACCTGTGTATTGCGGCCCACGGCGGCCGTTCCCCCGATTACAGCGAGCCCGCCGCGGCGGAACGCATGAGCCGGGAGGAGATCACCATTCATGTCGCGCTCGGACGTGGTGACGCCGGGGCGGTGGTCTGGACCTGTGACTTTTCCTATGAATACGTGCGTATCAACGCCGAATACCGCACCTGACCGCGCCTCCGCTCATGGGCCGCAATGACTCCGCGCAGACCCACGTGGCCGTGGGCGTGATCCGCCTGCCCGATGGGCGTGTGCTCATCGCACGCCGGGCCGAAGACAGCCATCAGGGGGGGCGCTGGGAGTTTCCCGGTGGCAAGGTTGAAGCGGGTGAAACCGTTCGCGACGCCCTTGCCCGGGAACTGCACGAGGAGCTGGGTATCCAGCCTCTGGAGGTGCGGCCATTGATTCGCGTGCCGTGGCAGTATGCCGACAAGTCGGTGCTACTGGACACGTGGGAAGTGCGGCGCTTCGCCGGGACGCCGTCCGGCCGTGAAGGCCAACCGCTGCGGTGGGTGCCGCCGCGGGAGCTGAACCGCTACCGGTTTCCCGCCGCTAACGGCCCGATCACCACGGCTGCGTCGCTGCCGGAGACATATCTCATTACGCCGGATCTTGCCGACGGCGAGCGCAGCAGCGCTTTTCTCGAGCGGTTGCGGCGCCACATGGCGGCCGGCGCGGGTCTGATCCAGCTCCGTCTCCCCGGCGCCTCGGCAACGGTCTGGCGCCGGGTTGCAGGTGAATCGGCCCTGATGGCAAGAGAGCAGGGGGTGCAGTTGCTGCTCAACGGGGATGTGGCGCTCGCGCGGGAGCTGAAAACGGGCGTTCATCTGCCCGCAGCCATGCTGCATGAACTGGACCGGCGGCCGCTGGCCTCCTCGTCGCTGGTGGCAGCGTCCTGTCACGACGCCAATGAACTGGCCCGGGCCGTGTCCTTGGGCGCTGATTTCGCGGTTCTCGGGCCCGTGCGCCCCACGGCAAGCCACCCGGATGCGACCCCGCTTGGTGAAGCCCGGTTTCAGGAGCTGGTTGCCGACGTGCCGATTCCCGTGTACGCCCTGGGCGGGTTGGGCGCCGATGATCTGGCGCAACTGCACGCCTGCCGCGCACAGGGTGTCGCGGCGATCCGGGGGTTGTGGCGGGTGGACTGAGCCGGCCCCGCCGCATGGGACTACTGGTTGGCCGGGTCCTGCTCGTCGCCGATCTCGTCCAGCAGTTCCTCCGGGAGCTCGATGCCGGGAATTCGGTGGCTCTCCTGCAGCCAGCCGCCCAGGTCCACAGACTTGCAGCGTTCGCTGCAGAATGGCCGCCAGGGGCTGTCGCCGTCCCAGTCCACGAGTTTCCTGCAGTTGGGGCAGGGGGCGTTGCGATTGCTCATCTCAAATCAAAGAACGCAGAGTTGCAGTACGAACCGTTTATCCTCGGTCGACTGCTGGGGCCGGTCAAGGGTGCCGTTCTGTTCCATGAAGCGGATTGTGATGAACATCTTGGTGCCGCTGATCTCGGGGTACTCGCTGCTGTCCGCCGGCAATTCCACGCGAACCAGCTGGTAGGAGGTGTTCTTGTCCAGGTTGCGCTGATAGGTTCCCTTGCGGCTGTGACACTCCTTCGGAATTGCGCTGTCGCGGAGCAGCCCCAGTACGGTCTCGGTCGCATCCCGGACCGTATCGATGCTTGCGTACCAGTTCTCCAGGTCGTGCTGCCGAGCGCTGGCCGGGCGGGACAGCCAGCGGTGGTAGCGTGGCAGGTCGAAAGCGCACGTGCCACCGGCGATGCCGGCGCGCTGCATGACGTTCGAGAGTAGGTCATCCTGACGCAGTGCTGCGCCCAGCTGGCCGGTGTGCTGGCCCAGCCGTTCGTGCAGTGTGCCGCAGCGCTCAATGACGTGGTGCAGGCGGTCGGTGTCGACTCCGGGCCGTTCCTCCAGGCGCCTCAGCAGGCTGGTGACCCGGTCCAGCTCCTTGATGAGCTCGGTCTTGAGATCGCCGCGGCTGAACAGGTCCAGGATCTCGCCAATGGTGCTGACGCCAAGCCGGCTGTGCCACAGCGTGTCACCTTCCATCGCGAACCGGGCCTGACCGAACAGGTGTTCCAGCCGCATGAGGGTGCGCACGCGCTCATTCAGCGGCTGTTCGAAGACGATGGATTCATCGTGGTCTTGTTCGTGTTCCATTAGTGCTCCGCTAGACCGGCGTTCGTGTTGGCGCTGCGTTCCGCCATGGCGAGATACGCCTGATGCAGAGTCTCGACCTGCTGCTTCAGGTTCTCAAGATCCTGGGTGTTGTCGATGATGTCGTCTGCGTGGTGCAGCCTCCGCTCCCGGGACGTCTGTGCGGCGATGATTGCATCCGCCTGCTCCGGGGTACTGCCGTCCCGGGCGATAAGCCGCTCGCGCTGTACGGATTCCGGGACGTCCACAACCAGGACGCGCTCGACCATGTCCAGCAGATTGCTCTCCACGAGCAGCGGTACGGACAGGATCGCGTACGGCCCCCGGACCTGGCGCAGCTCGGCATCCATGAACGCGCGGATCCGCGGGTGCAGGATGCCCTCGAGCCGCTGGCGTGCCGCATCGTCCGCAAACGCCGTTTGCCGCAGCTGCTGGCGGTCGAGTGTTCCTTCGGCCGTGAGAATCTGATCACCGAAAGCCTCCACGAGTTCCGACAATGCAGGCTCCCCGGGTTCCACGACACGCCGGGAGGCGACATCCGCATCCACAACGGTAACACCGCGGTCGGCGAACAGGTCGCTGACCGTGGTCTTGCCGCTGGCGACGCCGCCTGTGAGACCGATGATGAGCACGGATTCGCATCCTCCACGTTTCGGGCGGCCCGGCGACCCTAACCCAGCCCGGACAACCGCATGTACATGGCGATCAGGTCATCCCGCCACAGTAAGGTAAGCCAGCCCGCAGCGGCAAGGTATGGGCCGAACGGAATGGGCAGTTCCCGGTCCCGCCCCAGAACCAGTACCATGGCGACGCCTGCAACCGCACCGACCAACGACGCCATCAAAATGACAACCGGCAGTGCCTGCCACCCCAGCCAGGCCCCCAGCAGGGCGAGCAACTTGAAGTCCCCGTAGCCCATGCCCTCCTTGCCGGTTGCGAGCCGAAAACAGTGGAACACGAGCCACAGGCTGAGATAGCCCGCCATGGCGCCGATCAACGCGTCCACGGGTGACGCCAGCGCGCCGTCGGTGAGCAGCGCGAACGCCAGGCCGAACCACAGCATGGGCAGGGTCAGCGTATCGGGCAGCAGCTGATGGTCGACATCAATCCCTGAGAGGGCGATCAAGGACCAGGTGAGCAGCAACGCGCCCGCCAGTTCAATACTCCAGCCGAAATGCCAGGCCACGGCAGCGGAGAGCAGGCCGGCGAGCAGCTCGACGGCGGGGTAGCGGGCACTGATCGCCGCGCGGCAGCCCCGGCAGCGGCCATGCTGGGCCAGCCAGCTCAGCACCGGGATGTTTTCCCAGGCGCGGATGTGGCGGCCGCAGGCGGGGCAGTGGGACCCCGGGGTGATCAGGTCGAAACGCCCTCCGGTCGTCTCCGCCGCCTCGCCCAGCACCTCCCGCGCCTGTTCTCGCCACGCCCGTTCCAGCATGACCGGCAGGCGCAGGATGACGACATTGAGAAAACTGCCCACCAGCAGCCCGAAAACGAACGTTGCGGGGATCAGGCCCGCTGGCTGCTGCAGTACGTCGATTACGCTTGCCATCCGGTGAGAGCGGTCCTCGCTGAAAGGGCGGCGTCAGATGACCTGACCCATCTGGAAAATCGGCAGATACATGGCGATGACGAGGCCGCCCACTAGGACGCCCAGAATCACCATGATGAACGGCTCCAGCAGGCTGCTGAGGCTGTCGATCTGGTTGTCGACTTCCTCTTCGTAGAAATCCGCCACCTTCGCCAGCATCGTATCCAGCGAGCCGGACTCCTCGCCGATGGCGGCCATCTGCACCACCATGTGGGGGAACAGGTTGGACAAGCGCATGGCGACATTCAACTGTTGCCCGGAGGCGACCTGGTCTTTCATCTCCAGAATGGCGTCTTCATAGACGGTATTACCGCAGGCGCCGGAGACTGATTCCAGCGCCTCCACCAGCGGCACGCCGGCGGCGAACATGGTTGAGAGCGTGCGCCCGAAGCGCGCGGTGGCGGCTTTGTCCAGAATCGGCCCCACCACCGGGATGCGCAGCAACAGCCGGTCCATGAAGCGCCGGAAGCGTGGCGATCGTCGATGGGTCACGACGAAGGCCACCACCGCGCCGATGATGCCCCCGAAGATGGCGTACCAGTACTGCTGGAAGAAGTCCGAGAGGTTGATGACCATGCGCGTGAAAACCGGCAGATCGGCGCCGAAACTGCGGAACATGTTCTGAAATTCCGGCACCACGAAAATCAGCAGGATCGCTGTGACGATGAACGCCACCACGATGACTGCGGCCGGATAGAACATGGCCTTGCGGATCTTCTTCTTGATCGACTCCGTCTTCTCCAGATAGGTCGCCAGCTTGTCGAGCAGCGTATCCAGCACGCCGGCGGATTCGCCGGCCTCGACCAGGTTGCAGAAGAGGTCGTTGAAGTAGCGGGGGTGTTTCGCCAGCGCCTCGCTGAGGTTGGTGCCCCCCTCCACGTCGCCCTTGATGTCGGCGATGAGCTCCCGCATGGATGGGTTCTGGTGACCCGACGCCATGATGTCCAGGCCCTGCACCAGCGGCACACCGGCATTCATCATGGTGGCGAGCTGGCGGCTGAACACCGCGATGTCGCCTGGGTCGATGCGCTTCTTGCGCTGCCCCAGGCTGGACAGCGCGGACTTGCGACGTACGTTCTTCGGGTTGATACCGATGCGGCGCAGTTCCGCCTTCATCATGGTGACGTTGGCGGCCTGGTTCTCGCCCTTGACCCGTTCTCCGCGTTTGTCGGTTCCTTCCCAGACGAACGTGGGATTCTGTTTTGCCGCTTTTGCTGCCATGTTCATTCCTTGGTGACGCGGTTGACCTCGTCGAGGCTGGTCACGCCCTGCATGACCTTCATCAGGCCCGAGCGTCTGAGGTCGTTGATCCCTTCCCTGGCGGCCTGCTCTTCGAGCTGCATGGCGTTGCCGCCTTCCATGATGATCCGGCCCATGGCCTCGCTGACGGGCATGGCCTGGTAGATGCCCACGCGGCCCTTGTAGCCCTGGTTGCACTGGTCGCAGCCCACCGGGGCGTAGACGGTGAGGTCGTCCAGGTCGGCGTCGGCAAACCCTTCCTTCTTCAACGCCTCCGCAGGGATGTCCGCCGGGGCCTTGCAGTTGCTGCACAGTCGCCGCGCCAGCCGCTGGGCGATGATCAGGTGCACGGACGAGGCGATATTGTACGACGGCACGCCCATGTTCATGAGCCGGGTCAGGGTCTGCGGGGCGTCGTTGGTGTGCAGTGTGGACAGGACCAGGTGCCCGGTTTGTGCCGCCTTGATGGCGATCTCGGCGGTTTCCAGGTCTCGGATCTCGCCGACCATGACCACGTCCGGGTCCTGGCGCAGGAACGCGCGCAGGGCCGTGGCGAAGGTGAGTCCGGCCTTGGGATTCATGTTGACCTGGTTGATCCCGGGCAGGTTGATTTCCACCGGATCCTCGACCGTGGAGATGTTCCGGTCCTCGGTGTTGAGGATATTCAGCGCCGTGTAAAGGGACACGGTCTTGCCGCTGCCGGTGGGGCCGGTGACCAGCACCATACCGTAGGGCTTCTCGATGGCGCCGAGGAAGCGTTCTTTCTGTTCCGGTTCGTAGCCGAGCTTGTCCACGCCCAGCATGGCGCTGCTGGGGTCGAGAATACGCAGCACGATCTTCTCGCCGAACAGCGTCGGACAGCTGCTGACACGGAAGTCGATGGCGCGGGTCTTGGACAGGCTCATCTTGATGCGCCCGTCCTGTGGCACCCGCCTTTCGGCGATGTCCATGCGCGACATGACCTTCAGTCGTGCGGAGATCCGTGGGGCGAGCCCCAGAGGCGGGCTGGCCACGGTGTGCAGCATGCCGTCCTGCCGGAAACGCACGCGGTAGGTCTTCTCGTAGGGCTCGAAATGGATGTCCGAGGCGCCCTTGTTGATGGCGTCCACCAGCACCTTGTTGACGAAGCGCACCACCGGCGCGTCATCGGCATCGGATTCCTCGCCGGGGGTCGTGTCGTCGTCGCTGGCGCTGACCTGCAGATTCTCAAGGTCGCTGTCGAGCTCCTCGCTGGCCATGCCGAAATTGTTGCCAGCGGCGTCCAGGGCGCGTTCGATGGCGCGTTGCAGCTTGTCGTGCTCGACCAGAACCGGCTCGGTGGTGAGCCCGGTGTGGAACTTGAACTCGTCCAGGGCTTCGAGATTGGTGGGGTCGGTCACCGCCACGAACAGACGCTTGCCGCGCTTGAGCAGCGGCAGGACCTGATGGTGGCGGATGAGTTTCTCCTTGACAAGTTTGACCGCCGCCGGGTCGACGTCCAGTGCGTCCAGGTCCAGCAGTGGCACGCCGAATTCGATGGCAGCGGCGTGGGCCAGGTCGCGGGCGGCGATCAGATGTTCGCTGACCAGGTGCGTCACCAGGGGATGACGCGCCTTGCGGGCGGCTTCCACCGCGTCACGTGCGGATGCCTCGGGGATAAGCCCGTCACGGACGAGTCGTCCGGCCAGGCCACTGAGATTGATTGTCGGGTTTGCCGTTGCCATGGGTCAGGAGTCGGTCGTTCCGGTTGCGGGCTCGGGAGGTGCGGTCACTCGCGGGCCGGATGTCCGCAGTCACGGGACGTGCGATAGAACCCTGTACGCAACGGCCTGCGCATGGCCGGCCAGCTCAGGTGCATCGTCCGTGACACCAGTGCGGGACGCGTCGTTGCTCTCCGTTGTTGCGTCCATGGAATATAAACGATGGATGCCACGAACAAAAACGTAGCACCTGCGGACCAACGCGGATGCGACACAGTTCCGGTTTGCGGACCGGAAAGTCCCTTTTCCGGTCAGGAGTTGCCGCAAGTTGCTGCTGGTCGCTAACCCGTTGGCAGCAGCTCGGCCTCGGCCAGTGCGGCCCGGATGCTGTCCAGGGCTTCCGGGTTGCCCAGGGCGGCGCGGTTCTCTTCCTTCCTGTCGCCGCGAAGCATGCGCGCCACCGCCAGTTCCACCTTCTTGCCGCTGCGCGTGTAGGGGATGTCGTCAACGGCAACGATGTGCCG
This sequence comes from Aquisalimonas sp., assembly GCA_007126095.1. Lineage (GTDB taxonomy): Bacteria > Pseudomonadota > Gammaproteobacteria > Nitrococcales > Aquisalimonadaceae > Aquisalimonas. Next base: position 30,730 of record SLBZ01000135.1, read on the forward strand.
GGGCACGTGTCTCGGGCTCGCGCCTTCGCGGATGCGCTGGCGCAGCTCGCGCTTGAGATCCCCGGTGAGGGACGTGCCGGCGGCTGGCACCACCAGCAGCACCACCTCCACGTCGCCCTCCACCGGCCGACCCACCACCAGGCTGTCGGCGACCGCGTCGACGGTTTCCACCTGCCTGTAGATCTCCGCCGTACCGATACGCACCCCTCCGGGGTTGAGTACCGCATCGGAGCGCCCGTAGATGATGGCGCCGCCACTCTCGGTGAAGCCGATGAAATCGCCGTGGGCCCAGACACCCGGGAATGTGTCGAAATACGCCTCGCGGTAGCGCGAGCCGTCAGGGTCGTTCCAGAACGCCACCGGCATGGATGGCAGGGGCTGACGGCAGACCAGTTCCCCGCGGTCATGGGCCAGGGCAGTGCCGTCCTCATCAAAGGCGACCACGTCAGCGGCCAGCATGGGCGCCTGGATTTCTCCCCGGCGCACCGGCAGGATCGGGTTGCTGCCCACGAAGCAGGCGCAGATATCCGTGCCGCCGGCGATGGAGCCCAGCAGGATGTCCCGGGAGACGGATTCGTAGAACCAATCATAGTCCTCGGGCAGCAGTGGTGAGCCGGTGGAGAACACCACCCGCAGGCGGCTGAGATCCTGGTCCCGGCCCGGATTGATCTCGGCCTTGCGGCAGGCGGCGATGAAGCGGGCGCTGGTGCCGAAGTGCGTAAGCCGCTCCGACTCGGCCAGCCGCCACGGCATGCCGACGTCCGGGTGTCCCGGGGAGCCGTCGTAGACCACCAGCGTGGCGCCCGCGACGAGAGCGGATGCCTGCCAGTTCCACATCATCCAGCCGCAGGTGGTGAAGTAGAAGAAGCGGTCGCCTGGCGCGACATCACCGTGGAGGATCAGCTCCTTGGCATGGTTCAGCAGAATCCCGCCGGTGCCATGGACGATGCACTTCGGTTTGCCGGTGGTGCCGGAGGAGTAGAGAATGTAGAGGGGGTGGTCGGCAGGTACCGGCGTGAACGATGGCTGCTCCCCGTCGTGGGTGGCCAGGGCCTCGTCCCATGGCACGAAGGCATCGCCTTCCGGCATGGGGGCCTCGTCGAGCTGGCAGATCACCGCGACGGCGCGGACCGACGGCATACGCTCCTTGAGTTCCCGTATTTGCTCGGCCTTGTGGAAGCGCTTGCCACCGAAACTGTAACCGTTTACGGCCACCAGGATTTTGGGTTCGATCTGGCCGAAGCGGTCCTCTGTGGCCTGGGTGCCGAAATCCGGGGAAGCGGAACTCCACACTGCACCGATGCTGCTGGCGGCCAGCATGGCGACCATCGCCTCGTGGCCGTTGCACACGAAACCGGCGACGCGATCCCCGGCCTCCACACCCTGGGCGCGCAGCCAGCCCTCGAAGGCACCCACCTGCTCGTAGAGCGTGCGCCAGGTGACACGGATGGTGTCACGCCCTTCGGCGACGGCGACGATGGCCTCTTCGTCAGCGCGGTCTCCGTGTGCATGGCGCAGCAGGTTGCCGGCGTAACTCAGCCGTGCCCCGGGCAGCCAGCGCGTGGCTGGCATGGGCTGGTCGTCGCGGATGCGCTCCCAGGGGGTGTCAGCCTGCAGGCCGGCATAGTCCCAGACGGAGCGCCAGAAACTGTCCATGTCGCCGACGGACCACTGATACAGCGCCTGCCAGTTGCCGAAGCGGCCGTATCCGTTGTCTGCCAGCCAATCCATGTACCGGGCCATGTTGCTGTTGCGTAGCTCCCGTTCACCCGGTTGCCACAGGATTTCACCGGACATGTCTGTCTTCCTCCGTCGCTGTTCCTGTCTCGGGCGGCCGGCGCGCGGCGCCCGTTCTGCGTGCTATTGCATATGCCAGCCATGGCTCACCACCACGGACTGCCCCGTGAGGGCGTTGGACGGGAATGCCGCCAGGTGGATCGCCAGCTCGGCGACATCTTCCAGCGTTGTGAACTCCTGGTCCACAGTCTGCTTGAGCATGACGTCGCGCACCACGGACTCTTCCGAGATTCCGAGTTCGCGGGCCTGCTCCGGGATCTGCTTCTCTACCAGGGGCGTGCGCACGAAACCGGGGCAGATGATGTTGCTGCGCACGCCGTGGGCGGCGCCTTCCTTGGCGACCGAGCGGCACAGCCCCGCCAGCGCGTGCTTGGCGGCAACGTAAGGCGCTTTCAGGGGCGACGCCTCCTTGGAGTGGACGGAGCCCATGTAAATCACCGCGCCGCCGCGTCCACTGGCATACATGGACTGCAGCGCCGCCTTCGTCACCAGAAAGGCGCCGTCCAGGTGCACGGATACCACTTTGCGCCAATCGGCGTAGTCGAGCTGGTCGATGGGGTCGATGTGCTGGATGCCGGCATTCGCCACCAGCACGTCCAGGGCACCCCAGCGGTCGCAGACCTCGGTGACGCCGTCATTGACGGCCTGTTCGTCGGTGACGTCCATGGTGACAGCCATGGCCTCGCCACCGTTCGCCGTGATGGCGGCCACGGTCTCGCCGGCCATCTCCGCCGACAGGTCGGCGACGGCAACCCGGGCGCCTTCGTGGCCGTAGGCCTCCGCGATGGCACGGCCGATACCCCGGCCGGCCCCCGTTATCAGGGCCACTCGCTTGTGCATCCGCATTGGAGTCTCCTCCGCGTTGTTATGTTGCGGCGTGTGCCACGCCGGTGGCATCAGCCCAGCAGCAGCTCCGGCAGGCCGGTGATCAGGCCCGGGAACAGCGCGAGAATGATGCACGTGAAGACGATCAGAAGGCAGAACGGGATGACCGCCTTGTACAGGTCCAGTATCTCGACGCCCGGTGGTGCGACACCCTTGAGGTAGAACAGGGCGTAGCCGAACGGCGGCGTGAGGAAGGACGTCTGCAGGATCACCGCGTTCATGACCACGAACCAGAGCAGATCGATATCCATGGCCTGGACCACCGGCAGCATGATCGGGAAGCTCAGCAGTACGATGCCGGTCCAGTCCAGGAACATGCCCAGCAGGAACACCAGGAACAGCATGGTGATCAGGACGCCGATCTCACCGCCCGGTGCCCCCATCATCAACTGCTGCACGAACTCCATGCCGCCGCCACGGGAGAAGACGCCTGTGAACGCCGTGGCGCCGACGATCACGAATGTCACCATGGCAGTGGTCTTGCCTGCCTCGACGAATGTGGCGAAACACGTCTTGATGGACCTGTCACCGAAGGCAAGAAACAGCAGGAAGGCCAGCAGTGCGCCGATGGCGGATGCCTCGGTGGCTGTGGCGAAGCCGGTGAAAAGCGCGCCCAGTACCCCGAGAATCAGCGCCATTGGCGGGATGACGTAGAGGGCCATCAGGCCCAGTAGTCGCGGCGTCGTGTACTGCGAGCGCTCGGCGGGTTCCACTGGCGGCCCCCATTCCGGCTTGAGCCAGCAAGCGACCAGTACGTAGGCCGCGTAGAGCGCGCCGAGGATCAAGCCGGGCACCAGCGCGCCGGCAAACAGCGCACCCACCGACACCGGCGAGTAACTGGCCATGAGCACAAGCATGATGCTCGGCGGAATCAGGATGCCGAGGCTGCCGCTGGCCATGATGACCCCGGAACTCAGAGACTTGTCATAGCCGTACTTGAGCATCGGTGCCAGGGCTATGAGGCCCATGACGGCGATGGAAGCACCGACAATCCCGGTTGTTGCGGCCAGCAGCACGGACACGACGACAACCGTGAGCGCCACGCCGCCGCGCAGGTTGGCCATGAGCAGGCGCATGACTTCAAACATGCGCTCCGTGACACCGGAGTCGTTGAGAAACCGGGCCATGAGTATGAACAGCGGGATGGCGACCAGGACGTAGTTGTCCATGACACGGCCGTAGATGTTGCTGACGATGGTGCCGAACACCTGCGGGCCGGGCCCGAGGTAGGCACCGATCACGGCGGCGCCGCCCAGCACGAAGGGCAGGGGGTGGCCCATGAACAGGCCGATCAGCAGCGCGCCGAACATGATGAGAGTAAGAAGTTCCGGACCCATGAATTATTCCTCCCGCAGCCGCTGGACAGCCTGAAGCACAATGGCGATGGCCTGCAGAAGCAGCAGGACGCCAGTGACCACCATGATCATCTTCACGGGATACACGGGTATGGACACCATGCCCGAGGTGGTCTCGCCGCGGGTCCAGGAGCGCATGGCGTAGCCCCAAGAGTGCTCCAGGTAGATGTAGATGAACGGTGCGAAAAAGATCAGATAGCCGAGGATCTCAAGCACGGCCCGAACCTTCTTCGAGAAAAGGTTGGTGATGACGTCCACTTCCACGTGGGCACGCATGTACAGCGCGTAGGCGCCGAGCAGCATGAAGTGGGCGGCAAAGAGTTGTTTCGTCACTTCGAACGCCCAGTCACTGGGGCGGCCGATGAAAAAGCGCAGGGTGATGTCATAGACCACCACCAGCGCAAGGATCGCAATGATTGGCGCGATGATTCGGCCAAACCACTTATTGAATCCGTCGATGAAGCTGGCAATGAAGTGCATAAGCCACGCTCTCCCGTCATGGTTCGGAAGGGGAAGACGGGGCCGCTCGCGCGACCAGTGCCGTCACGAAGACCCGCGGCTCGGGGCCGCGGGTCTTCGCGCTAGGCAGTCCTTGCCAGTCGTCTTAGAGGCACTCTTCCAGTTCTTCCAGGGACGGCAGGTTGTCCATGGTGCGGCTCATGTTGAACGGCGCGGACAGGTCCCTCCAGACGGCGTAGTCCTTCAGGTAGCTCACCTGAGAGTGGTACACCTTGGCGTGGCGCGGGTTCTCGCAGGCACCGCGGATGATGACCTGGTTGGTGATGTCCTGCACTTCCTCCAGTTCTTCCATGGGCATCTGGCTGATCTCGACGCCCGCATCCAGGAAGTTATTGGTGCCTTCGACGGAGCCGTGCTCGGACCAGGCCAGAGACCAGGCCATGGTGGACTCGGCGGCAACCTTCAGCTTCTCCTGTGTGGTCTCGGACAGGGCGTCCCAGGAGTCCTTGTTGATCATGACGCCGAAGACGCTGGCCGACTGGTGCCAGCCGGGGGTGGCCCAGTAGTCGACGATCTCGCCGAAGCCGACCTTCCAGTCCACACCCGGGATGGAGAACTCGGCGCCGTCCACCACGCCGCGTTCCACGGCCTGGTAGATCTCGTCACCGGCCAGTTCCACCTGGGAGCCGCCCAGTTCTTCCAGCACACGGCCCTGGTCACGCCCGGCAAGCCGCAGACGCATGCCGTCGAGGTCGCTGATGGACTCGATCTTGGTGCGACCCATGAAGCCGGATTCGTTGTTGGTGACGGCGTACGGGAGGTACACCATGTTGTACTCGCCGTAGATCTCCTGGTAGATGTCCCAGCCGCCCCACTTGAAGATCCAGTTCAGGTAATCCACGGCATTGAACATCATGGTGTGGGTGGCGAGCGGGGAGAACGCAGAGTCGGTGCCCGCCCAGTAGCCGGGCCAGTCGCCGGATGCGTCGATGCTGCCGGTCTCGGTGGCATCGAATACTTCGCCGGCCGACATCAGGCTGCCGCCGGAGCGGAAATCGATTTCCAGCTCATCGCCCGCGATTCGGTTGACGGTCTCGGCCCAGCGCTGGTCGATCTTGATCAGATCGATGGAGTCGGACCAGGTCGTGGTCATTGTCCACTGCGCCGGGCTGTCGGCGTGGGCAGTGGTGGCCATGCTGCCAAGGGCAAGGCCGGCGGTGGTGAGGCCTGCAACGGCCAGTCGGGTCACAGCTTTCATGGTATCTCCTCCTGGGGTTTTCGTTCTGGCGAGACGCGCTCGCGGGGCGGCTCCGTGAGACGGCCCGGTGTCTGTCGCACCCTCGCCGTGACGCATCAATGTCGCCCGATGGTTCATGCTTTTCGGGGCAACACGCTGTTATCAAAGCACCAAGCGTGCCAACTCGGGCGGGTCTGGCATAACGTATTGTCCTGGATGGAAAAGGCGAAGCGTTGGGCAGTTTCCGTGAGGGGGGGGGTGGGCTGGTGTGTCTGGTTAATAGGACAGTTTTTGGTGCAGGGTGGCTTGATGTGTCCTGAAATAGAGACACATGTCCTGATGTCAGGACAGTCGCGACAGCTTCTCGTACAGAACGGAGCGGGAAATACCCAGCAGGCGCGCAGCTCGGCTGCGATTGCCGTCCGTGGCGCGCAGGGCGGACTCGATGGCGGCCTGCTCGGCATCCGCCACCGTCTCGGCCAATGGGCGCACCGACGTCGAGCCAGTTGCCGCCGTTGAGCCGGCAGCCCGGCTGACCGGGAGCACCGCATGAATCTCGTGCGCCGACAGGGCGCCCTCGCCTTCATTCATGGTCAGGGCCTGCTCAAGCGTATTGCGCAACTCACGGATGTTTCCGGGCCAGTGATAGCGCTCCAGTACTGCCAGTGCATCGCTGGTGAGTTCGGCGTGGAGCTCGCCGCCCAGGGCGATGTCCTCCAGCAGGGCTTCGCAAAGAATCCCCAGGTCCTGCAGCCGCTCACGCAACGGTGGCACGCGGATCTCAAGCACGTTGAGCCGGTAGTAGAGATCCGACCGGAAGGTGCCGTCGGTCAGCATAGCGCCGATATCGCGGCTGGTGGCGGCGATCACGCGGACGTCCACCTGCTGCACCTGGTTGGATCCCAGCGGCTCCACCTGCTGCTCTTCCAGCACCCGCAGCAGCTTGGCCTGCAGCGCCAGCGGCATGTCCCCGATCTCGTCCAGGAACAGGGTGCCGCCATGGGCCAGCTGAAACTTGCCTTCCCGCGTTCGCTGTCCGGCGCCGGTGTAGGCGCCCGGGGCGACCCCGAAGAACTCTGACTCCAGAAGATTCTCCGGTACTGCCGCCAGGTTGACGCCCACGAACGGACGATCTGCCCGCGCCGAGGCGCTGTGGATGGCCTGGGCGAGGATCTCCTTGCCCGTGCCGGTCTCGCCGAGCAGCAATGTGGGGATGTCGCGTCCTGCCGCCAGCCGGGCGCGGCGTTTCACGTCCAGGGCCGCCGGGCTCGCGCCGACGAAGTCCGACAGGCTGTAGCGCGCTGTCCGGCGCGCCAGGGCTCGCCGCGCAGCGGCCAGATCATCCTGCAGGCGACGGTACTTGGACATCAGCGGTGCCAGGGGCTGAAGGTCGTCATAGACCACGAATGCGAGCGCGCCGACCACGATACCGTCTTCTTCCACCGGCAGCCGCGACACCACGAGCTGCTGGTCCCGGAACTCCATGATGTCCAGTAGCCGTGGTTGTCCGGTACGTACGGTTTCCGGCATACGTGTGGCGGGGATGACTTCCCGGATCGGTCGGCCCACGAGGCGTTCGGGCGCATCGCCGATCAGGCTGGCGTAACTTGAATTGATCCAGGTGATGCGGGCGTCGCGGTCCACGGCGATGGCACCAGCGGTTGCCTCCTCAAGAAGCGGCAGCAGGGTTGTGAGGAGGTGGCGCGGAATACCCATGAAGGGCCCACGGGAATCGCCGGTGCTTCTGGTCGTCATGGGGTCTCCCGGTGATCTTCGGTGGCGAAGATGTCGCCGCCGTCTTCGTCGAGCGGGCGGATAAACGCCTCGTAGAGTGTGGTGGGCCGGCGCGCGACCCTGACGGCGCGCAGGCGGCGTTCCATGGGGGCGCGGCCGACCACGATCGGTGGCGCTTGCCGGGCGTGGACGGCTCCCGTCGGGCCCCGCTGCAGGGTCGACTGCCGTTCGTCTGCTCCCATGCGTCGGCCTTCGTCCGGTTTCAGGGCACCAGCATAGCGAAGCCGGGCCGGCGCATGAACCGTCGCCACGCGCGCTGTCGGTGTTTCCTTAACGGAATGCCACCTCGGCGAAGCTGCGCAGTTTGCGCGAGTGCAGGCGTTCCCGGTCGTAGTGCTTGAGGTTCTCAAGCGCCATCAGGCCCATCTCAAGGTGCTGGTCCACCCGCTGGCGGTAGAGCTCGCTCGCCATGCGCGCGAGCTTGATCTCGCCGTGCATGGGCTTGTCCGACACGCACAGCAGCGTGCCGTAGGGCACCCGGAAGCGGAAGCCGTTGGCGGCGATGGTGGCCGACTCCATGTCCAGCGCCACCGCGCGCGACTGTGACATGCGCTTGAGCGTGGTGGCGTGATCGCCCAGTTCCCAGTTGCGGTTGTCCACGCTGGCCACCGTCCCGGTGCGGATCACGCGCTTGAGCTCGAAGCCGTCAAGGCCGGTGACCTGGCGGGCCGCGTCCTCCAGCGCCACCTGCATCTCCGCCAGTGCGGGCACCGGCACCCACAGGGGCAGCTCTTCGTCCAGCACGTGATCGGCGCGGATGTAGCCGTGGGCGAGTACGTAGTCGCCGAGCTTCTGCGTGTTCCGCAGGCCGGCGCAGTGGCCGAGCATCAGCCAGGCGCTGGGCCGCATCACCGCCACGTGGTCGGTGATGTTGCGCGCGTTGGACGGGCCGGCGCCGATATTGATCATGGTGACCCCGGAGCCGTCCGCCGCGACGCGATGGAATGCCGGCATCTGGAATGCCCGCTCCGGCGGTTCGCCGCTCGGCTGGTTTTCCCCGCGGCGCGTGATGCGGTTGCCCGGCTCCACGAACGCGTCGAAGTCGGCGGTGCCGGCGGCGAGCTGCTCGCGGCAGTGCCGGGCGAAGGCGTCGGTGTAGAACGGGTAGTTGGTGAAGATGACGAAGTTCTGGAAGTGGCACGGATCGGTGCCAGTGTAGTGGTCCAGTCGGTGCAGAGAGTAGTCCACCCGCGCCGCGCGGAACAGCGCCAGCGGCTGCGCCCCTCCCGCCTCGACGCTGTGGGTGCCGTTGACGATGGCGTCGTCCATGGCCGCCAGGTCTGGCGTGTCGAACAGGTCGCGCAGGGGGCGGTCCGGCAGACCGTCGGCGAATCCACCCTGGACGTTGATATCCCGCGGATAGGCGAAATGCAGCGGGATCGGCTCCGCAGACTCGCCCACTTCCAGTGGCTCGCCGTGGTGCTGCAGCAGCAGGGCGCACTGTTCGATCAGGTAATCGCGGAAGAGATCCGGCCGCGTGACGGTTGTCTCGAACACGCCCGGGCCGGCGACGAACCCGTAGGACGAGCGGGAGTCCACCCGGGCATGGGTTGCGGTGGCGATGCGCACCCGCGGGTAGTACGCCCGAACCCGCCCCGGGACAGGGTCACCCTGAGCGCAGCTCTGGAACCAGTCGCGGAGGAATGCGGTGTTGCGGTCGTAGATCTCCTGCAGGTATTCCACGGTTGCCACCGGATCGGTGAAGCTGCGCGTGGCGGCTGCCGGTGGCGTCAGAACGTCGCTGTGTATGGCCATGGTTCGCTCCCTGAGTGGTCTGTCGTTCCAGCATAACCAACCTGCGTGCACATGCGCCCCGGGGTGTGTTGGAATCGCTTTCTACACGGGATGACGGGAATGCCGGCAATGGGTGACCTTCGCTTCGAACGACTCTATGGCGCCGGTCTGGGCCGGCGGCTTGACGACATTGCGCGGTTGCGCATGACTGTCTTCCGCGAATGGCCCTATCTCTACGAGGGCGATGAGGAGTATGAACGCCGATTCCTGCAGATTTATGTCGACTCGCCGCGCTCGTTCGCGCTAACCGTGCTGGACGGCGATGCCGTGGTCGGGGTGACTACGGCCATGCCGCTCACGGACGAGGAGCAGGAGATTCAGCAGCCGTTCGTCGACGCGGGGATCGACGTGCAGCGCGTATTCTATTTCGCCGAGTCGGTGCTCCTTCCCGAGTACCGCGGTCACGGCCTTTACCGGCAGTTTTTTCGGGAACGCGAGGCCCTCGCCGGCTCCTTCGGCGATTACGACCGTGTCGCGTTCTGCGCCGTGCAGCGCCCGGACGACCACCCCATGAAGCCCGCCAACCATCAGCCGCTGGACCCGGTGTGGCGGCACTTCGGTTATCAGCCCCGGCCGGAGTTGGTGGCCTACTTCCCCTGGCCCGACATCGGCGAACGGGAAGAGACGCAGAAGCCGCTCCAGTTCTGGCTCAAGCCGCTGGGCTGAGCGACCGCTCTACTGTAGTGGTGGCCGGTGGATGTGGCTCGTGAACGCCGCTCGGGTCTGGTAGCGTTCGTGGAGAGCGGCGAGCAGTGGCTGGGTCGTGGCCGCATCGCCGTTGAGCGTCAGCCAGCGATGGATGAACGCCCCGAGGGCGACGTCAGCGATTGTAATCCGGTCTCCCACCAGAAACGCGCCGGGCCGCAGGGATTGCTCGAGAATCGAGAAGTTCTGGTGCGTCTGTCGCCTCGCGGTCTCGATCGTGTTCGCGTCCCGATCCGCTTCCGGTGTGCGCACCAGGCCGATGAAGTAGGGCAGCATCTGCGGCCACAGCGTGCTGACCTGCCAGTCCATCCATTGATCGATGTATGCCGACTCCGTTGGTGAACGGCCGTAGCATTCCGCTTCGGGATACAGACGGGCCAGGTAGCGGAGTATCGCATTGGATTCCCAGAGCGTAAGCGCCCCGTGCTCAATGACCGGCACGAGACCGTTCGGGTTGCGTGCGACCAGCGCGTCGTGCCGTGCGGCATTCTCCTGGCCGCCCGCCGGCTCGTGGTGCCAGGCCATGCCGAGCTCTTCGGCAAGCCAGAGCACCTTCTGAACGTTGGCCGAGTTGCGGCGTCCCCAGATGGTCAGCATGTGAAACGCCTAGTGGATCTTGCAGGTCAGGCCGCCATCGACCACCAGATTCTGGCCAGTGATGTACTTGGCTTCGTCCGAGGCCAGGAAGACCATGGCGTGGGCCACATCCCACGCATCACCCATGCGGCCGGTGGGGCACTGGGCGTTTCGTTTGTCCACCATCTCCTGCTGACTGCTCGCGGAGTAGCCTTCGTTGAGCCCCTGGTAAATCATTGGGGTGTCCATCAGGCCCGGCAGAATGCAGTTCGCGCGGATGCCCCGGCTGGCGTACTGCAACGCCACGCTCTGACACAGTTGCGCGACAGCGGCTTTGGTGGCGCTGTAACTCACGTAGGGTACGCCGGTGTAACGGATGCCCGCGATGGAGCCGGTGACCAGGATCACGCCCCGACCCTGACGCTCCATCACCGGCAGAACGTGCTTGCACGTCAGGAAAGGGCTGGTGAGGTTGATGTCCAGCGCCCGGTGCCAGGCGCTTTCCTCCAGCTCGACCGGGCCACCCAGCTCGACGATGCCGATATTGTTGTGCATGACGTCGACGCCGCCGTAGGTGCGTACGCATGCATTCACCATCGACTCCACGGCGGCAGAGTCCGTGGCGTCGGCCTGGTGCGCGGTCGCCTCGAGCCCCTCGTTGCGAATGAGGTCCACGGTTTCCTGGACCGCCTCTCCGTTGATATCCACCGCGAAAACTCTGGCGCCTTCCCGCGCGGCCTGCATGGCCGCCGCCTTGCCATTGCCCCAGCCGGCATCAATGGAGCCTGCGCCGATGATCATCACGACGCGATCCTTCAGGCGTTGTCCGCTCATTGTGCATCTCCTCCGATCCTGTGCGGTTCTCATAATTATTTCGTTCACCATACGAAGGGGTCGGGGCAGGTGCACCCCCCTAAAGTGGGGAGCGACTTGCGGTTACCTTGGCGGGCCGGTTTCCGTAAACTGCGGGGATGTGACGGCTCCCCGGGACATGCCGTGACAGCGCCAGCAGCCCGGCTGGAAACGCGCCCGATCCACAGGTGACGTGTGGTTAACGATGGAAAAATGGCAGTCTCCAGTAGAAATGCAGGCACTGGATGTGCCACCGACTGTGCTTCGGCCGCCGCAAAGCGGGGTGGAGCTGATCCCTCGCCCGCAGGTATTCAAGACCATCACCGATCTGCCTCCCGGGTGCATGGTCAAGGTCGTGGCGCCCGCCGGGGCCGGCAAGACGACCGTTCTCAGTCAGGCGTATGAGCACCTGCGTCGGGATGAAGTCGCCGTCGCCTGGCTGTCGGTGACGTCTCTGGCCAATGACTTCCACCGTTTCGTGCTGCAGCTCATCGCGGCCGTGCGCACCGCCAAGCCCGATTTCGCCGCAACGCTGCCGTCGCTGCTCGAGAGTACAACGTCGCGCATGTATCAGGACCTTGCCATGAAACTGGCGCTGGCGTTTGCTCACGGAGTGGACAAGCGCCTGGTCGTGTTCGTGGACGACTACCACTGCATCGATTTGCCGGTCATTCATCAGACGCTGGCGATGCTGCTGGACCATCTGCCACCCGAGGTGTCGCTGGTTGTCGGGTCACGTACCGAGCCCGACTTTCCGTTGGGAGCCATGCGGGCCAGTGGCCGCCTGGTGGAGCTGGGCTGGAACGAACTGCGGTTTTCCCGGGCCGAAGCGGCCGAGCTGTTCCAGTTGCGCGGCTGTGACCTGTCGGCCTCGCAACTGCAGAGTGTCTACGACGAGACGGAGGGGTGGGCCACGGGCCTGCAGCTGGCCAGCCTGGATCTGGGGGCGGATGACGCCATGCGTGCCGGCGATCAGCCGCTCACCCGACAGGCGCACGTCACCGACTACTGGCTCGATGCCGTACTGCGCAGACTGTCACCGGAGCTCCAGGGTTTCCTGCTCCGTACCTCGGTGCTCGACGGTCTGAGTCCGGGGCTTTGTGACGCGATCTGCAACACCGATGACAGCGCCGCCGTGCTGCAGGAGCTGGAGCGGCTGAATCTGTTCACCTTCCGCCTCGACGATGTCCAGGTCTGGTTCCGCTACCATCATCTCTTTCGGGAGTTCCTGTTCACGCGACTGCGGGACCGCCACCCGCAGCAGGTGGAGGCGTTGCACCTGGCCGCCAGCCGGTGGTTCGAGCAGGAGGGGGCGCTGGCCGAGGCCATTGATTTCGCCCTCCGGGCCAATGACCCGAGTCGGGCGGCAGCGTTGCTTATCCCCTATGGGCGGGCGCTGTTCCGTGGCGGACGGTTCAAGGAGCTGCGCCTGAATCTGGAGCAATTGCCGGAAAGTGAACTCACCGCATCGGCGGAGCTGTGCATCCTCAACGGCTGGTCCTGTGCCTATGGTGGCGAATTCGGGAGAGCGCACGCCTGGGCCGAAGCCGGAGCAGACGCCGCCTTGCATGAAGCGAAGCGCGTGGCCTTCGAGGGTGAGATCGCGGTGCTTCTCAGCACGCTGGGCGTCATCCAGAACGATGAACCGAATCGCACCAGCCTTCATCCGCGGCTCATGGAGCAGCTGGAGCACACCGACAGTTCGGTGCAGGCCTTCGCGCACATTGCGCTCGGGTACGCCTATCGTTCGGATGGCCGGCTGGCGGACGCGGGCCACGAAATTGCCGAAGCGATCCGCTTTGCCGAGCGCAACGAGTGCTCGCTGATCAACATGCTTGCCCGCTACAACCACGTGGCGCTGGCGTTGCTGCGGGGCGAGCGTGAGGTCGCCGAGAACAGCGCACGCGGAAGCCTGCAGATTGCCACGGAACGCCACTGGACCGAGGGGATGGGGGCCGCATTCGTGCGCGCGCAGCTCGGTGCCGTTCTGTACGAGGCAAACCGGGTTGACGACGCACTCACCGAACTCGACGCCGCCGTGGCCATCCTGCGTGCGACCGAGGCCTACGGTTTTCTCGGGGTTGCCCTGTTGATGAGGGCTCGAGCACTGTGGGCCGGAGGGCGTATGGATGCGGCCGGCAGTGATCTGCGTGACGCCGGTGAAATCGGTGAGAGTCGCCAGGTGGAACGCGTGCGCTTCAAGAAGGCGCTTTTGGAGGCGCGCATGGCGCTCGCCGACGGGCGAGTGTCCAGAGCGAGGCGTCACCTGGACAGGGCCCGGTTGCTGGTGCGTGAGCCCGGGGCCGGGGAGGCGTGGTCGGAGCACTTCGAGCAACTGAAGCTGGTGGAAGCGCGGGCCGCGGTGGCCAGCCAGGACTGGCATGCGGTCTCGGCAGAGCTTGCCACCATTGCGACCAGCGCCCGCGACGCCGGGCGCTGGTATCACTGGCTGGAGGCGCAGGCGCTGACCGTGGAGGTTTGCCTCGCCCGGGAGGATGCCGCGGCGGACGCGGTGCTCACGGAAGCACTCGCCTTCGCGGCCGAGGAGTCGCTGTGGCGTCCATTCTTCCACGTGGGCCCGCGCTTGCGGGCGCGGGTTGCCCTGCTCGCCAGGAGGGGCGGTGTGCGCGGGGCCGTGGCGCTGGATGCCGCGCTGGACGCTCCGGGGCTTGCCGCCGAGCGGAGCCGCTGTGAACCTTTACATGCCCGGGAAACGCAGATTCTCGCGCTGGTTGCGGAAGGGGTGAAGAACCGTGAGATCGGTGCGCGGTTGTTCATCTCCGAGGAAACGGTGAAATGGTATCTCAAGAGCCTGTACCGCAAGCTCGATGTGGAAAACCGCACTGCCGCCGTTGCCCGGGCTCGGGAACTGGGGTTGATGGCGGAAGCCTGACAGCCTCCCCGGAGGCCCCGGGGAGGCCCGTCATTACATGGTGCTCGGGAGCCAGGTCGTCAGCAGCGGGAAGCTGAACAGGATTGCCAGAGCTGCCAGTTCCATCAGCACGAACCAGCTGGAGCCGTGGAAGACTTTCTCCAGTTTGACGTCATCATCCAGTCCCGCGATGACGTAACAGTTCAGCCCCACCGGTGGCGTAATCAACCCGATCTCGCACATCTTCACGGCCAGAATGCCGAACCAGATCGGGTCGAACCCGAGCGCGACCACGGTCGGGAACATGATCGGCATGGTGATCACGAGCATGGAGAAGGCGTCCAGGAACATCCCCAGGGGCAGGAAGATCAGCAGGAAAAGGAAGATGATCACGAGCCCCGGCACCGGCAGTGTCGCAGCGAACTCCGAGAGCATCTGCGGCAGTTGCACCAGGCTCAGGAACAGGCTGAATATCGCGGCCCCGATGATCGTCATCATGATCATGACGGTGGTGGACAGGGCGTCCTGGCAGGACGTCCAGATGCTGCGGAGCTTCCCGCGGGTTCCGGAGGCAAGCAGCATCAGCAGCGCCGCCAGTGCGCCCACCGCCGCAGCCTCCGTCGGCGTGAATACGCCCGTGTAGATGCCTCCCAGTACGACGACGATCAGCACAAGCAGCGGCCATGCGCCAACTAGGGAGACCAGGCGCTCCTTCCAGGCGGTGCGTTCGGACACCTTGCCCAGTTCCGGCTTGAGTTTGCTCAGCACCCAGATACCGCCCAGGAAGATCACGGTGGAGAGAATTCCGGGGATGACGCCCGCAAGCAGCATGGCGCCTGCAGAAACCTGGTTGATGGCGGCGTAGAACACCAGCAGCACGCTGGGCGGAATCAGAACGCCCAGCACACCGCCTGCGGCGATGGCGCCGGTGGAGAGCCGCTGATCGTAGCCGGCCTTTTTCATCTCCGGGAGGGCAATCGACCCCACGGTCGCCGCGGTGGCGACGCTGGAGCCGGATGTCGCCGAGAAGCCCGCACACGTGAGCACGCTGGACATGGCCAGGCCGCCGGGCCAGTGACCGACCCACTTCCGCGAGATACCGAACAGGGCGCGCCCGACGCCGGCGTGGTGCGCGAAGTTGCCCAGCAGAATGAACAGCGGGATCACGGTCATGAGATAAACCGCGGTCTCCTGGTACGTCAGCGTGCGCAGGGTGGAGTAGATGTAGCCGAACCCCTCCGTGGCGAAGATGCCCACCAGGCCGGAAATGCCCAGGGCCGCGAATACCGGGAATCCGACCGCCATCAGAACGAACAGCAGAGGGATGACAATGATGATTGCGGTGACTGGCTCAAGCATGGGGAATGTCCTGTCGTCCGGTCGGGCGTCTGGTGTTCGTCCGGCCTCCCCTTGCCAAGGCCTCCACGGCGCACTTGAGCATCTGCAGGCTGGCCAGCCAGAGACCGAGCGCGACGATGATCTTGACCCACCAGACCGGCATGCGGACCACGCCCCAGCGGAACTCCCGGTCAAGGGTGGAGTGATACGCCTCCTGGGTGGCCGGAGCGGCGATGATCATCAGCAGGATCGCGGTCGCGATCCAGGCGAACGCCTCCAGGCCGGCACGCGCCCGGGGCGGCAACCGGTCAACAAGGAGGGTCACGCGGATGTGCTTGCGGCCCTGCTGCGCCCAACCCAGGCCGAACATCACGCAGACCACCATGGCCAGCTCGGCCATTTCGAACACACCGGGAATGGAGTTGCCGAGGAGGAATCGTGAGGCCACGTCCGAGCTTGTCCCCACCATCAGGAACAATAGAAAGACGATGGCGATCACGCCCGTCACCCAGGCGAGAAGGGTCTCGAGTCGGTTCAAGAGGTTCACGGCGCACCTTGTTCTTGCGGCAATGAAAGCGCCCCCGGGCCGCGTGGCGTGCACCGGGGGCGGATTGCTCACGATCAGCCTCTGGCCTGATAGATCTCGTAAGGCGTCTTGAGATCGCCCTGGCCGTCGTGCCGGTCGATGGCTTCCCGGACCACATCCTGCATGGCATCACCGTCGATGCCATTGGGCTCGGCAACTTCCGTTTTCCACTGCTCCACCTGATCGGGCTGGACGATGTCCCGGGCCCGTTCCTTCTCCTCTTCGGACCAGGTGGCGAACTCGGCGCCGTCTTCCAGCGCGGTCTCCACGGCTTCTTCCGCAGCGGGCTGGTAGATCTCGGCGAGCTTGCGCTCGTACAGGTCGGCCGCCACCTCGTCGAACAGCGACTGGACCTCTTCCGGCAGCTGCTCCCATTCCCGCATGCTCATTACCGTTGCGGCGGGCGCATGAGGGCCGTCACCCATGTCGGTGAAGTGCGGGGCGATCTCGTGGAGCTGATAGCTGACGGCGGTCACGAACTCGAAGCCGGCAGCACCGTCGATGACGCCGCGCTCCAGCGAGGTGTAGACCTCCGGCGCGGCCATGGGCACCGGGGAGCCACCCAGGCGCTCGATGGTGTCATTCATGACGCCGTAGGCGCGGATGCGCTTGCCGCGAAGATCCTCGATGGAGTTGATGGGCTCGCGAGTCACCAGTGGCGCGTGGTACCAGTTCGTCCAGTAGAGCACCTTGGCGCCGTGACGTTCTTCCCACTCCTGGCGGAGGGGGGCGAAGTTTTCGTAGACATCGCGGCATACCAGTTGCATCGCATCGGCCTGCGACATGCGGTAATACCACTCCAGGCCTCGTGTTGCCGGCATGGAAGCTTCGTAGTAGCCCGGCGAGATCAGGGACATCTGGCTGCGGTTATCGCGCACTGCCGGCAGGTGGTCGCCCACGCCGTGCAGAGACGCCGACCAGTACTGGCTGAAGTCGATGGCGCCTTCGGAGCGGCGTTTGATCTCCTCCATGAACCAGGTGTCGAGCTGCGAGGGGATGGCCTGCTGCGAGATGTAGGATGCCCAGCGCATGTCTCGGTCGTTGCCAGCGAGCAGGGACAGCGGCACACTGCTGAGGGCAATGGCCCCGCCGACAGACGCGCCGGACAGTTTCAGAAAGTGTCGTCTTTGCATGGTCGTACTCCTCCAGTCGGTCTCTTTATGGTCGTATTGCAGGGTGCTAGCGGGCGCGCTCCAGAACGCTGGCGTAGTTCGCGACGGCAACGCCTCCCATGTTGAACACGGCCCCCAGCTGCGGCGATGCCACCTGCATGTCGCCCGCTTCCCCGGTGAGCTGTTTTGCGGCCATCACGTGCATGGAGACGCCGGTTGCGCCCACGGGGTGCCCTTTGGCTTTCAGCCCGCCGGACGGGTTGACGGGCAATCGTCCGTCAACCGTCACCCAGTCTTCCTCGATGGCGCGGCGGCCCTCACCCTTCGGCGTGAGGCCGATGGCCTCGTAGATCATCAGCTCCGCGATGGTGAAACAGTCATGGACCTCGGCGAACGACAGGTCATCCAGGCCGACGCCAGCGTGCTGCATGGCCTGACGCCAGGCATGGGCCGCGCCTTCCAGCTCCGTGAGATCGCGCCGGGCCATGGGCATGAACTCCGTGGCCTGTACGCGGGACCGGAAACCAACCGCCCGCCGGGCATTGGCCAGGCCCGATGCGTCGGAGAGCACCACGGCCGCCGCGCCGTCAGAGACTGGTGAGCAATCCGTGCGGCGCAGGGGAGCAGCCACCACCGGGTTCTTGGCGGACTCCGTGTTGCAGAAATCGAACCCGAAGTCGTTCTGAAGGTGGGCGTAGGGATTGCGCGCGCCGTTGTGATGGTTCTTGGCGGCGATCCTTGCAAGCACGTCGCTTTGATC
>SLBZ01000098.1 GCA_007126095.1 Aquisalimonas sp.
CGCTCCGGACAACGGCCACACCGTTGCCGCGGTGGATCTCGGCTCCAACAGCTTCCACATGGTGGTGGCCCGGCTCCAGCACGGCGAACTGCGCGTTGTCGACCGCATCAAGACCATGGTGCGGCTCGGCGAAGGCGTCGACGCCAGGGGGCGCCTCGATCCCGCCGTACGCGAACGGGCGCTGGAGGCGCTGGACCGTTTCGGCCAGCGCCTGCGTGGGCTGCCCCGGGGCTGCGTGCGCGTGGTCGGCACCAACACGCTGCGGATCATGCGCGACGCCCAGGGCTTCCAGGGCGCGGCGGAGGCGGCGCTTGGCCATGCGGTGGAAGTGGTCTCGGGGGTCGAGGAGGCGCGACTGATCTACCTGGGCGTTGCCCATAGCCTCGGCGCTGACGGCCAGCGACGGCTGGTGGTGGATATCGGCGGCGGCAGCACTGAACTCATCGTCGGCGAGGGAATGACCCCCCTGTACATGGACAGTCTGGAAATGGGCTGTGTGCGGCTCGAACGCCAGAGTTTCCCTAAGGGGCGGTACACACAGCGGACACTGGATCGGGCCGCCCTGCGGGTGGCGCAGGAACTGGAGCCGGTGGCACGTCGATACCACACTGCTCATTGGGAGCAGGCGGTGGGCGCGTCCGGTTCGGTCCGCGCGGTGCAGACGGTGCTCAAAGGGCTCGATCTGTCCCCGGACGTAATCACACTGAACGGTCTGTTACGGTTGCGGGAATGTCTGATCCGGGCGGGGCGGGTATCAAACCTGCAGCTCCCGGGACTCGACGCCGACCGCCGCCCGGTCTTCGCGGGTGGGGTCATGGTGCTGCTTGGCGTGTTCCAGGGGCTGGGCATCCAGCGCATGGTGGCGTCCGACGGAGCCATGCGCGAGGGCGTACTGCACGACCTGCTGGGACGCATGGCGTCCCGCGACGTCCGTGACCAGGCCGTCGCCGCCATGATGGCCCGCTATCACGTGGATACCGACCAGGCCCGCCGCGTTGCCGAAACCGCCCATCACCTGTTCCAGCAGGTGCGGCGCTCCTGGAGCCTCGATGACGAGGCGGCGCTCTGGTTGAGGTGGGCCGCAGAGACGCATGAAATCGGCCTCGACATTGCCCACGGAAGCTACCACCGGCACGGGGAGTACCTGGCGCGCCACAGCGATCTGAGTGGCTTCTCCAGCCAGGATCAAACCGTGCTCGCGGCGCTCATCCGCTGCCACCGCCGCAAGATCTCGCGCAAGGCGCTGGACGCCGTGCCGGACAACCGCCGGCTGCGCGTCGAGCGGCTGACCCCTCTGCTGCGGCTGGCGGCCGTGCTCCACCGCAGCCGTCTTGACGAACCGATTCCGTCCGCAACGCTGCGGGTCCGCGATAACCGGCTGGATCTGCAGTTTCCTGCCGGGTGGCTGGATGCGCATCCGCTTACCCGGGCAGACCTTGCCGAAGAGTCCGCCGCGCTCAAACGTCTTGGATTGGTGCTCCGTGTCCGCTGAGGCGCACAAGCAGCGCCTGCTGGGAACTGAACGGTTCCTCGCCATCGGCGGGACGGGCCCGGCGGTACGTGCCGTCTGGCTGCAATAGCCACGCCTGGGTGTTGTCCCGCAGGTAGTCTTCCAGATCGCTGAGCACCTGTTGCTGCAGAGTCGGGGGTTCGATGGGAAACGCCGTTTCCACGCGGCGGAAGAAGTTGCGCTCCATGCAGTCGGCGCTGGAGGCGTACAGAATGGGCTCACCGCCGTTGGCGAAGTAGAACACCCGCGTGTGCTCCAGGAAGCGGCCGACGATCGAGCGCACGCGAATGGTCTCCGAGACGCCGGCTACGCCCGGTCGCAGTGCGCACATCCCACGGATGATCAGGTCGATCTCCACGCCGGCCATGGAGGCCGAATAGAGCGCCTGCACGGTCCGCGGCTCCACCAGCGAGTTGGCCTTGAAGATGATGCGCCCGCCGCGCTCGGCGCGCGCGTGGTCCGCCTCCCGCTCGATGGCCTGCAGCAGTGTGTCGAACAGGGTGAATGGTGACTCCAGCAGCTTCTCCAGCCGGGCGACCTTGCCGAGGCTGGTGAGTTGCAGAAAGATGCGGTGGACATCCTCCCCGATGACCGGGTCGGATGTGAGCAGCCCGTAATCGGTGTAGAGACGGGCGGTCCGTGAGTGGTAGTTGCCCGTGCCCAGGTGGACGTAATTGCGCAACTTGCCGTTCTCGCGTCGCACCACGAGCACCATCTTGGCATGGGTCTTGTGGCCGACCACCCCGTAGACCACGTGCGCGCCGGCGTCCTGGAGCATGTTGGCGAGACGGATGTTCGCTTCCTCGTCGAACCGCGCCCGCAGCTCGATGATGACCGTGACCTCCTTGCCGGCACGGGCGGCGGCGACCAGGGCGTCGACAATGGCAGAATCCGGGCCCGTCCGGTAGAGGGTCTGCTTGATCGCGAGCACGGCGGGATCCCGGGAAGCCTGCCGCACGAAATCCACCACCGGGGCGAACGACTGGAAGGGGTGGTGGAGCAGGAGATCCTGCTTGCGCAGCAGTTTGAACAGGCTCGTGCTGTGGGTCACTTCCGGCGGCACCGCCGGAGTGAAGGCCGGGAACGTCAGATCCGGGCGATCAACCCCGTCACAGATGGCCATGAGCCGGTTCAGGTTCACGGGGCCGTCAACGGGGTAGAGGTCATCGGCGGTCAGCTCGAACTCCTCGAGCAGGAAACGGCGCATGTGGTCGGGGCAGTTTGCAGCCACCTCCAGGCGCACCGCATCACCGTAACGGCGCGACTGCAGCTCGCCTTCCATGGCGACAAGAAGGTCATCCACTTCCTCTTCATCCACGTAGAGATCGCTGTTGCGGGTAACCCGGAACTGGAAACAGCCGCGGACGGTCATGCCGGGGAAAAGCTGGTGTACGTGGGCGTGAATCATCGATGACAGAAACACCCACTCATTGGGGCCGCCCGCCGCTTCAGCCGGCACGGGAATCAGCCGGGGCAGGGAGCGCGGCGCCTGGACAACGGCCATGCCGCTGTTGCGGCCGAATGCGTCCTTGCCCTCCAGTTCCACGATGAAGTTCAGGCTCTTGTTGAGAATGCGCGGAAACGGGTGCGCCGGGTCGAGCCCCAGGGGGCTGAGCACCGGCAACAGCGACTGCTCGAAATACTGCTGCACCCAGGCGCGCTGCCCAGGGCTCCAATCGTCGCGCCGGATGAAGCGGATCCCTTCCCGGGCCAGGGAGGGGATCAGCTCATGGTTGAGGATTTCGTACTGCTCGTCGACAAGCTCGTGGGCGCGCGCACTGATGTCGCGCAGGACCTCCTGGGGCATGCGATTGTCGGCACCGGCCTGGGTAGACCCCAGTTCCTCGGCCTGTTTGAGGCCGGCCACGCGGATCTCGAAGAACTCGTCCAGGTTGGTGCTGACGATGCACAGGAAGCGCAGGCGCTCCAGCAGGGGTACGTCCGTCGCCCGCGCCTGCGCCAGGACCCGCGCGTTGAACTCCAGCATACTCATCTGCCGGTTGATGTAGAGATCCGGATGCTTCAGGTCGATGGAGTCCATGGAGATCCCGTGTCGTGAAATGGGCTTGCCGTTTACCGGCGTCACCGTAGCGTCATCGTGTGACAGGGGCGTGACTCGCTGTTTTGCGATTTACACGCGTCCCCCCGCATAATTGTGACGGCAAACGCGGTCGGCAGGGGAGTGCTTCGTGCATTCTCGGGAAGAATACGCCAGGGACTCTGCCGGCGACCGCGAAACAGACATGCACAGGAGGCAGGATGCTTGAGCCGGAAGTTCTCTCCCTGACGCCCGTTCCGGCGCTGAACGCGCTGATCTGGGCGCTGGTGGTCCTGGTGGCGGGCTACCTGGCGCGCACGCCGGTGCATCGGCTGATCCGGCTGGTGTTCACCGGCGCCCGCAGACTGCTTCGTCTGCTTGCGCGGTACTGCGTGCACGCGGAACACCATGTGCGCGCGTGGACGCGCTCCGTTCTGCTGGCCCAGGCGCAGGAGCAGGCCCGGAATGCGGCCGACTGGAACCTGGAGCGCTTAGGCGAAGACCTGGAACGGGAGCTCAAGGGAATTCCGGAGCTGGAACAGCAGCTCCGGGCGCACCTGGGCCGGCTGGAGCAGGACTACCGGACCAGCGGGGCCCCACCGCCGGATCTTCCGGGCTGGCCCAGACTCGTGGAACACCTGGGGCCGGACTTCGGCGCCGTGGATCCAACCGTCAAGAAGACTCTGGAAGATCTGCGTGACGGCCTCGAAACCCAGCGCGCCGATCTGCTCGATGCTTATCGCCGCGCGACGCGGCGTCGCTATCTTGTCCTGCACCGGACCATGCCGTACTGGCGCCGGGTTCGCGGTGCGGTCGAAGAGCTGACGGCCAGGGTGGAGCGTCTGCGCCAGAGGGCAGAAGACGCTCTCCAGCGCGTCAATGCTTACGAGGCGCTCCGGGATGAGCATCAGGTCCGGATCGACGTGCTGGCGGGCCAGTCGCTCTGGCGGTTCACCCTCTCTGTCGCGTGGCTCGCGTTGGCAGGGCTCGGGTTCCTGGTGCTTGGCCAACTCCTTGCCGAGCCCCTGAACAGTCTACTTGGCACCACCGCTCCTGCTGCGGGCCTGCCCGGGCTTGGCGTCTCGACCGCGATTTTGCTGCTCGGAGCCGTCGGCCTGCTCGGGATGCTCTTGCTGGAGAGTTCTCGGGTCACGCGCTTGCTGCCCGGACTCTCCGGTCAGGATACGGACACACGGCGGTGGCTGTTCTGGTCGGGTTTCGCGGGTCTGGTCGCCCTGACTACGGCGTTCGCGTTACTCACGCTCTATCACGGAGGCATCCCGCCAGCCCCCATGGACACCCCGCTCGGGCCGGTGATGGCGCCCGGCGTTCAGGCGGCGCTGGTCATCCTGTTGCCTTGTGCGCTGGTGTTCTCAGTGTTACCGGTCAGAGGGCTAGTGCGGCATGGCCGGATTACTGGAGGGTATTCGGTCGCCCTCGCATTGCAGGTTGCGATGCTGCTTTGCAGACTGCTTGCCAGCCTGGCGGCATTCGTGAGTTCGTTGCTGATCCAGTTGTACGATCTCGTGATCTTCCTGCCGCTGTGGGTCGAAGAGACGATCCGTCAGCGCGACTGGCGGGTGAAGCCTGATGCGCTGGTTTCGCGAGGGCGGCTGCCATCTCCCTCCGGCCGGGAGGGCGGCGTTGTGCGCTGACCGCCCTGACGGCAGTTGCCATACGCAAACGTATGGTGTAGAAAGCAGCCATGAGCAAATCGAATCACCGCCGATCGCTGACCGCCGACGACTGGGCCGACGCGGCGTTGGACGCTGTTGCCGAAAATGGCGTTGAAGCCGTTGCCGTGGAGCGGATCGCACGCGCGCTCGGCGTGACGAAGGGGAGTTTCTACTGGCACTTCGCCAACCGTGGCGCGTTGCTTGATGCCGCTCTCAAGCGCTGGGAGCGCCAGCAGACGGAAGATGTGATCGCCCGCGCGGAGCGGGAGCAGGACCCGCGCAACCGGATTCACCGACTCTTCCGCAACGCCGATGGCAGCAAACGGGCCGGTCAGCTTTACCTGGCTTTTGCCGCCAGCGCCAATGATCCCCTGGTGGGTCCGGTGATCAAGCGGGTCAATAATCGACGCATCGGCTTCATGATGGACTGTTACTCGGCGATGGGGCTCGGGCCGGTGGAGGCGCGGCAGCGTGCGGTGCTCGCCTATTCGGTCTACCTCGGGACCCTGCAGATGCGGCGCGACGCCCCCGAGACCATCCCGGCCGGCCCCGAGTTCGAGGACTACATGGACTACATCAGCATGACGCTGATTCCCGGCTTCGTCACCGAACGCCGCCGCGAAAACGATCAGAAAACCGGCTGAGCCGCTCAGGCTCCGCCTCGGGCCGCCTGCTCGAGCGCCTGCTCCAGCAGATCCGTGGAGACCGCCCCCTGAAAAGGCCGGTCGGCGACTACAAGCGCCGGGACGTTCGCGAGATCCAGCTCCTGCGCAGCCTGAACGTGGGACAGGAACGCCTCCACGGGCTCAGCCGAC
>SLBZ01000002.1 GCA_007126095.1 Aquisalimonas sp.
CCAGAGCCCGAACCAGAGCCCGAACCAGAGCCCGAACCAGAGCCCGAACCAGAGCCCGAACCAGAGCGGCGTGTGTTCCGGCCGCGTCGCCAAATCGACTGGGTGTCCGGGCCCGTGGCGGTGGTTCCCGGCCGGGACGGGCGCTCGTCACTGCAACTCGACCCCCACGCGGCCGCCCGGCTCGCCGACGACTGGCAGGAACTCGCACGACTGGAGATCGAAGCCACCGAGCATGACGCCGCGCGTCGTCGGCGGTCCCGCGGGGTGTGGCTGGGCGGCATTCTGCTGCTGGCGCTCGCGCTGGGTCTTCAGGCTGTCTATGTGCAGCGCGACACGCTTGCGGCCGACCCCCGCTGGCGACCCGCCCTGGAAGCACTGTGCGCGGTGGCGGGATGCGAGTTGCCCCTGCCCCGTGACGTCGACCGCATCCGTCTCGTTCGCGGGCAAGTGAGCGATCATCCCGAGCGCGATGATGCCCTGGTGGCCACTGCATCGCTGGTGAACGAGGCGGCGTTCCGTCAGCCATTCCCTTTGCTCCAGCTATCCTTGTTGAATGATAATCAGGATGTCGCCGGGGAGCGGTGGTTCCACCCGAGCGACTATCTCGGCGATGCGGAGTACGCCGAGCGGTGGCAGCAGGGGATGCCGCCGAACACCCCGATCCGTGTCAGGCTGGTGCTGGAAGATCCGGGCAGCGGCGCACGGCAGTATTTGTTCCATCTCCGTTGACGCTCGCCCTACGGGCCGGACCGGCATTTGTCGGTGCTGGGGTTTGGGGTATCATGCTGCCCTTCTTGTCACCGGGCACGCCCGGCTGGTCGCGGCACAGAATCCAGGATACGGACGCAATGAGCGAGCAGGTCAGTCGATTGCAGCAAGCCGATACCCACGCCGAGGAAGAGGTCGGGGTCGGCCCGATACGGGCCTGCGTCGATACGGCTGTGCGCGACTACCTTCGCCAGCTGGACGGGCACGACTGCACTGACATCCATGCGCTGGTGCTCGCGGAGGTGGAGCCGCCCCTGCTGCGCGCCGTGCTTGATCACTGCCAGGGGAACCAGACCCGTGCCGCCAGGCTCTTGGGTGTCAACCGCGGTACCCTGCGCAAGAAACTGCTCCAGTACGACATCCAGACCTGAGCCGATCCGGCTCGGCATGATTCGTTATACTGACGCCCCGCTTTCATCTCCTTATCCGCGAGGTTACCGCTCACCATGACTGACTCCAGTCCCCGTCCCGTTCGCCGTGCACTGATCAGCGTCTCCGACAAGACCGGTATCGTCGAGTTTGCCCGGGCCCTCGCAGTGCGGGGCGTGGCGTTGATCTCCACCGGGGGCACGGCGCGCGCACTGCGTGAGGACGGGCTGGAGGTGCAGGACGTCTCCGACGTGACCGGATTCCCGGAGATCATGGCCGGGCGCGTGAAGACGCTCCACCCGAAAGTGCACGGCGGCCTGCTCGGGCGGCGCGGCACGGACGAGCCGGTCATGGACGAGCACGGCATCGCCCCCATCGACCTGCTGGTGGTCAATCTCTACCCGTTCGAGGCGGCCGTGGCGCGTCCGGACTGCAGTTTTGCCGACGCTGTGGAGAACATCGACATCGGTGGCCCGGCCATGTTGCGGGCGGCGGCCAAGAATCACGACGGCGTTGCCGTGGTGACCGACCCGGCAGACTACGATCGGGTCCTGGAAATGCTCCGGGAACAGGATGCCCTGGACTTCGGGCTGCGTTTCGAGCTGGCCGTGAAAGCCTTCGAGCATACCGCCGGTTACGACGGCGCCATTGCCTCTTATCTGGGGCGCCTCAATGAGCGCCTTGAGCCGGAGGGCCACTCGCGCACCCTGAATCTGCAGTTCCACCGGGTCCAGGAGATGCGTTACGGCGAGAACCCCCATCAGTCGGCGGCGTTCTACCGTGAGCGCGCCCCCGCGGAGCCCTGCGTGGCAACGGCCCGGCAGCTGCAGGGCAAGGCGCTGTCGTTCAACAACGTGGCGGACACCGATGCGGCGCTGGAGTGCGTAAAGCGGTTCTCCGAGCCCGCCTGCGTCATCGTCAAGCACGCCAACCCCTGCGGTGTGGCGGCGGCCGCTGATCTGCGCACTGCCTACGACCGCGCCTTCGCCTGCGACCCGACGTCGGCGTTCGGGGGCATCATCGCGTTCAACCGGCCGCTGGATCCCGACACGGCCCGGCTGATCGTCGAGCGGCAGTTCGTGGAGGTGATCATCGCCCCGGACGTGGCCGACGGTGTCGCCGATATCGTCGCCGCGCGCAAGAACGTCCGCCTGCTGGTCTGTGGTGAGTGGCCCGCGGAGCGCCAGGGACAGCAGGATTACAAGCGGGTGACCGGCGGCCTGCTGATTCAGGACAGCGACATCGCGGTGGTCCCCGATTCGGAGCTGAAGGTGGTCTCGCAGGTGCAGCCCGATGCGGCAACCCTGGCGGACCTGCGTTTCGTCTGGGAGGTGGCGCGGTTCGTGAAGTCGAACGCCATCGTCTACGGCCGTGACGGGCAGACCGTGGGCATCGGCGCGGGACAGATGTCGCGGGTCTGGAGCGCCCGGCTGGCACGGGACAAGGCGCTGGACGCCGGGCTGGAGGTGCAGGGTGCGGTGATGGCGTCCGACGCGTTTTTCCCGTTCCGGGACGGTATTGACCAAGCGGCGGAGGCTGGTGTCCGGGCGGTGATCCAGCCCGGCGGCTCCATGCGCGATGACGAGGTGATCGCGGCGGCGGACGAGCACGGCATTGCCATGGTCTTCACCGGCATGCGCCATTTTCGGCACTGATCGGCGCAGCGGTCATTGGCAGAGAACCCACACAACGGGGAGCGCATTGACACCATGAACGTACTCATCATTGGCGGCGGTGGCCGTGAGCACGCCCTGGCGTGGGCGGCGGCGCGGTCGGAGCGTGTCGAGCGCGTCTACGTGGCGCCGGGCAATGCGGGCACGGCCCTGGAGCCGAAGTGCACCAACGTGCAGGTGGGCGCGGAAGACGTGCCCGCGCTGGTGGCAATGGCGCGCGACTACGACATCGGCCTCACGATCGTCGGCCCTGAAGCACCGCTGGTGGTGGGTGTGGTGGATGCGTTCCGCGATGCCGGCCTGCGCTGCTTCGGGCCCACCGCCGATGCGGCTCAGCTCGAAGGGTCGAAGGCGTTCAGCAAGGCGTTCCTGGATCGCCACGCCATTCCCACCGCCGGGTTCGCCACGTTCACCGACAGTACCGAGGCGTACCACTACATCACCGAGCGTGGTGCGCCGCTGGTGGTGAAGGCCGACGGCCTGGCCGCCGGCAAGGGAGTCGTCGTGGCGCAGACCGTGGACGAGGCGCTGGCGGCGGCCAATGACATGCTCGAGGCCAACGCGCTCGGGGATGCCGGCGCGCGGGTGGTGGTGGAGGACTTCCTCCAAGGCGAGGAAGCGAGCTTCATCGTCATGGTGGATGGCGAGCACATCCTGCCCTTGGCCACATCCCAGGACCACAAGGCGCGCGACGAGGGCGACACCGGCCCCAACACGGGTGGTATGGGGGCCTATTCGCCGGCGCCCGTGGTCACCGCAGACGTCCATGACCGGGTTATGAGGCAGGTGATCGAGCCGACCGTGCGGGGCATGGCAGCGGAAGGCATTCCCTACAGCGGGTTTCTCTACGCCGGGCTGATGATCTCGCCACAGGGGGAGCCGCGCGTGCTCGAGTTCAACTGTCGACTCGGCGACCCCGAAGCCCAGCCGCTGTTGCTGCGCCTGGAGTCGGATCTGACGGCCTTGTGCGACGCCGCCATCGACGGTCGGCTCGACACGGTCACGCCGCAGTGGTCACCGCAGGTGGGCCTCGGTGTCGTGCTGGCGGCGGGTGGTTACCCTGGCAGCTACCGCAAGGGAGACATCATTACCGGACTGCCCGAGCAGGACGCGCCGGGGGCGAAGGTCTTCCACGCGGGGACGTCACGCGACGAACTCGGTAATGTGGTAACCAGTGGCGGGCGTGTGCTGTGCGCCTGCGCGTTGGGCGAGACCACAGCCGATGCCCAGGCCCGTGCCTACGCGCTGGTGGACACGATTCACTGGGATGGCGTCTACTGCCGCCGGGATATTGGTCATCGCGCTATCCGCCGCGACGGCGATCACGGCTCCGCGAACAGCAACGCGTAGAGCTCCACGGTTTCCAGATCGACGGTCAGGCGGAGACGGTTCATGGTCTCCGGATCCTGCGGGATCAGCGGTCGCACGTCGGGGTGGATGGGGGGTTCCCGATCCCTGGGTTCGAAGCCGTACCCCGGCTCCACTTTGCGGGTGAGGGCGTCGGCTGCGTGAACCAGGGCCGTGGTGTCGGGGTGGGTAATGGCCTGCTCCGGCGCATGGTGGCAGGCGGCCGCCTCCTGAAACAGCTCCGGCAGGTTCCACCGCCGCAACAGCTCCTGCCCCACTTCGCCATGCGTGCAGCCCAGGTGACGCCGCTCCAGCTCCGGCAGGGGGTGTTCGCTGGTGGCGAACTCCCGCAGCAGCGCCGCGGCCTCGTTGGGCATGACGTGGTAGATGACCAGCTTGCCGAGATCGTGGAACAGGCCGGCGAGAAACAGCTGCTCCGCGTCCCGCTGGCCGTTTTCCCTGCCCAGGGCCCGTGCCATCAGCCCGCAGTAGATGGCGTGCTCCCAGAAGCGTTCCATGCTGACCAGCTGGGTCCCGATGCCCCGGAACGCACGGGTCACCGACATGCCGAGCATGAGGTCGCGCAGGCCGCGCGTGCCGATGATGGTGATGGCCATGGGGATCGTGTCCACACGGGTCGGGAAGCCATAGAAGGCACTGTTCACCACCCCGAGGACGCGACTCGCCATGGCCGGATCCCCCCGCAGGGTGTCGGCGATGGCCGTCACCGTGGCATAGGGGTCGGCGATCAGTGTCTCGACCCGGTAATAGGCGTCGGGCAGCGAGTCCAGGCTGCGCAGCCTGGAGATCATGGTGTCCGGCGTCATGGAGGTGTCCTCGCGTCGGGGGGGACCGTAACCTACCAGTATAGATCCCGGCGTGCGATCAGTCGTTGGCCGGCTGGTGTTCGCGCGGGGCATGCAGCCAGGCGCGCAGGTCGTGCACCGAGCCGGGTGCTGCCCGACAGACCGTGCCCTCGCACACCGTCGCCTGGACCGGGGCTCCGGTCTTGCCCGTATACCGGAACACCAGCCTCCCGGGAGCGTAGTACCGTTCCAGGTCGTGCTGCCATGCGGCGGTCTCCGTGGCATCACCGGTCAGCGTGACAATGCGTGCGGGCTCGAGAATCCGTTCCATCGCGCTCAGCAGCGTGGCGTGCGCATGCGGTACCCGCGCCATGGCCGGGGCGGCGCTGCGCACGGCGCGTTCGCCGGCGGCGAGGAAGCGGGGGTTGCCGCGCAGTGCTCCGAATGCCATCAGGGCGCGGGCCGCCACGCCGTTGCCCGCGGGCAGGGCGTCATCCGTCAGCGGCCGGCTGCGTGTCACGAGCGCTTCGTGATCGTGGGCGGTGAACAGGAAGCCGCCGTGCTCCGCGTCCTCGAATCCTGCCAGCAGCCGCTCGGCCAGTTCGTCACCGAACGCCGCGGTGGCATCGTTCCAGTGGCACTGCAGCAATTCCAGGACGGCATCGAGCAGAAAGGCGTGGTCGTCGAGATAGGCCGGGAGTTCGGCGGTTCCCTCCCGCCAGCTGGCCATGAGGCGGCCGTCCTGCCAGAGCGATTCCCGCACGAAACCCAGGGCACGGTCGGCGGCGGCGACGAAGTCCGGGCGATCCAGCAGGCGGCCGGCGAGGGCGAGTCCGCGAATGGCCAGGGCGTTCCAACTGGTGAGCACCTTGTCGTCACGCATCGGCCAGACGCGCCGGGCACGCTCCCGGTAAAGGAGCGCGCGCGCCGCATCGAGTCGATCGCGGACCTGATCGACCGGCAGGTGGAACCGTTTCGCCAGTTCAGAGAGCGACGCCTGGACGTGCAGGTGCCAGCGGCCCTCGAAGTTCGCCGGGTCGTCGAGGCCGAACCGTGCCGCGAACAGCGGATAGTCCGCGTCCGCGAGCAGTGCCTGCACCGTCTCCGGCGTCCAAACGTAGAAGCGGCCCTCTTCGCCTTCCGAGTCGGCATCCAGGGCGGAATAGAACCCGCCTTCCGGGGACCGCATCTCGCGCAGCATCCACTGCGCCGTCTCCTTGGCAATCCGGCTGAACAGGTGATCTCCGGTCGCCTGCCAGGCGTCCGTATAGAGGGCGAGAAGCAGGCCGTTGTCGCTGAGCATCTTCTCGAAGTGCGGGATCATCCAGTAATCGTCCACGGCGTAACGGGCGAACCCGCCGCCGATCTGGTCGTTGATGCCGCCCAGCGCCATGCGGCGCAGCGTGGTGCACGCCATGTGCAGTGATTCGCGGCGGCGCTCCGGTGCGGCGGCGTAATCGCGCAGCAGTCGGTCGATGAGGGGCGCCTGTGGAAATTTCGGCGCCCTGCCGAAACCGCCATGGGTGGCATCGAACTCGGCAGCCAGCGCTTCCCGCGACTGATCGAGAAGTGACGGGTCCAGTGGAGTGTCGGTGGCGCCCGGGGCGGCGTTGATGGACTGGAACGCCGCAACCACCTCCGCACTCTGCTCACGCAGCGCGTCGCGCCGGTCGCGGTAAAGCGCGGCGACCCGTTCGAGCAGGTCGGCGAACCCGGGCATGCCGTGCCGCGGTTCGCGGGGAAAGTAGGTGCCGGCGAAGAAGGGCACCTGGTCGCCGGGCGTGAGAAAGACGGTCAGCGGCCAGCCGCCGGGGCGCCGCGTCAGCAGCTGGTGGGCGATCTGGTAGATGCGGTCGAGATCGGGGCGCTGCTCACGGTCCACCTTGATGTTGACGAACAGCCGGTTCATGACGGCCGCGGTGTCCGCGTCCTCGAAGGATTCGTGTGCCATTACGTGGCACCAGTGGCAGGCCGCGTAGCCGATGGAGAGCAGAATCGGGCGGTCTTCCCGTCGCGCCAGCTCCAGGGCTTCGTCACACCAGGGGTACCAGGCCACGGGGTTGCCCGCATGCTGCTGCAGGTAGGGGCTGGTGGCCTCGCCGAGCCGGTTGCGTTGCGTGGTCTCCATGGCGTCTCCGGCGGCATGCGCGTGTGGCCGCATCGGGGTAAGAAGGGGAATGATACCATCGCGGGCGGACCCACCCGACCCTGGAGGCAGTGGATGGCTTTGCACACACCGGTGGTGAATCCGGAAACCGGGCTGATCACCGGGGCGGTGCAGACCTGGTCGCCGAACCACAACGAGCGGCCCGCCGGTGTGACGCCGGACCTGCTCGTCCTCCACGGTATTAGCCTTCCGCCCGGCGAGTTCGGCGGGCAGGGGGTCCATCAGCTGTTCACCAATACGCTGGATCCGGCGGACCATCCGTATTACGCCGGAATCGCCGATCTGCGAGTCAGTGCCCATTTGTTTCTGCGGCGTGATGGCACCCTGTTCCAGTACGTCCCTCTCCATCGCCGCGCCTGGCATGCGGGGCGTTCGAGCTGGTGCGGCCGTGACGAGTGCAATGACTACTCCATCGGCATCGAGCTCGAGGGCTGCGACGACGTGCCGTACAGCGAGCGCCAGTACGCCGTGCTCGGACCGTTGTGTGGCGCGATCCTGCGGGCGTACCCGGCGATGACCCGGGAGCGTGTTGTCGGCCACAGCGACATTGCGCCGGGGCGCAAGACCGATCCCGGCGCGGCCTTCGACTGGTACCGGCTCGGGCGCGAGATTGACCGGGCCACCGGCGAACGGTGGCGGGGGGCAACCGACACGACACAGCGATAAGGAATCACGGGATTATGCACCTGATCGCCATTATCGTCGCGTTGTGGCTGCATGGGCGTGTTGACGGCCATCTGCCCTGGCGCGACGAGCAACGTCAATTGCGGGCTCTCGGCGGGCTGCAGGAGCGGATCGAGGAGTGGCGGGTCTGGGATGGCGCCGTCGGGCTTGCCGTCGTCGTGCTGCCACCGGTGCTGATTGTCGGCGTCGTGCAGCTCTGGCTGGGTGACGCGCTCCTTGGCCTGGTGGAACTGGTGCTCGGGCTCGGGTTGCTGCTCTGGGCGCTCGGTGAGGGCCGTGTTGACGCTGCGCTTAAGCGCATGGCCCGCGCCCTGGCGGCCGGACAGCGGGAAGAGGCGGCCAGGGAAGCGGGACAGCTGGCGCCGGGGACGGTCGTCGCCGATGATCCCACGCCGCAGACTCGCAACGCGCTCGCGGGGGCGTTCCAGCGTGCCGGCGATACCGTGTTCGCGCCGGTCTTCTGGTTCCTGCTGCTGGGGCCGGTGG
The DNA here is from genome assembly GCA_007126095.1 of Aquisalimonas sp. Classification (GTDB taxonomy): domain Bacteria; phylum Pseudomonadota; class Gammaproteobacteria; order Nitrococcales; family Aquisalimonadaceae; genus Aquisalimonas. The sequence continues at coordinate 8,301 of SLBZ01000002.1, forward strand.
GGATCGTACTCTACCGGGTCAGTTACCTGGCCTGGCGTTACTCTGCCCGTTCGGCGAATCCGGGGCCGCGGTTCCGCCGCAGTGCCGACGGCCTGTTCCTGCTGTTGGCGTGGCTGCCGTCGCGGCTTACCGCCCTCTCGCTGGGGCTTGCAGGGAGTCTGGGCGACGCCTGGCGTGGCTGGCAACTGGCCCGTTCCGGTGACGGTGACGGCCACCGTGCCGCGCTGCAGGGGGCCGGTTTCGGGGCGCTGCGTTTTCCCGAACGCGATGCTGCGCTGGACGACCCGGCCTACTGGCTGCGCGAAGGGCAAAGCCTGCTGTTCCGCACGCTGGTAATCTGGCTGGCCGTGATTGCCGTCCTCAGCCTTGCGGGCTGGGTCGGCTGAGGCGTTGCCCGCGCCTGGAATCGTGCAGGGCTTCAGCCGCCGGGGCGTCGTGCTCCGGGGCACTGGTAGGCGGTGCGCTCGCGCGTGCCATCCAGGCGGATGGCGGTGAGCGTTCCGCCCCAGAGGCAGCCGGTGTCGATGGCGACGAAGCCGTCGCCTTCCTCGAACCCGAGCGTGGACCAGTGGCCGCTGACCACCGTCAGTGGCTCGCCGACGGGGCGGCGTCCAGGGACTTCGAACCAGGGGACGTACCCGTGGGGACGTGTCTCCGGTGCGCCCTTGTAGTCCATGAGCAGGCGTCCCTCCGCATCGCAGTAGCGCATCCGGGTAAACGCGTTGACAATGAAGCGCAGCCGGTCCCAGCCCGTCAGCTCCGGTGACCAGCGATCGGGGCGGTCACCGTAGAGATTGGCCATGAAGGCGTCGAAATCGGATTCCGGCGCCGCCAGGGCGGTCTCCGCTTCACGGGCGTACTCGCGCGCTTCAGTGAGCGTCCAGCGCGGATACAGCCCGGCGTGCAGCATGGCGTAGCCCAGTTTGGCATCCTCGACCATCAGCGGTTGCCGGCGAAGCCAGTGCAACAGGTCGTCCGCGTCCGGCGCGTCCAGCACCTCCTGCAGGGTGTCGGCCGGCTTCAGCGTGGCGTGACCACGCCAGGCGGCGAGCAGATGAATGTCGTGGTTGCCGAGAATGGTAACGGCGCTGTCGCCCAGGGAGTGGACGAAGCGCAGGGCATCGAGGGACTCCGGGCCGCGGTTGACGATGTCGCCCACGAACCAGATCAGATCCCGCTGCGGATCGAACTGGAGCTGCTCCAGCAGCCGTTGCAGCTCGCTGTTACAGCCCTGGATGTCCCCGATACAGTAAACGGCCACGGTTGTGATCAGGCCCCTAGTGCAGCGTGCGCGGGCCGGCGAGCGTGAACGGCGGAATCTCCGCCGTGAACGTGACGCCGTCGTCCGCGAGAAGTTCGTAGGTGCCGTGCATGCTGCCGACCGGCGTTTCCAGCATGGCGCCGCTGGTGTAACGGAAGCCGCGTCCCGGCTCCAGATGGGGTTGCTCGCCCACGACCCCTTCGCCACGGACTTCCCGCTCTTCGCCATTGGCGTCGGTAATGACCCAGTGGCGGCTGATGAGCCTTGCAGAGACATCGCCCAGGTTGCGGATGGTCACGGTGTAACTGAACACGAAGCGGTCCTCCTCGGGCTCCGATTCGTCGTCCAGGTAGGCGGGCTCTACGTCCACCTCGATGTGATAGCGCTGTTCGCTGATATCCGTTGTCATGCGGCCAGTGTCTCGGCTTTGTCGTTCAGGCTGCGCAGCAGGTTGTTGTAAGAGTCGAGAAACGCCTTCACGCCATCGGCCTCCAGGGAGTCGGTCACCGCCCGCAGGTCGATACCGGCGGCCTCGAGCTGCGCCAGGGTGTCCGGTGCGTCGTTGATGCCGTCGTGGATGCGTGCCCGCGGCTGGCCATGGTCCTTGTAGGCGTCATAGGTCGCCGGCGGCAGGGTGTTGACCGTGCGGTCACCGACCAGCGCCTCCACGTACTTGACGTCGCTGTAATCCGGGTTCTTGGTGCCGGTGCTCGCCCACAGCAGGCGCTGCTCCTGCGCCCCCAGTTCGCGCAGGTCGGCAAACCGGCTGCCGTCGAAGACCGACTCGAAGTGCGCGTAGGCGCACTGGGCGTTGGCGATGGCTGCCTTGCCCTGAAGGGTCGTGCCGGCGCCGGTGAGCTGGGGGTCGATGGCGCTGTCCACGCGGCTGACGAAAAAGCTCGCCACGGACCGGACGTGCGCCACGGGCTCGCCACGGCGTGCGCGCTGCTGCAGACCGGCCAGGTAGGCGTCCACCACCTCGCTGTAGCGCTGCAGCGAAAACAGCAGGGTGACGTTGACGTTGATGCCGTCGGCGATCAGCGCCTCAATGGCTGGCACCCCTGCTGCGGTGGCGGGAACCTTGACCATGACGTTGGGCCGGTCGAGCCAGGCCCAAAGACGGCGGGCCTCCGCGATTGTGCCGTCGGTGTCATGGGCCAGCGCGGGGGACACCTCCATGCTGACCATGCCATCGGTGCCGTCCGTGCGATCGTGGACCGGCTTGAGGACGTCGGCCGCATCGCGGATGTCGGCCACGGCGAGATGATTGAACAGCTCCGCTGCCGTGAGCTCCGGCTCCTCCCGGAGTGCGCCCGCGATGGCGCTGTCGTAGGTGTCACCACCCGAGATGGCCTTGTCGAAAATGGTCGGGTTGGACGTCACCCCGCGGAGGCCGTCTTCAGTGACCAGGCGAGTGAGTTCACCCGAGGTCAGCATGTCCCGGTGGATGTTGTCGTACCAGACGCTCTGTCCCAGCGTGCCCAGCTGTTTCAGGGGATTCGTGCTCATGGGGCGAAAAGGCCTCAACCTGCGCTGCGTGTCATGATAGGCCGGCGGCAGACACCGCCGGTGACTTGGACTGTGTAGTCTAACGGTTTGAGTGCGCCCCAAAAAGGGTGGTGCCGTCGGGGGTGGTCCGAGCATCGCTGATCTGAGAAACTGATCGGCCGACCGGGGTGGGCGATGCGTCCCGATCACGAGGCCCGGTCATTGAGCGGAGACTCAAGCAGGGCGATTCGCTGCCGATACCAAGAATAGAACCCGTGACCGGAAACGGATCCGGACAGGGCATAAGAGAAAGCAAGTCAAGCTTATGAAAAACAATCACTTCAGAAAGCCCGATCCGCTGCTGATGCTGGCGATTGCCGTTGTCGTGGGCGTGCTGCTGGTGGTGCTCTGACAGGTCGCCACGCGCTCCGCGTGTTAGAGGCGGACGGCGAGCACGTCGCAGGGTGCGCCGTGCAGAACGGCGTTGGCCGTCGACCCGAGCAGTAGCGCAAGGCCATGCCGGCCATGGCTGCCGACCACGATCAGGTCGGCGGCGATGCTTTCGGCGTGTTCGAGAATCTCCTGCTTGGTGTAGCCGGCGGCAACAGTCCGCTGCGCGGTTTCCAGCCCCTCTGCGCGGGCATACTCCAGCAGGCGCTCCTCCGCCGTGGTGACCATCTCCTGATGCAACTCCGCCTGGGGCGGGCCGAGAAACTCGCCGGCCGCGTCGATGGGGATGTGTTCCACCACGTGAATCAAGTGCAGTGCTGCGTCGCTGGCGTAGGCAAGCTGGCGGGCCCGCGCCGCGATGCGGCTGGCGTCCGGAGTGAAGTCGACGGCCAGAAGGATGGTGTTGTACGGCGTCACCGCGGTCTCCCTGCTGGGGGTTCGCCGTCAGTATAGGGGTGCCAGGGCTATGGACGCGAGAGCTCCGCCGCCAGGCGCCGGAACGCCGCCAGCCCCAGTTGTTCCGGGCGACTGCCAGGGTTCACGCCACACCGCGCCAGGGCGTCTTCATCCAGCAGGCCGCGCAGTGTCTTGCGGACGGTCTTGCGCCGCTGGGCAAACGCCGTGGCGACCACGCGGGCCAGCCGCCGGGCCTCGTCCGCGCTGGTCTCGCCGGGCGCGTGGGGGGTCAGGCGGACGATGGCCGACTCCACGGCCGGCACTGGATGAAACGCGCCCGGGGCGACAGTGAACAGGCGCTCCACCTGGCAGTGATACTGGGTCATGACCGACAGGCGCCCGTAGGTGCGGCTCCCCGGTGCGGCCGTCATGCGGTCCACCACCTCACGTTGCAGCATGAAGTGCATGTCCCGGATCGCGGACGCGGTGTCGAGCAGGTGGAAGATCAGCGGTGTGGAGATGTTGTAGGGCAGGTTGCCCACCAGGCGCAGCTCGGTGCCGTCGTGGCAGCGGCGTACGTCAAAGGACAGGGCGTCCGCCTGATGCAGCCGGATGGTGCCGTGCGGCGCGCAGGTTTCCTGCAGCGTGGCGATCAGGTCGCGGTCCATCTCGATGGCTTCGAGCGTGCCGCAGGCGCGCAGCAGCGGCACCGTGAGTGCGCCACGACCAGGGCCGATCTCGACGATGGCGTCACCGGGTTTGGGGGCAATGGCGGCGACGATGCGATCGATGGCGTGGCGATCGTGCAGGAAGTTCTGGCCGAAGCGCTTTCTCGGGCGGTGGCTCGTGCTCATGCCGGGGCCGGGTCCGTGTTGCCGTACCGGGCCCGGTGAATCATGTCCCGCGCGCTGGCCAGCGCGGCGCTGAGGCTGCCCGTGCGGGCCCGTCCGGTGCCTGCCAGGGGCAGCGCCGTGCCATGGTCCACCGAGGTGCGGATGATGGGCAGGCCCAGGGTGATGTTCACCGCTTCGCCGAAACCGGCGTGCTTGAGAACGGGCAGCCCCTGATCGTGGTACATGGCGAGGACGGCGTCGGCGCCCTCAAGATGTTCGGGGGTGAACAGGGTGTCGGCGGGCAATGGCCCGTGCAGGTTCAGACCCTGCCGACGCATGGCGTCCAGTGCCGGTGTGATGATCTCGATCTCTTCACGGCCAAGATGCCCGTCTTCGCCGGCATGGGGGTTCAGGCCGCAGACCAGAATGCGCGGGTCGGACAGCCCGAACACCCGTCGCAGATCGTGCTCCAGAATCGTGCACACCGCCGTCAGGCGTTCGGTGGTGATCGCGTCGGCCACATCGCGCAGGGGCAAGTGCGTGGTGACGAGGGCAACGCGCAGGCCGCCGGCAGCGAGCATCATCACCGGCATCGGCGCCCCGGTCAGTTCGGCAAAATACTCCGTATGCCCGGAGAAGGGCAGGCCCGCGTCGTTGATGACACTCTTCTGCACCGGCGCCGTGACCACCGCCCCAAAATCGCCCCGTTGCGCCCCGGTTCCGGCCAGCCTCAGCATTTCCACCACCCCCGGACCGTTGGTCGGGTCCAGTGTGCCGGGCGTCACCGGGTTGGCAACTGGCGCCGGCAGGACGTTCAGCGCATCCGGCTGCAGCGGGCTGGCGGGCCCTGGCAGCCGGTGCATCTGAATCGGGCCGATGCCAAGCCGGTCGGCGCGGTCGCGGAGGACATCCGGGTCGCCAACGGCGACCACGTCCGCCAGCTCACCCCGGGCTGCCAGGCTGACAACCAGGTCGGGGCCGATGCCGGCGGGTTCACCGACCGTCAGTGCAATGACCGGGGCAGGCTGCGTCATGGCTCAGTTGTCCAGGCGGACTTCCACGTAGGCATCGTCGCGGAGTTCACGCAGCCAGTTCTCCAGGGTCTCCTCGCTGCGACGCTCGCGGATCTGCTGCGCCGCCTGGGCTCGCCGGCGCTCCTGGGTGCTGTCGTGCTCGCGCCGCTCCTGGACCTGCACGATATGCCAGCCGAACTGGGTCTCGAACGGTTCACTGATCTCGCCCGGCTCCAGGCTGTCCATGGTCTCCTCGAACTCCGGCACTAGCTGCCCGGGGCTGACCCAGTCGAGCTCGCCGCCCTGGGATGCGGAGCCCTGGTCGTCCGAGTGCGCACGGGCGAGATCGCCGAAGGACTCCCCCTGCTCGATGCGGTCCCGCAGGCTTGCCAGGCGGGTGCGCGCGTCTTCGCGGCTGACCACTTCGCTGGGCTGTATGAGGATGTGCCGGGCGCGGGTCTGCTCGACAATCTCCTGATCGGACGACCGACTGTCCATCAGCTTGACGATGTGAATGCCACTGGAGCTGCGGATCGGGCCGGCAATCTCGCCGCTGTTCAGGCTCATGACTTCATCCTGGAACATGCTCGGCAGCTCGCCGGCCTGGCGCCAGCCCAGGTCACCGCCTTCCAGGGCGTCCTGGGCGTCCGAGGTCTCGGCGGCAACGGTGGCGAAGTCCTCGCCGCCGTCACGCAGCCGTGTCAGCAGCTCTTCCGCGCGTCCCTCGACCTCCTCTGCGGCCTCCGGGTCGGTGCCCTCGGGCAGGCTCAGCAGAATGTGAGCTACCCGGAACTCCATGTCGTCGGAGCGGCCCGCACGGCTCTCCAGAAATTCCTCGATGTCGCGGGAGGTGACCTCGATCTGGCGCTGGACCTGCTGCTGATGCAGCCGCTGGAGCTTGATGTCCGTGCGCAGGTCTTCGCGGAACCGGGCAAAGTCCATGCCTTCCTGGGCCACGGCCTGGCGGAACTGCTGCAGATTCATGTTGTTCTGCTGGGCAATGCGCTGCACGGCTGCATTGAGCGTGTTGTCGTCCACGCCAATGCCCATGCGGTTTGCCTGCGCCAGTTGCAGGCGCTCCATGATCAGCTGTTCCATGACCTGGTCCACCAGCGCATCCTGCGGGGGTGGCTGCCGGTTCTGGGCCTGCATGCGCTGATGCACGGTGGCGATTTCGGCCTCCAGCTCCGAGTGCAGGATGACGTCGTCATTCACCACTGCGACGATCCGGTCCAGTGTCTGTGCCGCGACCGGTGCGGCCCCGGAGAGAAGCCACGTGACCAGCAGCAGGACTGCCAGCCCCGGGCCGGTTGGTCGAAGCATGTTGTGCCGATCCATCAATCCCGTTACCTCCGCCTGCCGTATCCGAACATGGAGTCTTCCAGAAAGCCCTGGATGTCGTCACCCAGCGAACCGAGGCCGCGCAGCTCGAACTGCAGCATGATCGAGCGTTCCGGCTCGACTTCCGGCTCTTCCCGGTAATAGCGACCGAGCAGTCTGACACTCCAGCAACAATCGCGATATTGTAGACCGCCAAAGCTTTCCAGTGTTCGATCCTCGAGCATGGAGTACCGCCACCCGCCAAGCACGTGCCAGCGCGGATGGACCGGCCAGGCCACGCTGATGTCCCGCTGCTCCAGTTCCAGGTCATCGTCGATGTCCCGCCGGGCCCGGTAGCTGGTGGTGATGATGCTGTCCGGCCGTGGCTGATAACTGAGGCGCACGCCGCTCAGCGACGTGCGCTCGGTATCCGGGTTCCACTGAATCTCGGTGCTGGCCCGCAGGTTGTTCGGCAACGTGGCCCGCGCCTCGGCGATGACGTCGGAGTAGTCCCGCTCGTCCTGGGGGCGGGGGTCTCTGTCCACCATCACCCTTCGGTCCTCGAAGTAGCGCACCTGGGCCACGCCCAGGCGCAGGAATTCCTGGCCGGTCTCGCGGCTGAGAAAGCGGCTGGTCAGCCCCGCAGTGACCTGGTTGGCGTCACCGACCCGGTCCCGGCCGCTGAAGCGGTTCTCCGAAAAGAACTGGAACAGCCCGGGGACGGCCTCGCCGGTGTCGAACAACGGCAGCTCCGACTGGTCGCGTTCGGGAACGTACAGGTAGAACAGGCGCGGCTCCAGGGTCTGTCGCAGGGGGAGGTCGAAGGCGCTGAAGTGGCGTTCGAACACCAGCCCGGTGTCCAGGCTGGCAACAGGCACCGTGCGGCTCGGGTTCTCGTTGTCGGTGGTGTCCAGGCTGTCGGAATCGGCATTGGAGGCGCTGTCCAGGTCGTACTGGGTGTGGCGCAGCGTGACTGCCGGGGTGAAGAACCCGGCGAGCCCGACGAAGGGGCGCGACAGACGCGGCGCGATGTCTGCCCGCACGCCGGTGATGCGTTCGTCCGGTGTCGGGTGGTCGAAGCGGACCAGTTCGCTGTCCGTCTCCAGGCGCAGCCCCAGGGGGCCATCGTCCGGGCGGTGATCGAGCTCCAGGCGCGGTAGTCGTTGGTAAGGGCGCTGGGTGCGGCCCAGAGCGGGGTCGACGGTCTGGTAGATCTCCGCCGATGCGACCCCTGAGAGGCTGTAGGTGTCGTAGCGCAGGCGGCCGCGGGAGCGCAGGTGCCGCGTGGTCGAGGTGCGCAGGCTGTCGCCGAAATCGCGGAAGTACTGATCGTCGCTGACCCGGGCCAGTTGCAGGTCACCGCGGACGTTGGGGCTGAAGCGGTGCCGGTGATCCAGCCCGAACTGCCAGCGGTCCTCGCCGGTGCGGTCATCTTCCGGCAGGTAGCTGCCGTCGACTTCCCCCGAGAACGACGGTTGCAGGTAGCGGAATTCGCCGCCCAGCATGAACCCGCGCCGACTCAGGTAACGCGGCGCCAGGGTGGCGTCGTAGTTCGGGGCGATGTTCCAGTAGTAGGGCACGGTGATGTCGGTGCCGCTGCGATCCGACTGCCGCAGGGTCGCGGGAAGCAGGCCGCTCTTGCGCCGGTCGTCGATGGGAAAGTTGACGTACGGCGTGTACGCCACCGGGAAGTCACGCACCGTGAGGCGCGCGTGCCAGGCCTCCCCGGTGCCGGTGTCGCGATTCAGCCGCACCCGGTCCGCCCGCAGCATCCACGCTTCGTTGCCGGGTTCGCAGGTGGAATAGGTGGTGTCGTGGGCCATGGAGACGCCGGCGTCGAGCAACTGGATGCGGTCGGCTTCGCCCTGGGTCAGCGTTTCCGGAAGCAGGTAGCGCACCTGGTCCATCTCGCCGGTATCGTCGTCGAGCAGCAGAAACCCCTGCGACGCGCCAAGCCGCAGCCCGGTCTCGCGGTAACGCAGGTCGCCCAGGGCGTCGGCGCGCTGTTCGCGCTCGTCGAAACGCATGGCATCGGCCCGCAGCCGCTGATCGGCCCGCTCCAGTTCCACATTGCCGCGCAGGCTGTAGACGCCGACGCCGCCGTCGTAGTCCAGCGTGTCCGCGTCCACGATGGCCTCCGCCCCTTCACGGGATGGCGCCGAGCGTGTCGCGCCGATCTGTGCGCCGTCCATGGGCGCGATACAGCCGGCCCAGCGGCCGTTGTCGCCGCTCAGTAGCGGCCACTGCGGGTTGTCGTCGCCGGAGTCGGCGCCCAGGGGCTGAACGCCGACGGCCGTGACCAGTGCTGCGGCAACGAGGCCGTTCCTGATGGCGGGTGTCGCGAGTGGCACGCGTGCGGTATCCCTGCGTCGGCGTCTTCGTGGGTCGGGGCGACCATGCGTCCCGGGCGGCACGGCCGGGGCCGTATAAGCTCGCACACAAGGGGCGTTGCGGCAAACCTGTTCGCACGCGGCGGCGTGCTGGGGCACAATTCCCGCTCACCGGTGAGCAAGGACAATCCCCATGAACGATTCCGCCGACACGGATACGCGGCTGCAGCAGCTGCAGCAGTGGCTCCGGGCTCAGGGGCTGCCGGAGGGGCCGCTCGAATCGGCGTCATCCGATGCCAGCTTCCGCCGCTATTTCCGGCTGCAGGCTGACGGAGTGTCGCGCGTGGTGATGGATGCGCCGCCGCAGCACGAGGACTGCAGGCCGTTCGTCAAGGTGGCGGCGCTGTTGCATGAGGCCGGTCTCAACGCGCCCCGCGTGCTGGCGCAGAACCTGGAGCAGGGATTCCTGCTGCTCTCGGACCTGGGCACGCAGACCTATCTGGACGTGCTGAACCCGGGTAACGCCGACGCCCTCATGCGGTCGGCGCTGGACGCGCTGGTGGCGTGGCAGGCCGCGAGTCGTCCGGGCGTTTTGCCGCGCTATGACGCCGCGTTGCTGGAGCGTGAGCTGCGTCTGTTCCCGGACTGGTACCTTGCGGAGCACCTGCGGGTGACGCCGACCGGGGCGGAGCGCCGCTCCCTGGAGCGGTGCTTTGACGCGCTCGTGGAGCGGTCGCTGGCGCAGACACGGGTGTGGGTGCATCGCGATTACATGCCGCGCAATCTGATGCCGGGCCAGCCGTCGCCCGGCATTCTGGATTTCCAGGATGCCGTGGAGGGACCGGTGAGCTACGACGTGATCTGCCTGCTCAGAGATGCGTTTCTGTCCTGGCCGCAGGAGCAGGAGCGGGGGTGGCTGGCGTACTATCACGAGCAGGCCGCGGCCGCGGGCGTGCCCGTGCCGCGATCGGCGGCGGCGTTCTGGTCCGACTGCACCTGGATGGGAGTGCAGCGCCACCTGAAGGTAATGGGCATCTTCGCCCGCATCCGGTATCGCGACGGCAAGCCCCGTTACCTGGAGGACGCGCCCCGCTTCCGCGACTACCTGCAACGGGCGGCCGCCGATGAGCCGGCATTGCTGGAACTGGTGGATCTGGTCGAGGCCTGGCACGAGCGCGCGCCGGCGCACGGGTGACGGTGGCCGCGAAGAGGAGGGGCGTGATGCGAGCGATGATACTGGCGGCCGGCCGTGGCGAACGAATGCGGCCGCTTACGGACCACACGCCGAAGCCGCTGCTGCCCGTTGCGGGCCGCCCGCTGATCGAGTGGCACCTGCGGCGGCTGGCCCGCGCCGGCGTCAGCGACGTGGTAATCAATCTCGCCTGGCTGGGCGAGCGGATCGCGGAGTACGTGGGCGATGGCGGCCGCTGGGGCGTGCGCGTGCAGTACTCCCGCGAGGGTGACCGGGGCCTGGAGACCGGCGGCGGGATCGCGCGGGCCCTGCCGCTCCTCGGGGGTGCCCCTTTCCTGGTGATCAACGGCGATGTGTGGTGCGACTACGACCCGGCGCCATTGCTGCAACCGATGGACGGGCTGGCGCATCTAGTGCTGGTGCCGAATCCCGAGCACAACGGCGAGGGCGACTTCGGCCTGGTCCGGGGGCGGGTGGTGAATGCCGGCGGCGAGCGGCTCACCTTCAGTGGCATCGGCGTTTATGATCCGGCGCTGTTCCGGGGGCATCTCGGTGGCGCATTCCGGCTCGCGCCCCTGCTTCGCGACGCGGCGGAGCAGGGGCGCGTCTCGGGCGAGTGCTTTCGCGGACAATGGTGCGACGTGGGCACACCCGAGCGGCTGGAGGCGCTCAATGGCCGGTTGAGCGGCTCGTCCTAGTCAGGGCGCTGATCGCGGGGCGGGATGGAGTAGGTGCATGTGGCGTGCGCAGCCATCTCGTCCTCGCCGTCGGCGTACAGGGCGATATCGCCCACGGCGAGCCGGCTGCCAAGCTTGAGCAGCCGGCACTCCGCGATGATGTCGCCGGCGCCGGGTTTGCGCATGAAATTGATGTTCAGCCCCGTGGTCACCGCCATCATCACCGGCCCGATGACCGCGAGAATGGCCACGTACATGGTGGTGTCCGCCAGTGTCATCAGCGCCGGCCCCGAGATCGTGTTGCCCGGTCGCAGATTCGACGGATGAAACGGCATGCGGATGCGCACGAATCCGTCTTCAACGTGCTCCACCCGCCAGGTGTCCTTGCGCATTTCCGGAAACGATTCGTGCAGTAACTGCTCCAGTTCCGTGGCATTGAGTTTCGGCATCAGGCCCGCCCTTCCATGCTGTTTCCATGACAGTGTTATTTTTCGTTCGGAACACAGATTAGCCTGATCCGCCACCGGATTGCCAATCACCTGTTCAGTTTGAGGGCGGAAAAGCGGACAGTGCCCGCTCCAGTTCACCTGCCACGGCCCGGGCTGCTTCTGCGGGCGGGAGGTCGATGCCGAGATCACGCATGCAGGTCACCGGCAGGCCGGCGTACCCGCACGGATTGATCTGCGAGAACGGGGCGAGGTCCATGTCCACGTTCAGGGCCAGACCGTGATAGCTGGCCCCGCGGCGCACCCGCAAGCCCACGGAGGCGATCTTGGCGCCGTCGACGTAGACGCCGGGCGCCTCCGCGCGCGGGTAGGCGTCGACGTCGTGAGCGGCGAGCACGGTGACCACGGCGGACTCGAGGATGGACACCAGGCGGCGGATGCCGAGACCGCGCCGCCGCACATCCACGAGCACGTAGACAACAGCCTGGCCGGGGCCGTGATAGGTGATCTGGCCGCCCCGATCCACCGGCACCACCGGGATGTCACTGGGTTTGATGAGGTGCTCGGCACGCCCGTTAAGACCCTGCGTGAACACCGGGGGGTGCTCCAGCAGCCACAACTCGTCCGCCGTGGACGCCGTGCGTTCTTCCGTGAACTGCTGCATGGCGCGCCAAGTCGGTTCATAGGGAACCCGTCCGAGTTCCCGCCAGTGGATGTGGCCCGACGGGGTGTTCACAGCGTCATGACGACCTGGTCATCGGCATGCAGGCTCTGGTACACGGCGTCCAGCTGGCGCTTGCTGGTAGCGGTGACCGTCACGGTGACCGAGACGTAGGTGCCGCGACTGCTGGAGGCGGTACTCACCTGATCGTCGCTCACGTCAGGCACGTGCGCCCGCACCAACTCGAGCACGTGCAGCACGAATCCCGGATCCGCCGGACCCATGGCCTTGATGGGGAAATCGCAAGGGAACTCGAGCAGGGTTTCGTCGTCTTGGGTACTCATTGCGGGAGCCTGTCTGGCAAGTGCTACCCCCAGTCTACCAGCGTCGGTCGACGCTGGCAGACCGGGCAGGGGGTTACTGGAAACGCAGCATGATGTCGTCGATGACCCGGCCGAAGAAACCGCCCTCTTCACCGTCCTCGAGCGCAACCAGTGGGATCTCGGCGATGGTGGCATCGCCAATAGTGACTTCCAGCGTGCCCATCTCGTCGCCGCGTGAGATCGGCGCGACAATGGTGGAGCGCAGGTGCATGGTGGCTTCCATGTTGTCGTATTCCCTGCGGGGGATGGTCACGTAAAGCGGCTCGTGCAGGCCCACGGCGAGGGTGTCGCTTCCGCCGCGCCACAACTTCGGTTCGGCAAGGGCGGTGTCGTGGTCGTAGAGCCGATAGGTGCCGAAGAACCGGAAGCCGTAGCCGAAGAGTGATTGTGTCTGTTGCATGCGGTCCCGCGCGCTGTCGGTTCCCATGACCACGGAAATCAGCCGCATGTCGTCGCGCTCCGCCGAACTCACCAGGTTGTACCCGGCGCTCTGCGTGTGACCCGTCTTCAGGCCGTCCACGCTGTCGTCGCGCCAGAGCAGGGAATTGCGGTTGCGCTGCGTGATGTCGTTGAACGTGAATTCCCGCTCCGAATAGAACTGATAGAACTCGGGGAAATCGTCAATCATCGCCCGGGCCAGCAGGGCGATGTCCCGGGCTGTGGTGAGCTGGTCCGGGTCGGGCCAGCCGGTGGCATTGGTGAAGTTTGTGTTCTCCATGCCCAGTTGCTCGGCGTACTGGTTCATGAGCTGGGCAAACGTGTCCTCATTTCCGGCGACATGCTCTGCCAGTGCCACACTGGCATCGTTACCGGACTGGATGATCATGCCCCGGAGCAGGTCTTCCACCGCCACGCGGCGGCCGACTTCCAAGAACATCCGGGAGCCGCCCATGCGCCAGGCCTGTTCGCTAATGGGCACTTCCTCGTCGAGATCGAGCTGGCCTTCACTGATCTCGCTGAACACCACGTACGCCGTCATCAGCTTGACCAGGCTTGCGGGTTCGCGCTGCTCGTCCGGATCCCGTTCTGACAGGATCTGACCGCTGTCCTTGTCCATCAGGATGTAGCTCGGGGCTCCTATGGACGGTGGTGCCGGGGTCGGCACGGAGGGCCGGTCGGCCAGGGCAGAGGAGGCCGCCAGGAAAGGCAGGAGCAGCATCAGGGCTAACAGGCGCTGGCGCATGTTCATTTCATCCGGTTAAGAAGTTCTTGCCGGCCACCGAAGGCGGCCGCTTCAAAGGCGCGGCAGAGTAGCACGTCGGTCAGCATCCGCTGCAGTGTAACCCGATGACGACGCTAGAATCAGTTGGTGATGACGTGACTGTCGCGGAAGCCGGCATTCTGTAACGCATTGGCCGCCTCGTCCAGCGCTTCGCGGCTATCCATCGGGCCGACGCGCACCCTGTGGACGCCATCGCTTTCCGAGACTGCCACCGGACGGATGCCGTCCGCCGTCAAGCGTTCCTTCAGCGCCTCCGCGTTCCCCCGCTCGGAAAACGCACCCACCTGAAGCAGGTAGCCGGCGTCCGTGGCGCCGTTGTCCGCCGCATCCGACTCGGGTTCGTCGTCCTCCGCCGTTGGCCGATCGGGTACGTCCCGTGCCGATGCAGTGACAGCCGATTCCGAGGAAGGTTCCGAGGGCTCGGACTCCGCCTGCTGTTGCTCACCGCCGTTGTCCTCTGCGGTGGTGGGCGGATTGTCCGGGTCGAAGGTGTTGCTGAGCGTCTCGATCCGCACGGGCGCGGTGCCGTCGTCGACCATATCGATTCTATCGGCGGCGGCGTACGAGAGATCGATGATTCGGTTGTCGGCGAACGGGCCGCGGTCATTGACCCGAACGATCACCGACTTGTCGTTGTTCTGATTGGTGACCCGCACGTAAGTGGGCAGGGGCAGCTGCGTGTGGGCGGCGGTCAGCGTGTACATGTCGTACGGCTCGCCGCTGGATGTGCGGCGCCCATGGAATTTCTTTCCGTACCACGAGGCAATGCCCTCCTCGGTGAAACCGCGGGCGTCCTCGGACGACATCACCTGATACTGCTGCCCGAACACTTCGTACGTCGCCGGGTTGCCGTAGCGGCTGAGCGGTTCATCCTGGGGCTCGGGTTCGTCCAGGCCGCTCAGATCGGGCGGGGTGTCCGGGCCGTAGTCTGTATCGTCGTCTGGCTCGTCCAGGGGCGCGGTGGCGCATGCAGTGAGGAACAGGCCGAGTGCGGCGATGACGAGAAGGCGTGGCATCAGTCGGTCCCTCGTTGATCACGGATGGCCTCGGCAAGCTGGAACGCTGCCAGGGCATAGAGCGGGCTGTGGTTGTAACGGGTGATGACGTAGAAGTTGTAGAGCCCTACCCAGTGTTCCGTGCCCTTCGGGCCGTCGAGCTCCAGCAGCACCGCCTCTGCGTCATCAGCGTAGTCGGCTTCCGGCGTGACGCCAGCGGCACGCAGCTCGCCGATGGTTGTGGTCGGGCGCTGTCCGTCACCCAGGAAGGGCTCCGTATCCACGCCCTCTTCCACGTGAGCCGGCGAGGCAACCGGCTCGCCCGGGCGCCAGCGGTGCTCCCGGAAGTAGTTGCCGATACTGGCCAGGGCGTCCTCGGTATCGTTCATCAGGTCGCGCTGCCCGCTGCCGCTGCCGTCCACCGCGTAATGGCGGTAGCTGCTGGAAATGAACTGCGGCATGCCCATGGCCCCGGCGTAGGAACCGCGGATGTCGTGCGGGTCCAGCCCTTCCTCGTCGACAAGGAGCAGGAAGTGCTCCAGTTCGCTGCGGAAAAAGCTGGCGCGAGGCGGGTAGTCGAACGCGAGGGTGTACAGGGCATCCAGCACCCGGTGCTGGCCCGGATGCTGCCCGTAGCGGGTTTCCACGCCGACGATGGCGACAATCACCGCCGGATCCACGCCGAATTCGTCGTGTACGCCATCGAGAATGGCGCTGTGTTCGTTCCAGAACGTGACGCCTTCCTCGATGCGGTCGTCCTGCAGAAAGATCCGCTGGTAGCGATGCCACGGCAGCGCTTCTGCCGGCGAGCGAATGGCGTCGATGATGTCCTGCTGATGGCGGGCGTCGCCGAGCAGGGCTTCCACGTCCGACCGTTCGAGCCCGTGTTCGCTGGTGATGTCGTCGACAAATGCCTGGACGGCAGTGGCGTCAACGGTGTTGGGGGTGTCGGCGGCCGTGCCGGTGGTGGCGGCCAGGGCGGCCAGCATCAGGGTGACGCGGGTGGCGAGTCTGTGCATGAGGTCCACGTACTTCCAGTGTGATCGGTGGCGCTGACCACCGGGTGATCGTCGTGTTGCGGCGACACAATGGCGCTGCTCAGGACGCCCACATCTTCCGGTGGGAGTGTATCGACATGAGAATACCGAAGCCGGCCATCATCGTCACCATGGATGTGCCGCCGTACGACACCAGGGGCAGCGGCAGCCCGACTACCGGCATCAGGCCGGAGACCATGCCCATGTTGACGAACACGTAGACGAAGAAGGTCAGGGTAAGGCTGCCGGCGACCAGGCGGCTGAACGTGTCCTGGGCATTCACGGCGATATACATGCCACGGCCGATGATGAAGAGATAGAGCGCCAGCAGAAGCAAGACTCCCAGAAGTCCGAACTCCTCGGCGAATACGGCGAAGATGAAGTCGGTGTGGCGCTCCGGCAGGAACTCGAGTTGTGACTGGGTGCCGTTCAGCCAGCCGCGCCCGTAGATGCCTCCGGAGCCGATGGCGATGGTGGACTGAATGATGTGGTAGCCCGTGCCCAGCGGGTCCCGTTCCGGGTCGAAGAGGGTCAGGACACGCTGCTTCTGGTATTCCCGCATCAGGAACATCCAGAAGACCGGAGCCAGGGCCGCCATGGCGACTAGCACGGTGAGCATCAGGCGCCAGCGCAACCCGGCGAGAAAGAGCACGAAAAACCCCGATGCGCTGACGAGCAATGACGTGCCCAGATCGGGCTGCAGCACGATCAGTGCAGTCGGCATGGCGATGGCAATCGTGGCCAGGAGCACCTGGCTCAGCGTTGGCGGCAACGCGCGCATGCTCAGATACCAGGCCACCGCCATGGGGATCGCCAGCTTCATCAGCTCGGCGGGCTGGAAGCGGAACAGACCGAGATCCAGCCAGCGTTGTGCGCCCTGCCCGGTGGTGCCGACCAGCAGCACCAGCACCAGCATGACCAGGCCGCCGAGGAACACCCACGGCGTCCAGCGTCGAAGCGTGTCCAGGGGGATCTGCGCCATGACGATCATGCCGGCGAACGCCACGCCCATGCGGATGAGCTGGTTGTGGACGGCGTCCATGGACTGGTTGGTGGCGCTGTAGAGCGTTGCCAGACCGGCCAGGGACAGCAGCAGCAGGGCGGTGACCAGCGGCACGTCGAGATGCAGGAAGCGCTGCATGATGGACTGCCTCCCGCGCGGCGTCACCTGGCTCGCCAGCTCAGACATCGTCGGGCTCCGCCGTCACGTTGCGCAGGTAGGCGTCGATCACCTTCCGGGCGACCGGTGCCGCGACCGCGCCGCCGCCGCCGCCGTGCTCCACCAGCACGCTGACGGCGATGCGCGGATCGTCAGCCGGGGCATAGGCGGTGAACAGGGCGTGGTTACGCAGGCGCCTCTGAACCTCCTCCTCGTCGTACTCCTGATCCTGGCCGAGGCTGAAAACCTGCGATGTGCCCGTCTTGCCGGCGATCCGGTAGTTGATGTTGGTGTTGATGCCGCGTCCGGTGCCGCGGCTGGAATGCACCACGTCCACCAGCGACTCGTGCACCACATCCCAGAGCTCTTCCTGGGCCAGCGCGATGATCTGCTCCCGTTCTGGCACCTCGGTCTCGTAGGTCTCGCCGGTGCTCGCGCTGTGGACTGCGCGCAGAACCCGCGGCGGCGCGGCATGACCCCGATTGGCGAGAACCGTCATGGCGTGGGCGAGCTGCAGTGGTGTGCTCAGGAAATACCCCTGACCGATGGAAGTGATGATGGTCTCACCATGAAACCAGCCTTCACCGCGTGCCGCGCGCTTCCACTCCCGTGACGGCAGAATGCCCGTCCGCTCCCCGGGGATCCCTGCCCCGGTGCGCTGGCCGAAACCGAACCGCTCCAGGAACGCGGACATCCGGTCGATGCCGAGGTCGTAGCCCAGCTTGTAGTAGTACACGTCGCAGGATTGGCTCATGGCATCGGCGAAGTCCATGTCACCGTGACCCTGCCGGCGCCAGCAGCGCCAACGATGGTCGATGTCGTCGATGGAGTAATGGCCGGGGCAGAAAATCGTGTCTTCGGGGTCGAAGATCCCGGCCTCGAGGCCGGCTAGCCCGATAAACGGCTTGATGGTCGACCCGGGTGGATACTGGCCGCGCACGGCACGGTTGAACAGCGGCCGGTCTGGGTCTTCCTGTAGCGCGGCGTAGGTTGCGCGATCCACACCGTTGACGAAGATGTTCGGATCGAACGATGGCTTGCTGACCAGCGCCAGAACATCACTGTTGTGTACGTCCATCACCACGATCGAACCGGACTCGTCGCCCAGGGCGTCCTCGGCGGCACGCTGCAGGTGGGAGTCCAGCGTGAGTACCATGTCATCGCCCGGGTCGGGCGCCCGGCGCCCGAGTGGCTTGATGACCCGCCCCAGCGCGTTGGTCTCCACGCGCTCCAGGCCGGCGTGCCCGTGCAGTCGCTCTTCGAACTGGAGTTCGGTGCCACTCTTGCCGATGTGGCTGCTGCCGCCGTAGCGGCGTGTATCCACCCGTGCCAGCTCGCGCTCGTTAATGCGGCCGACATAGCCGATGGCGTGAGCGGCGTGCTCGCCGTGCGGGTAATGGCGGCTGAGTCGCGCCTCCACCTCGACGCCGGGGAAGCGGTGTCGGTTGGCGGCGAACGCGGCGACCTCCTTCTCCGTGAGGCGGACCTTGAGCGGCAGCGCCTCGAAATTGCGCGAGCGACTCCTGAGCTGGCGGAAGCGGTCGATCTCCGTGTCGGAGATGTCGATGGTGCGGGTCAGGTGCGCGAGCATGTCCTCCATGTCCTGGACCTGCTCGGGGGTGACCAGCAACTGGAAGTTCGGGCGGTTCTCCGCCAGCAGCACGCCGTTGCGGTCGTAGATGAGGCCGCGGTTGGGCGGGATCGGGACCAGTTTCACGCGGTTGGCCTGGGACAGGCTGGAGTAGCGCTGATGCCCCGCGACCTGCAGTTGGCCCATGCGGCCGCCGATCAGCCCCATGAGAACCAGTACGCCGGCGCCGGCGATGAAGGATCGCCGGGTGAACTGGCGCTTCTCCTGGCCCTTGTCATGGAGCTGGTTCTGGTCGGCGTTGCCGTTGCTGGCCATGGTTACTGCACACTGAAGCGGCGCCGCACGCCGCGCATGACAACAAATACCCAGGGCCACAGCAGCGTGCCCACCAGCGGCGGCAGCCAGTACGCGAGCCCGGGCGTGGGGCGGTCGGCCAGGCCGCTGATCCAGGCCTGGACCACGTGTACCAGCAGCAGCAGAAGCAATACGATCCCCGCCTGCTGCGGCAGTGGGTAGACGCGGATTCGTTGGTGCAGGTGGAGCACCAGGTAGGCCATCAACGCGTAGGCCAGCGCGTGCTGGCCGAGCAAGGTTGCCTGAAGGGCATCCTGACCGAGCCCGACCAGCCAGGCGAACACCACACCGACGCGATGGGGCACCGCCATGCACCAGTAGATCAGGACCAGCGCCGCCCAAGCGGGCCGTGCCGGCTGTGCCCAGTCAGGCAGCGGCATGATCGTCAGCGCGTACGCCACGATGATGCTGACGAAGATCACGCCACCCCCCTGGCGGGCCGCCAAAGCCATCAGCGCGCCTCCTCCCGGGCCAGATCCTCAAGCTCCTGGATCTCGTCCAGCTGCTCCATCTCGTCGTCATCCAGGTCCTCGTCCGGATCCTGGCGCTCACGCGTGCGCACCAGCAGCATCTCCCGGCTTCGGTCCAGTTGTGCCAGCGGCCTTGCGGTCACGCGGGCGAAGGCTTCCCCGGGCCGGCGCTCCACTTCCGTGATCTCTGCCACCGGGTAACCGCGCGGAAACCGCCCGGCAAGCCCGGAGGAGATCAGCAGATCGCCTTCCTCGACGTCGGCGTTGTTGGGCAGGTGGGGCAGGTCCAGCGCCTGGAGGTTGCCGCCGCCCACGGCGATGGACCGCAGCCCGTTGCGGTTGACTTCTACCGGAATCGCGTGGCTCGGGTCGGTAATCAGGCGTACCACGGCGCTGGAGCGGCTGACACTGTCCACCTGCCCCATGATGCCGTTGGCGTCGATGACCGCCTGCCCGGTACGGGCGCCGCTGCGCGTGCCCTTGTCCACCCGGAGCAGGTGTCGGTAGGGATCCAGGTCCACCCGCATGAGTTCGGCGATGAGCACCGATTCTTCCACCTCGTAAGCCGAACCCAGCAACCCCTGTAGCCGGATGTTCTCGCGCTCGAGCTGATCCAGCCGCTGCAGGCGCGCGTCATTGAGCAGTTGCTGGTCCCGCAGGCGGGCGTTCTCCTCAATGAGCGCCGAGCGACTGGCAAGCCGTTCGGCGGCGAAGCCGAACAGATCGAAAGGCACGTTGACGGCGTAGTGGACGGGGTGGACCGTCGTCTGAATAGCCGAGCGCACCGGTTCCGTCAGGTGCTGACGGTGGTCGAGCGACATGAGTCCGGCTGACAGCAATACCAGCAGGATCAGTCGCGTCGTCGCCGATGGGCCCTGAGCGAATAGTGGTTTGATGTCGCTGCCCGTCCGTCAGTAGAAGCTGTCATACACTTGCACCCGATACGGCTTCTGCCGCCGACCGGCCAGTGCCAACAGATTCGCACTGTCACGAGGAAATCGTCCGTGAATCAGTTCACTAGTACGAGGTCGAACGCTTCGGCAGTCGTGTATCGGGCCGTCAACGCGGCAGCCGGTTACTCGACGGTGAACAGGTCCAGACCCTGTTCGTCCATGAGTTCCAGTGCGCGGCCGCCGCCACGGGCTACGCAGGTCAGCGGGTCATCCGCGACCACGACCGGCAGCCCGGTCTCTTCCATAATGAGCCGATCCAGGTTGCGCAGCAATGCCCCGCCGCCGGTGATCACGATGCCGCGATCGGCCACGTCCGCACCCAGTTCCGGGGGCGTCTGCTCCAGGGCCGTTTTCACGGCACCGACAATGCCGGAAAGCGGTTCCTGAAGGGCTTCCAGGATCTCGTTGCTGTTCATGGTGAAGCTACGCGGCACGCCCTGGGCGAGGTTGCGGCCCTTGACGTCGATTTCCCGCACCTCGGTGCCGGGGAAGGCCGTGCCGATTTCGTGCTTGATGCGCTCGGCCGTGGATTCACCGATGAGAATGCCGTAGTTGCGGCGCACGTAGTTGATGATTGCCTCGTCGAAGCGGTCGCCGCCGATGCGCACCGATGCCGAGTAGACGATACCGTTCAGGGACAGCACCGCGACTTCCGACGTGCCGCCGCCGATATCCAGCACCATGGATCCGCGCGCCTCGTCCACCGGCATGTTGGCGCCGATGGCGGCCGCCCGGGGCTCCTCGATGAGGTACGTCTCGCGTGCCCCGGCGCCCACGGCCGACTCCTTGATCGCGCGGCGCTCCACCTGGGTGGAGCCGCAGGGAACGCAGACCAGTACCCGCGGGCTGGGCTTGAAGAAACGCGCTTCGTGCACCTTCTTGATGAAGTGCTGCAGCATCTTCTCGGTGACGGTGAAGTCGGCGATGACGCCGTCCTTCAGGGGCCGTATGGCGCGGATGTTGCCAGGCGTACGCCCGAGCATGTGTTTCGCCTCGATGCCGACAGCCGCGATGCTCTTGGGGCCGCCGTCACGATCCTGGCGGATGGCAACCACCGACGGCTCGTTGAGCACGATGCCCTGGCCACGCAGATAAATCAGCGTGTTCGCCGTGCCGAGGTCGATGGAGAGGTCATTAGAGAAGAGTCCACGAACGCCCTTGAACATTGCTGGGTCCCGGTATCCTGTCCCGATGAAAACGCCTGATTCGCGTCGGAATTTATTTCTGCGCGGCCGTCCCGTTCCGTCGGCCGCGGAATCATCGCGATGTCAAGCGCAAGAAGGCCGCTAATCTATCAGTGTGCCCAGGCGGCGGCAAGCGGAGGGATTGGCCTGAAACCCGCGAATTTCGGCGTTTGTGGACGTGTTCACGTTTGCGATCGAGCGGCGATTGGCCGACAATTCCGGTTTTCCCGAGAGCCGTTTCGAGGAAGCCATGTCCCTGAGTAACGAGCAAGTCACCGAGATCGCGCATCTCGCCCGGCTGCAGGTCGATCAGGCCGATCTCCCGGAGTATGCGCGCAATCTCTCCGACATTCTCTCTTTCGTTGACGCCATGAATGCCATGGAGACCGACAGCGTGGAGCCGCTGGCGCATCCGCTGGAGATGCCGCAGCGCCTCCGTGAAGATGCGGTCACGGAAGAGAACCAGCGCGAGCAGTTCCAGGCCGTCGCACCGCAGGTGGAAGCAGGCCTGTATCTGGTGCCGCGCGTCATCGAATAATCTCCAACCACTACGGGGCCGTCATCGTGTCCGAAACGAGCAAGACCGTTGCCGAACTGGCAGCCGGCCTGAAGGCCGGCGAGTACTCCAGCGAAGAGCTGACCCGCGACCGCCTGGCGCGCATCCGCGGCGCTGGTGCCGAGCTCAATGCCTTCGTCACCGTGACCGACGAGCAGGCGCTGGCCGCGGCCCGCGCCGCCGACCAGCGCCGCCAGGCCGGTGGCGCCGGACCGCTCACCGGCGTGCCCATGGCGCACAAGGACATCTTCTGCACGCGCGGTGTGCGCACCAGCTGCGGCTCGCGCATGCTGGACAACTTCGAGGCGCCTTACGACGCTCACGTGGTGGAGCGGTTCAACGACGCCGGGCTGGTCTGCCTGGGCAAGACCAACATGGATGAGTTCGCCATGGGGTCGTCCAACGAGACCAGTTTCTATGGCCCGGTGAAGAACCCCTGGGATACGGCTGCCGTGCCGGGTGGCTCGTCGGGCGGCTCCGCCGCTGCCGTGGCAGCGGGCCTGGTGCCGGCGGCCACCGGCACCGATACCGGCGGCTCCATCCGGCAGCCGGCGGCCCTGTGCGGCATCACCGGCCTCAAACCCACCTACGGCCGCGTATCCCGCTACGGCATGATCGCCTTCGCCTCCAGCCTGGACCAGGGCGGGCCGATGGCGCGCACGGCCGAGGACTGCGCCCTGCTGCTGGAGGGCATGGCCGGCTTCGACGCGCGCGACTCCACCTCCGTGGAGAGTCCGGTGCCGCGATACAGCGAGGCGCTGAACGGCGATTTGACGGGGCTGAAGGTCGGGCTGCCGAAGGAGTACTTCGGTGAAGGCCTGGACGGCGACGTGGCCCGCGTCATCGACGAAGCCATCGCCGAGTACCGCAAGCTGGGCGTGGAGTTCCGCGAGATCAGCCTGGCCAACACCGAGCTGGCCGTGCCGGCCTATTACGTGATCGCGCCGGCCGAGTGTTCCTCCAACCTCTCACGCTTCGACGGGGTGCGCTTCGGCTATCGCTGCGACGCCCCGCAGGACCTGGAAGACCTCTACAAGCGCTCCCGCGGGGAGGGCTTCGGCCCGGAGGTCAAGCGCCGCATCATGGTCGGCACCTACGCCCTGTCCGCGGGGTACTTCGATGCCTACTACCTGAAGGCGCAGAAGATGCGCCGGCTGATCAAGGACGACTTCATGAGCGCCTTCGACGAGGTGGACCTGATTCTCGGGCCCACGTCGCCGACGGTGGCGTTCAACATCGGCGAGCGCGCCGACGATCCGGTGAAGATGTACCTGTCGGATATCTACACCATTGCCGTGAATCTGGCCGGGCTGCCGGGCATTTCGGTGCCCGCCGGTTTCAGCGCCGGGCGCCCCGTGGGGCTGCAGCTCATCGGCAATTACTTCGACGAGGGCCGGCTGCTGAATGCCGCCCACCGGTATCAGCAGGTCACCGACTGGCACACCCGCGCTCCCGAGGCGTTCGCGTAAGAGGGTTTGACGACGATGGAATGGGAAACGGTCATCGGGCTGGAGATCCACGCCCAGCTCGCCACCCGCAGCAAGATCTTCTCCGGTGCCTCCACCGCCTACGGTGCCGAGCCCAACACCCAGGCCTGCGCCGTGGACCTGGGGCTCCCCGGTGTGCTGCCGGTGCTGAACAAGGGCGCGGTGAAGATGGCGGTGAAGCTGGGGCTGGCCACCGGCTGCACCGTTGCGCCGCGCTCCGTGTTCGCGCGCAAGAACTACTTCTACCCCGATCTGCCCAAGGGCTACCAGATCAGCCAGTACGAGCTGCCGATCGTCCATGACGGCGAGCTCCACATCGAGCTCGAAGACGGCACCACCAAGCGTATCGGCGTCACCCGGGCGCACCTGGAGGAAGACGCCGGCAAGTCCCTGCACGAGGGCTTCGAGGGGGTGACCGGCATCGACCTGAACCGCGCCGGTACGCCGCTGCTGGAGATCGTCTCCGAGCCGGATATCCGCTCGTCGGAAGAAGCTGTTGCCTACATGAAGAAGCTGCACTCGCTGGTGCGCTACCTCGGCATCTGCGACGGCAACATGCAGGAAGGCTCGTTCCGGTGCGATGCCAACGTGTCCGTGCGACCCAGGG
Source organism: Aquisalimonas sp. (assembly GCA_007126095.1). GTDB lineage: Bacteria > Pseudomonadota > Gammaproteobacteria > Nitrococcales > Aquisalimonadaceae > Aquisalimonas. The sequence goes on from SLBZ01000002.1 coordinate 32,366, forward strand.
GCAGCACCGAGTTCGGTACCCGCGCCGAGATCAAGAACGTCAATTCCTTCCGCTTCGTGCAGCAGGCCATCGACCACGAGGTCGAGCGTCAGATCGACCTGATCGAGTCCGGCGGCGAAGTGGTGCAGGAGACGCGCCTCTTTGATGCGGTCAAGGGCGAGACGCGCTCCATGCGCACCAAGGAAGAGGCCAACGACTACCGCTACTTCCCGGACCCGGACCTGCTGCCGCTGGAGGTGGACGACGCCCTGGTGGACGAGGCCCGCAGCGAACTGCCGGAGCTGCCGGATGCCAAGAAGCAGCGGTTCGTCGAGCAGTACGGGTTGTCCGCCTACGACGCCTCCGTGCTGACCGCCAGCCGGGAGTTGGCCGACTACTTCGAGGCCGTGGCCGATGCTGCTGGCGGCGAGGGCAAGCTGGCGGCGAACTGGGTCATGGGCGAGCTGTCGGGTGCGCTGAACAAGGCCGGCCTGGACATCACTGAAAGCCCGGTGACACCGGCGATACTGGGCGGCATGCTCCAGCGCATCACCGACGAAACCATCTCCGGCAAGATCGCCAAGCAGGTGTTCGAGGCCATGTGGAACGGCGAGGGCGATGCCGACACGGTCATCGAGGCCCACGGTCTCAAGCAGGTCACCGACACCGGCGCCATCGAGGCCATGATCGACGAAGTCATCGCCGCCAACCCGGATCAGGTGGCGCAGTACAAGGGGGGCAAGGACAAGCTGCTCGGCTTCTTCGTGGGCCAGGTGATGAAGGCCTCCAGGGGCAAGGCCAACCCCGGGCAGGTCAATGACCTGCTCAAGAAGAAGCTGGACGGCTGAGGCATGAGCGCCACTCCTGATCAGTTGCACCGGTTCGTGTTCGAGCACGCCAACGTGCGTGGCGAGCTCATCCACTTGGACCGCACCCTCCAGGACGTGCTCGCGCGGCGGCAGTATCCCGATGCGGTGACCCGCCTGCTGGGCGAGGCGCTGGCGGCGTCGGGACTGCTGTCGTCCATCCTCAAGTTCAGGGGGTCGCTGATCCTGCAGCTGCAGGGGCAGGGGGCGTTGCCCATGCTGGTGGCCAGCGCCACCCACGAGCAGGATCTGCGCGGGATCGCGCGTCTTGCGGAAAATGCGGAAGCCCCGGCCACCGGCACGCCGTTGAACGCCGTGTGCGAGCAGGGTTACCTGGCAATCACCATTGACCCGGACGATACCGATGACCGCTACCAGGGCATCGTGCCCCTGGAGACGGAGCGTCTGGGCGAGGCGGTGGAGAACTACTTCTCACAGTCGGAGCAGTTGCCCACCCGGGTCTGGCTCGCCTGTGACGGGAAGCAGGCCGCCGGCCTGCTGATGCAGCGCCTGCCGGGGGATGCCGGCGAGGACGCGGATGCGTGGAACCGCGCCGAGCACCTGGCCGCCACCATCACCGAGCAGGAGTTGCTGGAACTGGGGCCGCGGGAGATCATCGGTCGGTTGTTCCACGAGGAGGACATCCGCTTGTTCGAGCCGGGCCGGGTGCGCTTCAACTGCCACTGCTCAAGGGAGCGGCTGGCGGGCGTGCTCCAGGGCTTCGGCTACGACGAGGCGCGGAGCATCATTGCCGAGCAGGGGGAGATCGAGGCCAGCTGCGAATTCTGCGGCCACACCTACCGCTTTGATTCGGTGGACGTGGAGCAGTTGTTCAGTGATGGCGGCATCGCACCGCCCGACGCCACCCAGCACTGAGCGATCATCCCCGTCTGCCGCATACCTGGCACGCGGGGTCCCGTTCCACCGTGAAACTCCGCCACTCGCCGGTGCGCGCGTCCCAGAGCGTGAACCGGCCCGTGGCCGGTGTGCCGAAGCCGGTGATCAACCGGATCGCCTCGGTGGCCTGCAGACTGCCGATGACACCGACCACCGGCCCGAGCACACCCGTCTCGCTACAGGTCTCCTGGGGCGTGTCGGCGTCCGGCGGGAACAGGCAGGCGTAGCATGGCCCGTCCTCCAGATCCGGCCGGAAGACCCCCAGTTGGCCTTCGAGCCGGATCGCGGCGCCGGAGACCAGCGGCGTGCCCGTCGCCACGCAGGCGGCATTGACCGCGAAGCGGGTCTCGAAGTTGTCGGTCCCGTCGAGCACCACGTCCGCGGCTGCAACCGCCTCGTGCAGCCGGTCCCCGTCCAGGCGTTCCTGGATGAGTTCGATCCGCGGTGCAGGGTTGAGCGCGTGCAGCCGGTCCCGTGCCGACTCCGCCTTCGGACGGTCGAGATCCGGTGTGCCGTGGAGAATCTGCCGCTGCAGGTTGGTGAGGTCCACCTGGTCGTCGTCCGCGAGGACGAGGGTGCCGACACCGCTGGCGGCCAGGTACAGCGCCGCGGGGGAGCCCAGACCGCCCAGGCCGACGATGAGGATTCTGGCCCGGGACAGGGCCTCCTGGCCCGCCATGTCCACGTCGGGCAGCATGATCTGGCGGCTGTAGCGCAACAGGTCCGCATCATCCATCGGCATCACTCCCCTGCAGGCAACCCCGGGTGAACCGGTCGCGGCCGTGCTGGTCGCGAAGGGTGTCAACCGCGCTGAAGCCGGCTTCCGTGAGCAGCGCGCGGGTGCCCTGACCCTGGCGGTGGCCGTGTTCGAGCAGCAGCCAGCCGCCGGGAATCAGGTAGGTCGGGGCTGCTGCTGCGATCCGCCGGATTGCATCCAGCCCGTCAGGCCCGGCGAGCAAGGCGCCGGCCGGTTCGTGGGCGGCCACGGCCGCATCCAGCTCCGGATCACCCACCGCCACGTAGGGTGGATTGCTGACAATGAGATCAAAGCGGCGTCCACCCAGCGGCGCAAACCACTCGCCCTGGTGCCAGTCCACGTGCAGCCCCAGCCGGTCGGCGTTCGCCCGAGCGACGGCCAGTGCGTCGGTGCTGGCGTCCACCGCCGTGACCGTCCAGGCTGGCCGTTCCGACGCCAGTGACAGCGCGATGGCCCCACTGCCGGTACCCAGGTCGACGACGCTGACGGGCGTTCCGGCTGGCGCCAGAGCAAGGGTGTGCTCCACCAGCTCCTCGGTCTCCGGGCGCGGGATCAGCACCCGTTCGTCGACCGTGAGCTCCAGGGCGCGGAACGGCTGTGTTCCGATCAGGTAGGCCAGCGGGATGCCGCTGCGTCGCTTTGCCACCAGGCCGCGAAAGGCGGTGGCCGTGGCCGCGTCCAGCGGTTCCTCGGCGGCGCCCCGGAGCTGCGCACCGGATACGCCCGTGACGTGCATCAGCAGCCAGTCGGCTTCGCGGCCGTCAAGGTGCTGGCGCGCATCCCGGAGCAGGCTTGCCGGCGTGGCGCTCACCGGTCAGATCCAGCCGAGCCCGCGCGCGGTCAGGGCCCGCTCCTCCAGCAGCACGGGGATGTCATCCTCCACCAAGTAGATGCGTTCGCCGTTTTCGGTGATCAGCGCCTCGGTGACCGGGCCGGTCACGGCCGTGCCGTCCTGATACTGTGCGCGGCCCTCCTCGACGGCGGCGTTCAGCGCTTCGAGTCGGTCCCGGGAGAGCGGTTCCAGCGGAATCTTGGTGACCGGACAGCAGAGAATGTCCAGCAGTTTGCGGTCGACGGCCATGGTCTTGCCTCGCAGCAGTCAGCGTATGTCGGATATCCCGTTGCCGCCGGCGCGGTGCCGGCGTGACGCCGTTCATGATAGCGCGCCGGCCGGCCGCAACACGAGCGCGGGCTGCTTCGTGGCGGCGCATTGCGGCGCCGTGGCTCAAGAATCCGCGCGCGGTGCCGTTCAACTGGGTAACGAAACTGGGAGCCGGGTCATGGATCTGTCCGCATTTCGCCCCGTGGAACGGGAGTCGAGCTACGATGTCTGCGCGTTCTGCCGCCGTGGCGCCGAGCAGGTGGATGAGCTGGTGGCGGGCCACGATGCCGCGATGTGCGGCGACTGCGCCGCGGTGCTGCACGACGAAGTACGGGAGCAGCGGCAGGCGTGGCTGCGGGACCGGATCCGAAGCCTGCCCGCGCCGGCCCGGATCCACGGCTGGCTCGACGAGCGCGTGGTGGGCCAGGAGCAGGCCAAGCGCGTGCTGGCGGTGCAGGTCCACAATCATTACAAGCGCCTGGCCCTGCGCGGCATGCACGACACCGGCGTGATGCCCGGCAAGGCCAACGTGCTGCTGACCGGGCCCACGGGTAGCGGCAAGACCCACCTGCTGCGGACCCTGGCGCATTGCCTGGACGTGCCGTTTGCGGTTGTGGATGCCACGACCCTGACGCCCGCGGGACACGTGGGGGAGGGGGTGGAGAGCATCGCACAGGCGCTGCTGCGCGACTGTGACTGGGATCCGGCCTGTGCCGCCCGCGGGATCGTCTACATCGACGAGATCGACAAGCTCGGTGGTGCGGACGCGGACGGTAACGGCGTGGCCGTACAGCAGGCGTTGCTGCAGTTGCTGGAGGGGCGGCGGCTGCCGGTAACGGGGCCCCGCGGCGGGCGCCTGAGCATGCATACCCGGGATGTGCTGTTCGTGGCGGGCGGCGCGTTCACGCAAGCGGTGGATACCGCCTCGCCGGGGCCGGGGTTCGTCAGACCGGCGGTCGCCGGTACCGGTGACGATCCGGCGTGCTGGCTGCTGCAACAGGGGCTGATTCCGGAGCTGGTAGGCCGCTTTCCCGTCCATGCTGCACTGGACGCGGTGGACGTCCGCGCCATGCGACGGTTGCTCGTGGAGCCGCCGGACGCCCCACTTCGCCAGATGGCGGCGCTGGTGGCCGACGAAGGCAGCGAGCTGCAGGTGACCCCGGGAGCGCTGGAGCAGCTGGCGTGCAACGCCGTTGCGCGGGACACGGGGGCGCGCGGGCTGCGCGGCGAGGTGGAGCGGGTGATGCTGGACGTGCTGTTCGAGCTGCCGGCGCGGGCGGATGTGGAGCGGGTGGTCGTGGATGCGGTGGATGGCGACGTCCGCGCCGTGTTCCAGGCCGTTCAACGGGCGGCATGTTGATCATTAGTAGTCCCGATACGTAGCCAATCCCGTCGCGGCTCGCTACCATACCGGGTTCCGTAACGCCTTTGGAATTCAGGTGAACCCCTATGGTCGATCCAGTTGCCGTCAATGGCTCCGTCGACGACGTCAACGTCGTCTCTCAGGAGCTCCTGCCCACCCCGGAAGAGGTGCACCGTCACCTGCCCCTGACCGAAACCGCACGGGATACGGTCGTGGTCGGGCGCAAGTGCGTGGAGGAGATCCTCGATCGCAAGGACCCGCGCATCTTCATGGTGATCGGGCCATGCTCCATCCATGACGTCGAGGCTGCGCGGGACTACGCCCGTCGCCTGAAAGCTCTCGCCGACGAGGTCAAGGACTCCATCTTCATCGTCATGCGGGTCTATTTCGAGAAGCCGCGCACCACCGTTGGCTGGAAGGGGTTCATCAACGATCCGCACATGGATGACTCCTTCCGCATCGACGAGGGCCTGCACAACGCCCGCGAGCTGCTGCTGGAGTTCGCCGAAATGGGGCTGCCGACCGCCACCGAAGCGCTGGATCCGATCACTCCGCAGTACATCTCGGACCTGATCACCTGGACCGCCATCGGCGCGCGCACCACCGAGTCCCAGACTCACCGGGAGATGGCCAGCGGCCTGTCGACGCCGGTCGGGTTCAAGAACGGTACCGACGGCAACCTCACCACGGCCATCAACGCCCTGCATTCGGTTGCGAATCCGCACAGCTTCCTGGGGATCAACTACCAGGGGCAGTGCTCCATCGTACGCACGCGGGGTAACCGGTACGGCCATCTGGTGCTGCGTGGCGGTGGCGGCAAGCCCAATTACGACTCCGTGAGCGTCGCTCTGTGCGAGAAGGAGCTGGCGGATGCCGGGCTGCCTCAGAATATTGTCGTGGACTGCAGCCATGCCAACAGTAACAAGGATCCGGCGTTGCAGACGCTGGTGCTGGATAATCTCGTGAATCAGATCACGGAAGGGAACCGGTCCTTGGTTGGCATGATGGTGGAGAGCAATATCAACTGGGGGAACCAGAAGCTCACCGATGATGTCTCCGACCTGCAGTACGGGGTTTCCATCACCGATGCATGCATCGACTGGGAAACCACCGAGCAGGCGGTGCGCGACATGGCGGAGCGGCTGCAGAGCGTCCTGTCGGAGCGCACTGGGTGAGTCAACGGGTTTTGCGCCGCTCCAGCCACGCTGATATAAAGACAGCAAGGCCGGATGGCGCGAGCGGCCGACAACGTCGGCCGGAGATGATGATGGGGTGCGTGAGCGTGCAGCCCCGACTCCCGATGCCCTGGCAGGGATGAATAGGTCGGGATGCCCCGGGAGGGGCATGAACGATGGAGGAAGTCAGTGATGAACGACAAGAACAGAATGCCGGTTGAAGACTTTGCGCCGTACCAGGCGAAGGACGGCGAAGAGTACATGAGCACCGAGCAGCTGGAGCACTTCCGGCAGCTGCTGATGGCGTGGAAGCGGCAGCTCCAGGAAGAGGTAGAGCGCACCGTGCACCACATGCGTGACGACGCCACCAACTATGCCGATCCGGCGGACCGCGCAACCCAGGAAGAGGAGTTCGCGCTGGAGCTTCGCACCCGCGATCGGGAGCGGAAACTCATCCGCAAGATCGACCAGACGCTGGAAGCGATCCGCAAGGATGACTACGGCTTCTGCGAGCAGTGCGGAGTGGAGATCGGGCTGCGCCGACTCGAGGCGCGCCCCACGGCCACGCTGTGTATCGACTGCAAGACCCTGGAAGAGATCCGGGAGAAGCAGCGCGTCGCCTGACTGGGTGCTGCTGCGGTCGGTTTTCGCGGGTCGTCACGTGTGTGGCGGCCCGTTTGCGTTGCGGGTGAAGCGACAAGGTGGCTGGTTAATGTTATCATATTGCATTAACTGATCAGCCAGATGAATCGCCTGCCATGTGCCCGTTGATACTCCGGCGCGCCGTCGCCGCGCTCGTATTGTGCTTTCCTGTCGCCGTGCTGAGCGCCGTCCCGGTGACGGTGAGCGTGCCGCCCCAGGCCTACCTGGTGGAGGCGATCGGGGGCGACCGGGTCGAGGTTTCCATCATGATCGAGCCGGGCCAGTCGCCCCATACATTCTCCCTCTCGCCGCGGCGGATGATGGCCCTTGACGATGCCCGCGTGTATTTCAAGGTCGGGCACCCGGATCTCGCCTTCGAGCGGCGCTTCGTCCAGCATGTCCAGGATGCGCGCCGCGACGTGCGGGTGGTGGATCTGGCGGACGGCGTGGAGCTCATGGCCATGGATGATCATGCGGATCACCACGACCACTCCCACGGCGAGACGGATCCACACCTGTGGGTGTCGCCCCGGATCATGAGGTCGGCGGCGGAGCGGGTTGCCGATGCGCTGACCGAGGTCGATCCGGATGGTGCCGAGCACTACCGCGCCGGCCTCCAGCAGTTCCAGAGCGATGTTGATGCACTGGACGACGAACTCCAGACCCTGTTCGGGCAGCTGGAACGGCGCCGGTTCGTTGTGAACCACCCTGCCTGGGGGTATCTGGCTCGGGATTACGGGCTCGAACAGGTGGCCATCGAGTCTGGTGGCCGGGATCCGTCCCCGGCGGAACTGGCCCGATTCATCGACGCAGCCAAGGACGAGGGCATCGACGTGATCTTCGTCCAGCGCGGTTTCTCCGAGCGCAGTGCCAATACCATCGCCCGCGAGATCGATGCAGTGGTGAAGGTGGCCGACCCCCTGGCGCAGGACTGGCTGAAGAATCTCCGCGAAATCGGAGCGGCCATCCGCGAGGCCGTGGACTCATGAGCGTCACCGCGGATGCCGGAACGGTTCTGGAGGTCAGGGGGCTCACTTTCGGCTACGAGCGCGAGGCGGTGCTGCAGGACGTGGATCTGCGTATTGGCCGACGCGATTTCCTTGCCATTATTGGCCCCAACGGGGGCGGCAAGACCACGTTGTTGCGACTGATTCTCGGGCTGGAGACGCCCTGGCGGGGGATGGTGCGGTGGCCGACAGGCATTCGTCCGGGCGACATCGGTTTCGTGCCCCAGTTCTCCACGTTCGACAAGAACTTCCCGCTGCGGCTGCGGGATACCGTGCTCATGGGCCGACTCGGCCGCGGCGGGCTGCTCGGGCGGTACGGCAAGGCGGACCACCGCGCCGTGGATGCCATTCTCGAGCGGCTGCACCTGTCGCAGCGGGCTGCTTCGCCCATTGCTGACCTCTCCGGCGGCCAGCTTCAGCGCGCGTTGATCGCCCGGGCCCTGGTGGGGGAGCCTCGGATTCTGTTGCTGGATGAGCCCACCGCTTCCGTGGACGCGGAAACCCGGCAGGTGCTGGGGCAGGTGCTCGAAGAGCTCAATCGCGACATCCCGGTCGTGGTGGTGACCCACGACATCACCGCGTTCGCATCCCAGGTCCGGCAGATCGCCTGCGTCAACCGGCAGCTCTACTACCATGGTTCGGGGCAGCTCAGCCACGCCGACCTCGCCGAGGCCTACGGCTGCCCGGTGGAGCTCATTGCCCACGGTGTGCCGCACCGGGTGCTGCATGACCACTCCGAGGATGCGGTGGGATCATGAGCGAGCTGCTGACCCTGCTGAATTACGAGTTCGCCCGCAACGCCCTCATGGCGGCGGTGCTCGCGAGTGTCCTCGCCGGCACCGTCGGCACGTTCGTCGTCGTGAAACGGCTGGTGTTCATTGCCGGGGGGATCAGTCACGCGGCGTTCGCCGGGCTGGGGTTCTGCTACTGGCTGGGCGTGGAGCCACTGGTGGGTGCCGTCGTGGTGGCCGTGCTGGCGGCGCTGCTGCTGGGCTGGCTGGGCGAGCATCGGGCCCGCTCCCAGGATGCGCTGATCGGGGTGCTGTGGGCCGGCGGCATGGCCACGGGGATCGTGTTCATTCACCTGACACCGGGCTATGCGCCGAATCTCATGACCTACCTGTTCGGTGACATCCTCACGGTCACGCGCGGCGACGTGGTGCTGCTGGCGCTGCTGACAGTGGGGGTCGTCGCCGTGATGGCGCTATTCTACCGCACGCTGGTGGCCGTGGCCTTCGATGAAACCTTCGCCGCCGTTCAGGGCACGCCGGTGAAGTGGATGACGACGCTGCTGCTGGTGCTGGTGGCGCTGTCGGTGATCATGTTGATCCAGGTGGTGGGCATCATTCTGCTTATCGCCCTGTTCACCATTCCGCCCATGATTGCCCTGATGCTGGCGCAGCGGTTCCTCATGGTGCTGGTGGTCGCCGTTCTCGCGGGGCTGGTGACGTCCACTGGTGGGCTGGCCGGCTCTTACTGGCTGGACCTGCCCTCGGGGCCCGCCATCGTGCTGTTCGGCATCGCCGTCCTGGTGCTGGTCCGCGTCGGGACCGTGCTGCGGGAGTCGCGACTTCTGCGTGACCGCGAGCGGGCCTAGGCCGTTGCGCCGCGCGCCAGTGATGCGAGCTGATCGGCCTGGTGCTCCTGAATCAGCGGCCCGATCACCGGATCCAGATCCCCCTGCATGACGGCTTCCAGCTTGTACAGGGTCAGGTTGATCCGGTGATCGGTCACCCGACCCTGAGGGAAGTTGTACGTGCGGATCCGCTCCGAACGGTCGCCGCTGCCCACCAGTGACCGGCGCTGCTCGGACTGCTCCGCCTCCTGCTGCGAGCGCTGCGCATCGGTGAGGCGCGCCTGCAGGAACGCCAGCGCCTTGGCGCGGTTCTTGTGCTGGGAGCGTTCTTCCTGGCATTCCACGACGATGCCGGTGGGCAGGTGGGTGATGCGGATGGCCGAGTCGGTCTTGTTCACGTGCTGGCCACCGGCGCCGGACGCCCGGAAGGTGTCCACCTTCAGGTCGTTGCTGTTGATCGCCACATCCTCGAGTTCGTCCGCTTCGGGGAGGACCGCGACCGTGCACGCGGAGGTATGGATCCGCCCCTGGGATTCCGTCTGCGGCACGCGCTGGACGCGGTGGGCGCCGGACTCGAACTTCAGGCGCGAATAGGCGCCGTCGCCGATGAGCCGCACGATGATCTCCTTGTAACCGCCCTGTTCCCCGTGGCTTTCGTTGATCACCTCCATGCGCCAGCCCTGGGTCTCGGCGTAGCGCGCGTACATGCGGTAGAGATCGCCGGCGAACAGTGCCGCTTCGTCCCCGCCGGTGCCGGCGCGGATCTCCAGAAAGATATTGGCGTCATCGTTCGGGTCCCGCGGCAGCAGCAGAATCTCCAGCTCGCGCTCCAGCTCTTCCAGGGCGGTGCGCGCGGTCTCTGCCTCGTCGTCTGCCATGGCCCGGATCTCTTCATCGCTGTCCTGGCGCATGGTCTCGGCGGAGGCCAGCTGCTCCTCCGCCGCATGGAACCGCCGGAACGTGTCCACGAGCACTTCGAGCCGGGCGTACTCCCGGGAGAGGTCGCGGAACTGCCGCTGGTCCTGGATGACCTCCGGCTGTGACAGCAGACCGCTCAGCTCCTCGAAACGGTCCTGCAACTGCTCCAGCCGGGTGCGAATGGATTCCTTCAACGGTGATGCACCTTCGTTGCCTCAGTTCTGATCGTCGTCGGTCCCGAGCAGGAACCGGCCCTGTTCCAGCAGATCGGTGCGGCCGTTCTCGCTGGCTTCCCGCAGACGGACCGTGGGCTGGTGCAGCAGCCGGTTGGTCAACGTGTGCGCCAGGTACTCCAGCGCCGCGTCCGGGTCCTCGCCGCGGGCCAGGCGGCGCCTGGCCCGTGCCAGCACCTCGTCCCGGTGCGCCGCACCCTGGTCGCGGTAGCGCCGGATCACCGGGACCGAGTCCAGGCTGCGCAGCCATTCCTGGAACCGCTCCACCTGCAGATCAATGATCTCTTCCGCCTGCTGCGCGGCGTCCTGGCGGGAGCGCAGGTTCTCCTGGATGACTTCCTGGAGATCATCCACGGTGTAGAGGTAGATATCGTTCAGATCGCCCACTTCCGGCTCGATATCCCGGGGCACGGCGATATCCACCATGAAGATCGGCCGGTGCTTGCGGCGCTTCAGCGCCCGCTCGACGCTGCCCTTGCCCAGAACGGGTAGCTGAGCGGCCGTGGAGGCGATGACCACATCCGCCTGTTCGACGTAGTCCGGCAATGAACCCAGCTCAATGGCCTGTCCACCGTAGCGGTCGGCGAGATCCCGTGCCCGCTCGCGGCTGCGGTTGGCGACGATGAACTGCCGCATGCCCTGGTCGTGCAGGTGGCGGGCTGTCAGCTCGATGGTTTCGCCGGCGCCCACCAGCAGCCCGGTGTAACCGGTGAGGTCGCCGAAGATCTGCCGCGCCAGGGTCACCGCCGCGAAGGCAACAGAGACCGGGTTGGAGCCGATGCCTGTCTCCGTGCGCACCTGTTTCGAGACGGCGAAGGCATGCTGGAACAGCCGGTCGAGCACCTGCCCCAGCGTGCCGGCGTTCATGGCGTCATTATAGGCGGCCTTGGTCTGGCCGCCGATCTGCGGTTCGCCCAGCACCAGGGAGTCCAGGCCGGGCGCCACCCGCAGCAGGTGGCGTACCATGTCCGCGTCCTGGTGCATGTAGAGATAGGGGCGGAGCCACGCGGGATCCACGGCGTGGGATTCCGCCAGCCACTGCAAGACGGTGTTGGGCGAGGCGTGTTCGCCCAGCACGGTATAGATCTCGGTGCGGTTGCAGGTGGAGATCAGCGCCGCCTCCCGGACGCCGGCACGGGTCTTGAGCCCTTCCAGCGCACGCCCCACCTGCGCCTCGTCGAAGACAAGCCGCTCTCTCACCTCAAGAGGTGCACTCTTGTGACTGAGTCCAAGGGTGAACAGTGGCATCGATGATCCGGACGTATCCGCGGGCATGGGCTGTCCCGGCTGGCGTATCGGCTGATGCCGTCATGATACAGCACCAGGCCTCGCAACTCGCACCGTAGCAGGCCGGTTGACCCCGCCGGAGCGAGGGTGGCCGTGAGGCGTGCAGATTGTCGGGAATTCGCGACTGGAATACAAGGTGTGGTTGCTGCCCCGGTGGCCCACCCTGTCTCGGTCGCGGGCGGGCGGGTATAGTAGGTGACGGATTGCACTCGGAGGTGGCGCGGGAGCGCACTGGTGAGGAACAGGGGGCGAATGACTGTGGCGGAACGGGACGGCCTGCCGGTACTGGCGCGCTTTGCAGTGGTGCTGGCTGTGCTGGCGCTGGCTGGCTGTGCCAGCGTGGCCGACCGTGAACCGGTCCGTACGGTGGATGAGCCGCGGCCGGAAATCCTGGATTCGGAGCCGGTGCCGGCGCCCGAGGAGGACCTGCTCTACCAGGTCATGGTGGCGCACCTCTCCGGCGCCGCCGGCGACCTGGACCAGTCGCTGGTGGCGTGGCATCAGGCCATGGAGCTCACCAGTGATCCGCGCGTGGCCGAGCAGGCAACGCAGCTCGCCATGTATGCCGACGACGAAACGAGGGCCCTGGCTGCCGCTGAGCGCTGGGCCGATCTGCTGGATGAGCCCACGCCGCAGTTGCACCAGATTCTCGGCTTTCTCTATCTGCGCGCCGGCGAAGCCGATATGGCCCGTCAACACCTGCGCCGCCTGCTGGAGGCCGGTGACCATTCGCCGGCCGATGTGTTCGAACGTATGGAAGCAGCCCTCGGCGGCGTGCAGGACCGGCGTGCGGCGCTGTCGGTGGTGCAGGGGCTGGTGGATGATCACCCGGGCGAGGTCGCCGGATACCGTCTGCTCGCCGGGCTGGCCCTGGAAGCGGGCGAGCCGGTGACTGCGCTGGAGGCGGCCGACGAGGCCCTGGCGCTGGAGCCCAGCGATCGCGACCTGCGCATCATCAAGGCCGAAGCGCTTCTGGGCGTCGGCGAGACGGAGCGCGCCCTGGCGGTGCTGGATGACACGCTGGCGACCTATCCTGACGACTGGCAGCTCCGTCTCGACTTCGCGCGGACACTGCTGGACGCGGGCCACGAGGAGCGCGCCCTGCATGAGTTCGAACGGCTTCATGAAGAGCGCCCGAACAACGGTGACGCCCTCTACGCCACAGCGCTTCTCACCCTGGAGGCGGGTTACCCGGATGAAGCCAGGCGCTACTTTCAGGCACTGCTGGATCTCGGTGAGCGCGTCGGCGCGGCGCATTATTTCCTGGGGCGCATTGCCGAGGACGCGGGTGACCGGTCTGCGGCTGCCCACTGGTACACCCGGGTCGATGGTGAATACGAGGCCCAGGCCGCGTTGCGTCATGCCGTGATCCTCGGGGAGCAGCAGCGTTACTCCCGGGCTGGCGAGGCATTCGACGACTACCGGTCCCGGTTTCCGGAGCACGCTGTGCGCGCCTACCTGTTGCAGGGTGACATGCTTCGCCGGGCGGAGCGTTTCGATGATGCCCGTCAGCTCTATGCGGAGGCCCTGGACAACCACGCGGACAGCCTGGAGCTGCGCTATGGCCGTGCGCTCGTCCATGCATCGGATGGTGATGTGGACGCCGCGGAGGCCGACCTGCTGGAGATCCTCGAACAGAACCCCTCCCACGCCCACGCCCTGAACGCACTGGGGTACACCCTCGTGGACATGACGGATCGCGTTCAGGAAGGGTTCGAATACATTCGTCAGGCCTACGAACTGGAGTCGGACGATCCGGCGATTCTCGACAGCATGGGCTGGGCCCACTACCGCCTCGGCAATCATGCCGAGGCCGTCGAATACCTGGAGCGGGCCTACGCCAAACAGCCCGATGGCGAGATCGGCGCACACCTCGGCGAGGCTCTCTGGGAAAATGGGGAACGAGATCGCGCGCGGGATGTCTGGATGGAAGCCCTGGAGCGGGAGCCGGACCATCCGGTCCTGCTTGAGACCCTGGAGCGGCTCGCCCCCGACGTGAAGGAGCAGTAATGCGTAGTCTGCGCCGCCTGGTCATTCCCCTGACCACTGTTGTGATTGCCGGCTGCGCGGCCGTGCCCGAGCGTGACCACGACGCCCGCGAGGCGCTGCTCGAGGAGCGCACGGAGCGGCTGGAGGCGGTGTCCGTCTGGCAGGCCAGCGGCCGCGCCGGGATCACCACGCCGGACGACCGCGCCAGCCTGAGCATGGACTGGCGCCAGGCGGGCGAGGCCTACCGCCTCGATCTGCGCGCACCCATGGGGGCGGGCAGTTTCCGGCTGCAGGGCGACGACCAGGGGGTTGTGCTGCAGACCTCCGACGGGGTCACCGACAGCGCCGCCGATCCCTCCGAGCTGCTGTTCCGCTACACCGGTTTCGATCTGCCGGTGGCCGTGTTGCCCTGGTGGCTCCGCGGCGTCCCCGCCCCGGGCATGGACGTGGCGTCCATGGAGCTGGACCGCCACGGGCGGATCGAGCGCATGGAGCAGGCCGGCTGGACCATCGAGTACACCGCGTACGACACCGTGGGGTCGCTGGACCTGCCCGTGCGGCTCTCCCTCGAGGGGGAGGGGGTCAGCCTGCGTGCCCATATCCGTGACTGGGACACCGGTGGCAGTGACATCTGAGTCCGGGGGCCGGTGGAGTGCCTGGCCGGCGCCGGCGAAGGTGAACCGCTTTCTGCATGTGCTCGGCCGGCGGCCGGATGGCTACCATGAGCTCCAGACCCTGTTTCAGTTTCTGGACCGCGTCGATACTGTCCATCTCCGCGTGCGGCAGGACGGCCGTATCGTGCGCACAGACGATATTGCCGGCGTACCGGAGAGCGCCGATCTGACCGTGCGCGCGGCGCGGGCCCTGCAGCCGTACGCTGCGGCCGGCTCCGGAGTCGACCTGCGGGTGGACAAGCACCTGCCGGCGGGAGGGGGGGTCGGCGGCGGCAGCTCCGATGCGGCCACGGTGCTGGTGGCGCTCAATCACCTCTGGGGCTGCGCGCTGGATGGCGACGCGCTGGCCGCGATCGCCCTGACGCTGGGGGCCGATGTTCCGGTGTTTGTCCGCGGCGAGGCCGCCTGGGCCGAGGGGGTTGGCGAGGTGCTCCGTCCTGAGCAGCCGGACAGGCCATGGTTTACGGTGCTGGCACCCGAATGCCAGGTCAGCACCGCAACGGTCTTTCAGGCGCCGGAATTGACAAGGAATTCAGCCCCCATCACAATAGCCGACTTCCGCTCAGGCGGGTCTAGAAACGATTTCGAAACGGTCGTGCGGAGACGGTATCCGGTCGTTGCCCGTGCGATGAAAACGCTCTCCGCCTTCGGCGAGCCGCGGATGACGGGAACGGGCGCATGCGTGTTCCTGGCGTGCGGCAGCAAAGCCGAAGCGGACGCGGCCTGGGCGCAGGCGAACGCTGAAGGATGGCGTGGCTTCGTTGCCCGAGGGTTGAACCGGTCGCCATTGCTTGACCGCCTCGACGCAATGGCCGCGAAAGACGTTGGAGCCGACTGACTTCTGGGGTGTAGCCAAGCGGTAAGGCAACGGGTTTTGATCCCGTCATTCCCAGGTTCGAATCCTGGCACCCCAGCCATTCCATTCCGGATCGCACACGAGCGGGATCAGCGTGACTGAAAACGGACACATGATGGTCTTTGCGGGTAACGCCAACCCGCAACTCGCAGCCGCAATCAACGAGCATCTGCGCATCCGCCCCGGCTACGCCGTGGTCAGCCAGTTCAGCGACGGCGAGGTCAACGTCGAGATCGACGAGCACGTGCGCGGCAAGGACGTCTTCATCGTCCAGCCCACCTGTGCTCCGACCAACGACAACCTCATGGAGCTGCTGATCATCGCTGACGCTCTGCGGCGTTCCTCCGCAGCGCGGATCACGGCGGTGGTGCCCTATTACGGTTACGCCCGCCAGGATCGCCGGCCGCGCTCCCAGCGCGTGCCGATCTCCGCCAAGCTGGTGGCGGACATGATCCAGGCCTCCGGCATCAACCGGGTGCTCACGGTCGACCTCCATGCCGACCAGATCCAGGGATTCTTCAACATCCCCGTGGACAACATCTACGCTTCGCCCATCCTGCTGGGCGATATCTGGCGACAGGTGTATCCGGAGAAGGTCGTGGTCAGCCCCGATGTAGGCGGCGTGGTGCGCGCCCGGGCCGTGGCCAAGCGGCTCGGGGACGCCGACCTCGCCATCATCGACAAGCGCCGGCCCAAGGCCAACGAGGCGCAGATCATGCACATCATCGGCGACGTGAAGGGCAAGACCGCCATCATCGTCGACGACATCGTGGATACCGCCGGAACCCTCTGCCAGGCTGCGCGTGCGCTCAAGGAGCATGGCGCCGAGCGGGTTGTGGCGTACATTACCCACCCCGTTCTCTCCGGCAAGGCGATCGACAAGATCGGCGCTTCGGAGCTGGACGAACTGGTGGTCACCGATTCCATCCCGCTCAGCGACGAGGCGGAAGCCTGTCCGCGGATCCGGCAGGTCAGCATCGCCGAGCTGCTGGCGGAGAGCATTCGCCGGATCAGCAACGACGAGTCGGTGAGCGAACTCTTCGTCGAGTAGCCCCACGGGCTGCCGACGACCACAGGCTGTTGCGCCCGCCGGGCGCACGTACCG
>SLBZ01000077.1 GCA_007126095.1 Aquisalimonas sp.
CTACAAGAACGACTTCGGGCCCATGCCCGGGGACGTGTTCCGCGCGCCCTTCCCCGTCCCCTATCACGGCGTCACCGAGGAGCAGGCGCTGGACGCACTGGCGATGCTGTTCAAGACGGACCTGCCACCCCATCACACCGCGGCCATTGTCATCGAGCCGGTGCTCGGTGAAGGTGGTTTCTACATCGCGCCACCCACGTTCCTGCAGGCCTTGCGCGAACTCTGCAACGAGCACGGCATCATGCTGGTGTTCGACGAAGTGCAGTGCGGCTTCGGCCGCACCGGCAGGCTGTTCGCCTGCGAGCACAGCGGCGTGAAACCGGACCTCATGACCATGGCCAAGAGCCTGGCGGACGGCATGCCGCTGTCCGCCGTGGTGGGGCGCGCAGACGCCATGGATTCCTCCGGCCCGAACTCTCTGGGCGGCACCTACAGCGGCAACCCGCTGTCGTGCGCCGCCGCGCTGGCGGTTCTGGACGTCATCGAGGAGGAAGGCATCCTCGAACGCAGCCGGGCCCTGGGCGACAGGCTGGCGAAGCGCTTCTCCGAGTGGGAACAAGCCTTCGACTGCGTGGATAACGCCCGCAACCTGGGGTCGATGGCCGCCTTCGAGCTGGTGCCCGACAAGGCCCGGCACACTCCAGATGCGGAACTCGCCGGCGCCATCTGCAACAGGGCCCGGGAGCAGGGCCTGATTCTGCTGCCCTGCGGGCTTTACGGGAACAGCATCCGCACGCTGATGCCGATCACCATCGAGGACGATGTGCTCGAGGAGGGCCTGACGATCATCGAGGCGGCGCTGCGTGACCTCACGGGCGGCAGCGTCTGAGCGAGGAGATCACCGCCATGCGACCAGGACTGGCGAGCGCTGTGGTCGTGATGCTATGCGCTGCTGCCCTGGGCGCCCCCGGCCAGGCACAAAGCGGTGACGTCATTCGCCTGCCCGAACCGCAGCGCACCGGTGCGGTATCCGTCGAGGAAGCCCTGGAGGCGCGTCGCTCGGTGCGCAGATATGCGTCCGTACCGCTGGAACTGGAGACCATCGGGCAGCTGAGCTGGGCGGCCCAGGGCATCACACGACCAGGCCCGGGTTACCGAACCGCCCCCTCGGCGGGCGCCACCTTCCCCATCGAGATCGACCTTCTGATCCATGGCCTGGATGAGCTCGAAACCGGCGTCTACCGCTACCTTCCCGAAGAGCATGCCTTGCGGAAGCGCTTTTCCGGTGACCACCGCAGCGCCCTACGGTGGGCTGCACTGCGACAACGCCAGGTCGTCGACGCCCCCGTTGTCATGGTCATCTCGGGCGTCACGGCACGGACCGAGGACCGTTACCGCGGCCGGGCCGAACGGTACGTGTACATGGAGGCCGGACACGTGGCCCAGAACGTCTACCTCCAGGGCGTCTCACTCGGCGTCGGCACGGTGGTCATCGGCGCTTTCTGGGATGCACAGGTCAGCAGAGTCCTGCGTCTGGAAGACGGCGAGGCGCCGCTCTACATTCTGCCGTTGGGCAAGATGGACTAGCGTCGGGTTACTCATCTCCGATGCGCACACCCATGGCGGGCAGGACCCATCGGTGCAACACGATCAGCAGCACGGCCGCGGCAAGAGCGCCGAGGAAAACAGCCAGGGTGCCGCCAACATCCTGCATCAACTCGGGCCTGATCAGCAGAACGGCAGCAAGCGCCAGCATGATCAGCCCGCCCACCAGCTTCAACACACGTCCCTGCCGTTCCTCGAAGCGCTCAACGCGGAAGGTGATCAGCGCAGCGGCAAGGATCACCAGCTCGATTGCCAGGTAGATCAGAAGATACAGCCCCAGCAGGAGGGCAAAGTAGCCCCAGTCAACGTCGTGGGCAGCGACCAGGCCGCTCCAGATCACCGGAAAACCGGCGGTACAGGGGAGCTCGATCAATGCGATCCCTGCCGCCATCACGATCGTGGCCAACACCAATGCAGGAATCGAGCGCCCTTCACCGAGCAGCCCACGCATCTGCCTGAACATGCCGGGTTTGTGTCGGTCATCAATGGTGAACGACAGGCCGCGCTTGTACCAGAAGTAGTCCTTGACATTGACCAGGCCGAACACCAGCGCAAAGCCCGCAACCAACCAGTAGATCCAGCCGAGGTAGAGCATATAACCGAGGATTCCGAACACACCGCTGATGAATACTCCATAGATGGCGGCGGTCACGGAAAGAAAGGTCACGCCGATGATAAGCACGCGCAGCCGGGAACCGGAATGAATCACCAGGGCCAGCAGGATGGTCAGCACCCAGAGCGAACAGGGGTTGAAACCATCGACGAAAGCGATCAGCGCCGTGCTGAACAACAGGGACTGCACATGAAGGTCAACCGGGCCATACAGGGGAATATCAATCGTGGATGTGCGATCGGGCTCAACCTCTGGTGCCGGGCGCTGCTCCAGAGTGGCCGACTCCGGGCATGACGCCACGTGCAGGCAATGGTCGACCCAGGCGGTAATCTGGGCCCGGATGACCGGGCTGTCGCCGACCCAGACCCGGCCACCCACGAAGATCATTGGCACCGAGCCCGGTGTAATCCCATGCCCGGCGGCCATGTGCCGAAGCCGCTGATGATGCCGGTCCGTGCGCAGGACTTCGAATGTCTCGATACGCAGCCGGGCGTTATCCGCGTCCAGCTTCTGCAGGAACGGTTTCTGAGCCTCGCAGTGCGGGCAGTCGACACTGGCGAAGACGTACATATTGAGGGTCTCGTCGGCCGACACCGCAAACGCCAGCAACAGACCGGGCAAAAGGAGCAGAATTCTTATGCCTGGAATAACGCGTTCCCGTAACCGGGGCGGGCACATCTCCTCGCGTGGCCAGGCCTGCTGGTGCACGGCTCAGTCGTGACCGGTGCGCTCCCCCGGGGGCCTGCCGAGCAGGTTGACGGGGACCTTCAGGTAACGGGTCTGATTGTCCTCGGCGGGCGGCAGTCTGCCGGCGCGCATGTTGATCTGGACCGAGGGGATGATCAGTCGCGGCATGGGCAGGCCGGCGTCACGGTCGCGGCGCATGACCACGTACTCCTCCCGCGACCGGCCGCCGCCGACGTGAATGTTGGTTGCGCGTTGTTCGGCGACGGTGGTTTGGCAACGGGGCGCTCTCCCCTCGGGCACATAGTCGTGGCAGACGAACATGCGGGTGTCGTCCGGCAATGCCAGCAGTTTCCGGATGGAATCGAACAACAGGCCGGCGTCGCCACCCGGGAAGTCCGCCCGTGCAGTGCCCACGTCCGGTGGAAACAGCGTGTCGCCGACGAAAACGGCATCCCCGATCAGGAAGCTGTTGCTGTCCGACGTGTGCCCAGGCGTGTGGAGTACCCTGACCTCCAGACCTGCGGTATGGATGATCTCGCCTTCTGCGAGCAGCCGGTCGAAATCGTCTCCTTCGGGCTGCTGCTCACCGGCCAGATTGAACACCTTGACGAAGCGTTCCTGCACCTGGCGAATACCCTCGCCGATCGCCACCTTCGCGCCCAGTTCCCTTTTCAGGTAGGGGGCGGCAGAGATGTGGTCCGCATGGGCGTGTGTCTCCAGAATCCACTCCACCCGGTAGCCGTGCTCACGCACGAAGGCGAGCAACGTATCCGCCGTCTCGGTCCAGGTGCGGGCTGCCTTGTAGTCGAAGTCGAGTACCGGGTCGATGATGATCGCGCTGTCGCCCCCCGGAGGGGCAACGACGTAGGACCAGGTACTGGTGTCGTCGTGGAAGAAGGGGGTAACGTCCGGGCGCATGGCGTGTCTCCATCGACGATGGCGTGTCACCTACAGCTTAGGCACAGCCGTGATACCGACGACATGACGCGCGTCAATGGGAGCGGCCTCGTGGCCCTGCCTGGTGCGGTTCCGCCGGATCACCCCTTGATGCACACCATCGGCACCAGTCGCGCGACCTTGCGCGCCAGGCCGGCGCCTTCGGCGGCGTCGACCACGGCGCTCACGTCCTTGTAGGCGCCGGGGGCTTCTTCCGCCACACCGCGCGGGCTCGGGCTGCGGATGACAATCCCGCGCGCGGCCAGGTCGTCGATGAGCTGCCGCCCCTGCCAGTGACGCGTGGCCTGGCGCCGGCTCATGGCCCGACCTGCGCCATGACAGGCAGAGGAAAAAGCCAGAGACTCGCTGGTCGACATGCCGGCGAGCACGTAGCTTGCGGTTCCCATGGACCCGCCGATGAGCACGGGCTGCCCGGTACCGGAGTACGCACCGGGGAGCTCTGGATGGCCAGGCCCGAAAGCGCGCGTGGCACCCTTGCGATGGACGAACAAGCGGCGGCGTTGCCCGTCGATCTCGTGGACCTCTTCCTTGCAGGTATTGTGCGAGACGTCATACAGCAGCGTGAGGCGCGCCGCCGGCAGGACCCCGGCACAGACCTCGCGCGTCAGGTGGGTGATGATCTGGCGGTTGGCCAGGGCACAGTTGATGGCCGCCCGCATTGCTCCCAGATACTCCCGCCCCAGATCGGAGTTGATGGGCGCGCAGGCAAGCTCCCGCTCGGGCAGGGAGATGCCGTACTCGTGGGCAGCCAGCGCCATGCGCTTGAGAAACTCGCCGCCGACCTGGTGCCCGAGGCCGCGTGAGCCGCAATGGATGCTGATGACAACCTCGTCCCGGACCAGGCCGAAGGCCGCGGCCGTCGGTTCGTCAAGGATCTCCGCGACCCTCTGCACTTCCAGATAGTGGTTTCCGGAACCCAGCGTCCCCATTTCGGCGCGTTGCCGCTTGCGTGCCTCCGCGGAAATGAAGGCAGGCACCGCTCCGGCCATCATGCCGCGTTCCTCGATGCGCTCCAGATCCCTCTCCTCGCCCCAGCCGCAACGCACCGCCCAGTCGGCGCCACCGGACAGCATCGCATCCATGGCGTTCTCGTCGAGCCGGATCTCGCCGCGGCTACCCAGGCCGGCCGGAATCGCCGCGAACAGGGCATCGGCCAGTTCCGCCTTGTGCGCCTCGACCTGCTCGCTATCCACACCGGTCAGCAGCGTTCGCACGCCGCAGGAGATGTCGAACCCCACACCGCCTGCGGAGACCACCCCGCCCAGTTCGGGATCGAACGCGGCCACGCCGCCGATGGGAAAGCCATAGCCCCAGTGCGCATCGGGCATGGCGTAAGAGGCCTTGACGATGCCGGGCAGGCGGGCAACGTTGGTGACCTGTTCGAAGACCTTGTCATCCATGCCTCCCACCAGCGCCGCGTCGGCGTAGAGCACGCCCGGGACGTACATGCCCCCTTCCGGTGCAATGTGCCACTCCCACGGGCCCTTACGGATCAGTCGATTGGTATCCATGATACTCAGACATCCACCACGCATTCGGCCACGCAGGCCCCGGCGTCATCGCGGCAGACGCGCAGGCCGGTCAGCGTGGCACCCTTGATCTCCACCGCCGGCTGGTGGCGGGCGATATCGATGGGCTCGCCCCACACCCGGGCGGTCAGCCGCAGATGGTCAATCACGACGTCAAACCCGGAGAACAGCATGCGGCGGGTCGCCATGGCGTAGACCAGCGAGTCGATCCAGTTGATCAGCAGGAACTCCTCGTCGGGTCCCTCGCAGGCCAACGTCACCTCGGTCACGGGACGCACTCGGGAGGGCTCGCAGATCACCGCCGTCATGGCAATGGCTGCCTGCTGAAAAGCGGAGGCCAGGTCCGGCCCGACACCACGGATACCGATATCGGCGTCATGATGAAAGTGCTCCCAATGCGCCCGGATCGCGCTACCAGGCGTCACGGGATCCCTGCCGGTGCAACTGGCCATGGCGTCGGGTCCCGTGATCAGTCCACGCCCGGGCGCGAGGGCCGACGGCGAAACTCGAGATCGCGCTGCCGTTCGACCATCGCTGCCAGATCATCGAGCAGCTCCGCCAGCAGGCCGATCACGTCATCTGCCGTGATGATCCCCACCAGCACCCCGCTGCCAC